>NZ_BOQD01000111.1 GCF_018332515.1 Bacillus hominis | reverse complement strand
AAGACAACACAAAAAGGGCTTCTTTAAGTCGATTAAAAATGTGTATAGCAAAATAAGCTATATATACACTAATCGGCTCAAAGAAGCCCTTTCACAAATGAAACAAGACGCAACTTGCTTCTACAACTCAACCACAACACAAAAAAGGTGTGGGAATAAACGGAATCAATTAAACAATAAATATAGTTATATATTAATCTATTTTTATATCATATTCAATTGTTTTAAGGAAACAAAAATAAGAAGGGAATTTATATATAGTTGTTTTATGTACCATATAATAATGCCCCTGTTTCAACGTTTATAAATCCCCTCTTATTTCAGTTCTTGTTGTTACACCATGTACTGCATTTCAAAATAAAGTTTTTCTGGTTTTTGATTTTGGTCTAAATGACATAGTATTTCTGGAATGGTTTGTTCTTCTACTTCCATACTTTCCATATAAGACATACTTTCGTTTTCTTGAACTTTTTTAAAAATGGAAGTAGGTAGTTTGTCTGCAGAAAACACACCCATTTTGCTTCCTAACTTTTGTTCGGATGCAGCGTTGTAGAAAATTTCGTTCACAATGACCTCATTATCATCTGGATCATACATGTACCCTCGTTGTATACGTAGCAATTTGTTACTCCTTTCAAATATATTCCTTTACACGATTGTTTATATTTGTATATATTGTTTTTCTGTATAAAGGTGTCAAAGAATATTATTTCGTAAAATCCGTAATTTGTATAGAGGGAGATACAGGATAATTCGTTTTCTTAAATTATTTTTAAATATTCCACGCTTTTTTATATAACAAACAAGCCACCCTTTAAAATGAATCAATAGCTTGTAAGGGTGGCTTAGTTTGTTGCGAATAGCTTTGTATTTAATTGTTTAATCTCTCCTTCTGCAAGGGGCTGGTAAAATGCATGTTGTAATCCTTGTATATGCAAGGTTTCTCCTATACATAACAATACTTTACCAGGGAGCAGGTCGAGTAATAGTTCATTATTAATTTGCTTTGCTTGGTTTTCAGTAGAAACATAGATAACTAACACTGTAGGATTGTTTCCTAAATCTTGCATAATAACATCTTTTCCTGATTCTACGAAATCTTTCCATCGAGCAATAATTCGTTTTAAACGATCCTTTTTATCTGTTAGTAGAGTGGAGTATACAACGAAATTAAATATGTGATTTACTCCGCCTTGCACTGCAAAACTTAAAGGAGGGGTAAAAACCCCTTTACTAATAGATGGATGCATAATATGACCTAAAAACGATGGAGCATAACGCAGGTGGCAGATTAAATCTATATCGTGCCAATAACGTAGGTGGACATATTTACCGTGATTATCAATTCGTTCTGGGGCAAAGAAGAACATATTTCCCTGCCAGTATTTTAAAAATTTGTAACCATTGTCGGATAACGTATATGTTTCTTCAAAGATCTCCATATCAAAACTCTCCACTTGCCATTTTTCAATTAGACGGTAGTAAAGTAATCCTTGAAGTGCATCATTTATTTTCTTACGTGAATATTTATCCTTAAATAAATATAATAAATGATTAAATCGAACAGATGTATGAACACCAATGAAAGCAAGTACGGTATACTGTTCTTCTGTTAAACGCTGCTTAAACTTAACCAATTCGTCAAAAGAATGGAATACATAGGTTTTATCCAGTTCATGTATTCGATATATTTGAAGTCCCTGTACATCCTCACTTGATAAATGAGGAATAGAAGGGACATAAGTAGGCAATTGTTTCTCTATTGTACGCATAAGTCATCCATTAAAATTGAAAAATTGACGAATTAGTTTTTTTACTTTGTCCCTGCGGATAATTTAGGATACGTACTGTACCTTTTCTATTTTTGGCGTCGATATTAAGCAGCTCACATGTAACAATCGTTTGATTTTTCGCATCTTCTACAGTTGGATTAGCAAGATTACGGCTCTTAAGTCCTTTAAACTGAATTCCTGGTGCAACCTCTACGAAAATACCCGCAATAGCGTCTACCCCAACAATTTTACCTACAAAGCGGTCGCGGCGTTTCTTTAGTTCTAACAACTTTTCAATTGGATCTGTTTCTAGTTTCTTTTTATTTCCTCTAAATTCATAGCGGCCATTCTTTTCCCCTACTTTATCGATGATAAGTTCTACAACATCACCAATGACAATATCCTCCGGACGAACGAATGTATAGGACCAGTGTGAGTACCTTACACCTATTGTTACACCGTGTACTTCAACTAAAACAGTTTGTGCAGATGGGATATGTCCTGAAACGGTTCCTGTGTATACCTTGTTGCCCTCTTGCGCTGTCACTTCTTCATATAATCTTTTTTGAAGTGCCAATTCCCCTGCTGTGATAGATACAACAGCAAAGTTGCCTTCCTCCGTTTTTTGGAAGTGTTCAATGATTAAAGGCTTGGTTCTACCAACTAGCCATTGAGGATTTTTAGGAACATTTATACCTGCCTCTGTAATGGGGCAATATGCTGTTGTATGAGTACCAATTTGCATTGTAAGTACTTGTATACGCTCAGACTTTCCGTTTTTAGTTGGGAATAGCTTTTCGGATACGACTGTAATTAAGCCTTTTCCTACAGTACGCTCACGTTTCATACGGGCTAATTCCTCTAGTTCATGATCACGTACTCGCTCAAATTGATTAAAGTTTGTTTCTAACACCGTGTCACCTTGTGGATTCTCTGTTTCAAAAGCCATTCCAAGTTCTTCTACAGTTTGAGTGTTTGTCTTATCTTCTGCCATTATATTTTCCTCCTAGAACGTAAAAAAGGACACACCTGTACCGTTGGGATGGTACGTAAGGTGTGTCCTTCACGTAAATTATTGTTTATTTATATAGTTGTTAATATAAATATAATGGTATTTCTACTCAAATGCAAGAATAATTTTAAAATCATAAGTTTGCTATAGATTCATTCATACCAGGTCTAGAACCATACCAATATTGTCCGGCCATTTCATTTACTTGGATAGTAGCATCAGAAAATTCCTCTTTCTCCACAAATTTTGCCTTAATTTGTTTTATAATTTGAATTTGATTATTATACGCGATAGAAGCAGTATACGTGTATGCCTCCTGTGTCTGAAGTTCATCTGCTGTAAGTATTTTCTCCCCCGCGACTTCATAAAGTAAATCCGAGAAAATGTTCGCATCGTATGATGAAATACCCCCAAATACGATGTTGTTTCTAAAATTAGCAATTAAAGAATGTAAATATTCGGGAGAGTATTTTTGAGATATTTCCGATAATGACTCATCAGTAACGGTGATTATTAACTTGTATTTTCGAGCTTGTTTCAGAAGTTCGATAAATGGTTCTACAATATAGTTTGTAATTTTATCTACAACTAGATGATGGAATGATAAACCTAGTTCCCTTTGGAATACGGACTGCTGCAGACTCATTAAAATGAATTTTCCTAATACATTAGATAGGTCGCCAAGTTCCTCTTGCGCGGTATTAACTAATAATGCCCCACCATATTCTAAATGGCTGTTAAAATCAAAGGTAGAATCATCAAACAATACACGACGTATTAATTCGTTTGCAGAGAGTTCTTTCACTATGATATACAATTCCTTAACATGTTCTGCTTTATTATCATAGTACATTGGCTGTCCTTGATATTTTCCGGATTTATGAATGACGGTTTTCCCTTCCGAATCTTTCTTTTCTTGAATTGTATGATCAAACCAAGCATCAACTTCTTTCGCAAGTTCATACTCTTTGATTCGCTCTTTAGGAGCAGTTTTACTTTTCACCACTTCGCTTAATAGGTCTATACGTAACTTTAAAAGTTTATGCATATAGCGTACGTGTTCTACATCTTCATACATTCTACTAATATCATCAAATGTTGCAGTTCTTTCAGGGCTATGGAGTTTTAACAAATAGACATAATTTTTTATATGGTTAATTTGAGACTGCTGAAAGAACACATCATCAGAATTAGCTATTTCTTTTATAGCCATTGCGAAAACCTCTGCAACTTTATCAACGGGTCCATGTAATATATTTATTCCTTTTGTATTTGGATTAGTTGGATCAATGTAGAAAACCGAGTTTTCCGGGATTTTATGTGCTTGTACTAAATTAAATACTCTGCGACATAAATTATTATCTGGTGAAATAACAGTTATACCGTTTAAGATATCGTCTGCTATGTTATCAGAATTATGCTTAGTTAATTCCTTTTCGTATTGATTTATGAAGTGAGTTATATGATGTAAGTCTTGGTTAATTATAGGAATAGTTAATTGAGCGTGTTTACCAGAGCCAATTGGCCCTACAATACAACTGTTCAGTATTCTATCATGGCTATTGATGTAAATTGTTTTTTCGCTTGTTTTTTCTGTTCCAAGTTCTACATGTGGTAAAGTTACTGTTTTCATTTTCTTTCCTCCTAAAACGCAAATAAGGACACACCTGTACCGTTGGGATGGTACGTAAGGTGTGTCCTTCACGTAAGTTATAGTTTGTTTAATTATTAATTTGAATATACACTTTTAAAAGATTAATTACAAGTGGGTTTTTGAGATTCGTTCATAGTAGTCAAATTAAGCCTGCTCTTCATACACATTAATTAAAATCAATTACGTATGATCAAATAATAATGTACAATTGGATTTCTCAATAACAAAGCAAAGTTCTCATAATAGAAACTATGCTTCATTAGAATTTAAATTATGTGGTTGTTAAAAATACACTTTTTAATATCGATATCGGTATTTCAGGAAAAATGTAATAAAACACCGAATCAACAATTAAAAATAAAATGATGAATGAACATATCTTTTTTCCAAAAAAGTGTATCTGTAAAATAAAAATCCTACTAATAAAGCCAAACACCCTAAGATTAGACTAAACAAAAACAAGTGTCCAATGGCATGAGAAAGTTGGATTTCACTTACGTTTTCGAATACTAGATGAATATCATCTCTTATCTCTTGATTACTTTTTAAGTACACACGTATTAATTTAATTGTAATGATAGAGATAGCAACCATACATATCTTTTTTATAAAGGATTGGATTTTCTGCTTTTGTTCCGTATTCACCTAATCCCCTCCTATTGTATCTTTGATTCTTAATAATCTCTTATACTCTTGTTTTGATTGAACCCTTAAAAGAAAATCTCGAATGCAGTATTACTTAATTTAAGGTCTACAAACTATTAATCAAAGAAATTGTTCAATTCCTTACTCATTACGTTAGATGTTTTGTGCTTTGGTTTCTCATTTTTATTAACCAGCGACTGCGTAGTATTATTCTTATTTTTTTGCTGAAATCTTAAGTACTCTTGGCGTTCTTTGTAGCTCATACGTTTATGTTCTGGTTGCTTCTCATCATTTTTCGAATGCTCTTCTCTATTTTTTTCTAAGTTTTCTTGTACCGTAATACTAATAGATTCGTAAACTTTTGCTACATCTTCATCTAGCTTGTTTTCTTCGATATGATTAAGCGTTTCTTCAATTGGAACCGTGTTGATTTCTACATGAGTTTCTTCTGGCTCTGTTATTGTAACGGGAATTGAAGTAGATTCTATAATTGTTTCTGCAGTTCCTATCATAGTATTGGGAATTCCAACAGGTGGGAATTCTTCTAACAGTGGCTCCGTTTCGTCAGGAACCGCGGAATGAATAAGGGAATCTTTATTCCAATCTTGCTCTAACATAGTAATAGATAATTCTTTGTTTAGTTCTGCTACCTCCATGTTTATTTCATAGCATTCTTCCATAGGAGGTAATTCTATATCTATGGTTTCTTTAATATCTTCTTTCACGACCGGTTCTTTTATTTCAGAGCTTATACTTTCTACATGGGTTTCTTCTGCTATTACAGGCAATTCACCATTTCGTTGTAGGGCTTCTATTAATCTCGATGCACGTGTATAACTAATTTTAAACGTGTCTTGTAGTACAGAAATAGAGATACTTCCCGATTCCTTCACAAAACTTAAAACATCGTCGTATAGAATATCCTTAAAGGAGCTAGTTTCCTCTTGTTCGATTCCTTCGCCTTCAATTGGAATTGCTACTTCCGTTGAAATAGTATTGTCAGATGAATGAGTAGTAATAACACTTGATTCTTCTGATGTACTACTATTATTTGAAATTAATACTTTACGAGGACCATCCCCTGTGTAAGAACTTACAACTAGATTTTGTTCTAACTTCTCAATATATTGCATAGATTTCATATAGCTAATCTTGAATTTTCTTTGCAGAAGAGATGGCGAGACTTGTTGTGATTCGATAATAAATTCTTTAATATCTTCATACAACTTATTTTCAACTTCATCATCAACATTTCCCTGCTGGCTCATTGCAGCGGGATCATTAGTTAAGGTTTCATTTTGAGACTTGTGTCCCTTATAATCCTCTAATGATACAATGTGTTGATGCTCCCTGTTTGTTTCCATGGAGTTATTCTGTTCAATCTCACCTTCTCGGATAGGTGGTAATGGTTGTATTTTCTTCATGTTTTCTGCATCTACATGCTTCATAGGATTAGCTTTTTCTATAGATTCATTAATAAGACGAAGACGCTCATTTTCCCAATATTCACCTGTTTTTGTATCTACTTGAATGATTGCTTGGGCGAATTCTTCTTTTGGTACAAAGTTACTTGTGATTTGTTGTACAGGTTGCACATGATTATCTTGTACGATACGAGCAGCACAGATGAATGCACCTTGTGCCATGATATCTCCTGGTGACATAACAACTTCTTTCGTTTTTTGATAAGTTGATCCTAGTCGACTAACTGGATTCTCTTGCATAGGAGAAATACCCTGTTCGGATTCTGCCTCTTTAAATTCCTCTTTCTCACCAAACATGTCAGAGAAAATTTTTGCATCATATGGTGTTACATCTCCAAATATCATTTTGTTACGGAATGAACCTAATAAAGTAAACATGTATTGTTCTGTGAAGTCGAGAGCTAATTGCGATAGCGTTTGGCTAGCGATTGTTAAAATCACTTTATATTTACGAGATTGTGCAGGGAATTCTTTAAACGGCCGCACAACATAATCCGGAAACTCATCGACAATAATATGATGGTAAGGTGAGACGTTTGGATCTCTACGGAATACTGCATTTTGCATACTTAACAATACAAATTTCCCTAATACGTTTGAAAGGTCTGCTAATTCTCCTTTTGCTGTATTTACTAATAAAATTCCACCCTGCTCTAAATGAACATCGAAATCAAAATCGGATTTACCAAATAATACACGTCGTATTAAAACGTTTGAGGCTAAATCTTTTAATATGTTGCGTAAACCTTTTACATATTCTTCTTCTCTGTCATAATGCATTGGTTGGCCGCGGTATTTTCCTGATTTATAAACCGCTGGTTCACCTTGAAAATCCATTTTTTCACGAATGGTATTATCAAACCATTCATCAATACCTTTTATAATTTTATATTCGTTTTTTTGGTCACGTGAAGCAGCCCCACTCTGAACAAAATCATATAACTTTTCAACTTGTACTTTTAATAGTTTATGCATACGATGAACACGTTCTACATCATCATACATCTCAATTAAATCGTCAAAGGTTACATCTTTTTGTGGGTTGTGTAGCTTAAGTAAATAAATATGTTGCTTGAGGTGGTTACGCTGCGCTTGTTCAAAGAATGCATTATTAGATTCAGATAAACCTTGAATAACCATTGCGAAAACCTCTGCTACTTTATCTACTGGTCCTCGCAGAATGTTTATATTTTTGGTATCAGGATTAGTTGGATCAATGTAGTAAACTGCACTTTCAGGTATTTTATGTGCTTGCACTAACTTAAAAACCTTTTGGCATAAATCATTACTCGGTTCGATAACAGTCACACCATTTAAAAATGTTCCTTTTACTTCTTCTGTATGATAATCCTTCTTTTTAAAGACATTTATGAACTTATTGATAAAACGTGCCATCCAATGTAAATCTTGATTAATCATGGGAATAATTAAACTAGACGTTTTACCAGAACCAATAGGACCAATAATAATACAATTTAACGTCCTATCTTTCCCCTTGATACGAACCATCTCTTTATGCTCAATATGCGGTCCAATTTCTACATCAGGATATATTTGTTCTTCTTGGCTATTAAACCATTTTTGTAATTTGTGATTTTTATATTCGTATTTTTGTACCCACTTTAATATCTCTTCTCGGTAACGAACAATATGCCCACTATACCAAAGTGTAAACAAAATCATAAATACTGTTGGTAAAAATACAAAAATCATAGTGAGTGTGTGGAAATTACCTGTTAAGACATGACCTAAAGCTTCATACTCACCAAAATTAAGATGTTTTGATTTATCCGTAAGATAAGGAATAACCTTTGCATGGATCGGAGCAGTTGCAAACCATAAAAATTGAATATCAACCGCAATATGAGAAGCAATCAAAATTATTAATTTACCATTCTCTACATGCAAAGCTGGAATACGACTATAAAACCTAAAGCTAAATTCTCCTAGTAGTAAAGAGAAGAACATTAAAATAAGCGGTACATATGTAATTTCTATAGGATAAGACGGTGGTTCAAATGCATAGTAGAGTAACTTGATGTAGTTTACTAAACCGAATCCAAACGAAAGAATGAATCCGCTAATTAAGCCGATAGTAGTAAATAACGGTAATCGTTGTTTAAATGTCTCCATATAGGCTCACCTACTTCTTACAGATACAGTTGAGCTTTATGTTTAAATTGGAATCGATTATTAAATTTTGGTTGGAATAGTTCCTTTGATTTTTCGAGAAAGAATTTTGCTGCATCTTCAGTTTGTTTTAAATATAAATCAATACTCTCTCTTTCACAGAGTTGATTGTATTCTTCTTGAGAAAGTACCGCGATATTTATCTCAATTTTTTTATCTGTTGCCGTTTCAATTATGACATCGTACCAATAGAAATTTGGTTTCCCTGGAATTTGGATATCTTGTAGAGAAACACTAAACGTTGCCCCCTCTTCTGTAATATGATTAAGGACTAGTTCCGGGTTTTTAAATGCTTCTCTAGCAGAGAGCACTCCCCCAGTAGTAGTAGTTGCATATTGTAAATCCATTTTGATTTTCCACCTTTCTCCATATAAAAAAAGGCAAGCGACACCCACTGTAAAAACAGCGTGTGTCGCTTGCCTTAATTTCATATGTTCTGATTTGATTGTAGTTTTTTGTGTTTAGTTCAAACGTAATTCTATCACCTTAAATAATAAAAATCAATAAAATTGTATAAAAGTATATAAAAAATTAACGATTAATATAATTCAACAAGCTTACGTCTTTTCGGATGTATGTTATTTGCAGTACGTGCCATGATCTGTTCATCTGCGTCGATAGTAACATCTTCATTTTGGAGGGATAGCAGTAATACGTTGTCATACGTGTCCATTAAAAGTATATCTCTAGTCTTTTTGCGCTTTGGATAAATTACAACAAGTGGCACCCCTTCATCACCTTCTCTTCTTGAAAACACAACATCGTCTAATCTAGCAATCATTCGGTAATCATTTTCATTCCCAAAAATAAAGAAGAAATCTTGCATTACATCTTTATCTCTCTTATACGTTCGTCTAAGACCACCATCAATTTTCTCTTTAAATGTTTGAACTGTTTCAACAAATGCATAGCGCCAATCGGCATCTCCTACTGTACGTTTAGATAAAGGTAAGAGAATATCTTGTTCAAAGTTTTGATTATCATCTATTCCTAGAAGAATATCTGAAATAACATCCCCAGCTTCTTTCAAAGAGCAGATGTGCATATTTAGGTTTGGTAGATTCATTAAATGTTCATGATATTCTCGCATAGAAAATAAGAGATTTTTCATACGTACGTATGGAGGTTCTGCATCTTCTGCAAGGAACATCGACTTGTCATACATAACAAAAACAACAGTTATATTCTTAGTGTTTTTTTGTGCATATTCAATATACTTCCCAACCTTTTCAACTAAGGTAGCATTGGTTTCTTTACACATATCCATTTCAATGTAAATATTTTTGTCTTTATATGAAATGTGTTCATCAGGAATTAGAAGTAAACCTGCATCTTCAATTTCTGTTTTCTTTTGTTTTTGATGATATGAGCGAATATCTAACTCGGATAATATCTTATTCGTATTGGTCTTTTTCGACACTTCTAAAAGTGTGCGTACTAATATTTCTCGTGAGCAAAGTGTATGTAGTGAGCTTGAAGAAGAATATCTACGTTTTGAAGATCCTGCAGGAATCCGTCCTAATTCTTGAAGGTAATCAACCATTCTATCTTTTAAGGAGAATGTCGCACGTCTGGTTATACTATCATCTCTTTTATCAATTTTTTTAGTCAGGATAGCACCGTATTTTGAAAAACGATTAAGTTTCGTAAACACACTATCCTCAGAAAAATCTCTACCCTCAAATGCACTATAAAGCTGAGTAATTTGTCGTGTAGTAAGATACCTTTTGTAATATAAAAATGTAAATACAAATATATCGGCCTCTTTTAAACGAAAAGATTTCTGTGTACCTTTGCTTGTATATTTATACGTTTTACTTTTCATTATATGCAACTCCATAACTCGAATGTATTTTCAATAAATAACAACCATTTCTATATATCTTATTACAGCAAAATTTAGTTGTAAATTATTAAAAGTTTAAGCTGAATTTGCTTTAATCTAGATACTAAAACTTGTACGCTGAAGTTTGGATTACTTCTCTTCCTAAAAATTAGCTAGAAACATTGATTTATATAGTCTTTCAGTTCTTTTAAAATTGTTCGGACGGAAGACATGTTTTAACCGAACAATTTTTTAAAGGTTCAAGTATTGGAATAAAATCGTTAGGACGGCCTAACAATTTATTTAAACAATTACATTATATAAAGACATGTTACACATACAGAAAATATAATAGATTAATCACTTGTGCATTGTAGTTTCTTTTTGCTATTGAAATAGAAAAAGACCGACAAAATTATATTTGTCGGTCTATTGTTTAGAATGATAATTTCTTCTTTGCTGGTTGTGAATCGTCAGCAACTTCTACTTCAGGTTCAGCACCAAAATTTAATTTTTTCTTTTTAGGTTTTTCTTCTTGTACTGAATCATCAAATGCAAAAAGTTTATTTAAAACAGCATTGGATTTCTTTGAATTAGCTTGCTCACGTTCTTCTTTAATTCTCGTAATCTCATCAATAATATCACTAACACGTTTTGGTAATGGAAGTCCTGCAACAACTGAATAGAATTTTACTATATCCTCTTCTTTTTTTGTTGTATGTTTATTAACGTATGGAGCTATAGGACGTTCATCTACATATGGAGTTCTTTCTTTTAAGAAGTTTTCCATTTGATTAAGGAATGAGAAGTTGTATAATCGCCCTGCTCGCAGCGGTGATGTAACGATAGATAGCGCGCTTTTTTTAGCACTTTCTAGCTCTTCTCTTTCTGTATCGTATAAAACGCCTTTTTCTAGTGCGTTACCTAATTGAGTCAAGTAACCTAGCGGGTTTTCAGTGTCTAATTGATTTGATTTTAGTTCTAATTTTGCTAATGATAAAACGCCTGGTGTATTAATTACTTGAGCAAATTCACTCGCATCAAAATGTGTATCTGAAAACGGTGTAAATGATGAAGTAACTAGGTTAATCTCATGTAATGCATCAGCAATATATTTGTTACTATAGCTAGTATATTCGTTTGCTAAAGCACTTGGATTTTCCTCTTCAAATTTTCTATATAGTTTAGCGTTATCTATTAATACAATTGAGCCAAAAGCTTCTTGGTTCATAGCAATACTACGAATGCGTGAAGTTGCGTTTTCTAATACTTTTAAAGCCTCAGCATCACGTGGTAAAGTCAGTAACAATCCAAAATTGTAATCATGTTCATAGAGCATTTCAATAGCCTTTAATAGAGCACCAGTTCCTGTTCCTCCACCTAGACCACACGTAATCCAAATAAAATCACGATCTTCAAATTCCTGTTTTACCGCTTCGAAAATCTTTGTTTCATGCTTTACAAATGCTTCCTCTCCAACCTGTGGATTACGAGCTGCACCTTGTTCATATCCTTCTAACTGTATTTTACGGACGTTCCCTGTGTTTTTAATCTCAATTTTATTAAAATCTTGACTATTTGTATTAACAAGAATCGCACGATATGGGTATTTGTTATTTTTAATTTGTGTTTCTTTATTTGCGCACTCTGCTGCGATTGCACATCCACCCATACCTAGTCCTAAGAATCCAAATTTCAAACTAATATTTCCTTGGCTTTCGATTTCTGAAAAATTGCCTGCCATATGTATATCCTCCTCAAATATATATTTTAGTTGTTTTTCTCAACTCGTTTTTCCAGTTCCTTAATTAAAACATTTCCTAGATCTGTTACGTCATAAATTCGAACACGTCCTATTGCTTTGAAAGATATTAACCCTGCTCCTTCAAGTCTTGCAGTCATAATATCTAAAGCATATCGCGATGGAAGTATTTTTTTACCCTCATAATCTTTTTCATTCTCAATTTGATAGTCTTTATGATATTGGTTGATATAATCCCATAACTTTTCTTTGTTCATTGCGCCCTCGGCGTATAGCACACGTAAAGCCCAAATCCCATCATTTAAATTCTCACAAAGCACATCAATAATTTCACTACTACTCATTGATATATTAGACAATAATTTCACACCACCTTTAATAAATAATAAATTTTATCTATAGGTACAAAAAGACAAGATAATTATACGGAATTTAATACCGTTATAAAAGCCGTAAATACTTCGGTATATATTTCCGAAGTATTGTATGTACTAACTATAATACATCTACGGATGATAATCAAGAATCTTATTAAATCAATACTTTAAATACTTCCGTAATAATTACCGTAATTAATATTTTAATTGTTACG
>NZ_BOQD01000110.1 GCF_018332515.1 Bacillus hominis | reverse complement strand
AAATCAGTTCGGTTTTTCAAAACTAACGAAGTCTATTTACCCCGTAAATGCCCGATTGGTGAAGGCTAATAATCAGTGGGGGATGGACACCCCCCCACTGATTAAAGTTTCACTTTACTTTAACGAATGAACAAACAACCCACTGCGCAGTTTCGGTTCAAACCAAGTTGATTTTGGCGGCATGACTTCTCCGGCGTCTGCGATTGCTAATAAATCTTCCATTGACGTTGGATATAATGCGAATGCTGCTGTGTAAGCACCGCTATTCACGAGACGCTCTAGTTCTTCTAGCCCACGGATTCCACCAACGAAATCAATGCGTGAATCTGAGCGCGGATCATGTATTTCAAGTACTTGACTTAATAAATGATCTTGTAAAATAGATACATCTAAACGTCTAACGAGATCATTCGCATCAAATGTTTCCTCTTTCACTGCGAGCTTATACCATTTCCCGTTTACATACATTCCAAATGATTTTGGCTCATTTGGTTTATACGGTGAAACACCTGTTTCTTCCACGTAAAAATATTGCGCAACTTGCTTTAAAAATTGCTCTACTGATAAGCCATTTAAATCTTTCACAACCCGATTATAGTCCCAAATTGATAATTCATCATGAGGGAATAAAACAGATAGGAAGAAATTAAATTCCTCTTCTCCTGTATAATTCGGATATTGTTCTCTTCGCATTAGCCCAACTTTTGCTGCTGATGCGGAGCGGTGATGTCCATCTGCAATGTACAAGTTAGGAATGTCTTCAAATGCGTTTACTAAAGTCGCAATTACATCTTCATCTGCAATTTTCCACGCAACATGCTCCACGCCATCTTCTGCTGTAAATTTATAGATTGGCGCATGTTCTTCTTTCCAGCTTGCAATTAAACGTTTCACTTCTTCTTTTGTACGGTACGTTAAAAAAATAGGACCCGTATTTGCGTCACACACATCTACGTGGCGAATACGATCTTGTTCTTTTTCATGGCGTGTTCGCTCATGTTTTTTAATTGTATCATCTTCATACTCGTCAATCGATGTACAAACAACAAGGCCTGACTGCGTTCTTCCTTGCATCGTCAGTTCATAAATGTAAAGCGCTGGCTCTTCGTCTTGAACGAACACTTCTTCTTGTATAAATTGCTTTAAATTTTCACCCGCTTTTTCATATACGCGATCATCGTACGGCGAAAGTGCCGGATCTAAATCAATTTCGGCTTTATCAACATGTAAAAAAGAATATGGATTCCCTTTTACAACTTCTCTTGCTTCTTCACTATTTAATACATCGTAAGGTAAAGCTGCAACTTGCACTGCTTTTTCTTCTACTGGACGGATGGCCCGAAACGGTCGGATATTTGCCAAATCTCTCTCTCCTTTACACAATCATTCGAACTGCTACAACACCTGTAATTTTCCGTATATTTTCCACAATATTCTCTTTAATTATATCATCAATACCATTATCAATATCAATCATTGTGTACGCCCAAGAATGTTTACTACGATTAATCATATCCGCAATATTAATATGATGTTCTGCTAAACATCCTGTAATTTGTCCTACCATGTTTGGTACATTTTGATGCATAATTGTAATTCGTTTTTTTCCAATGTAAGGAAGCTCTACGTTTGGATAGTTTACTGAATTACGAATATTACCTGTCTCTAAATATTCACGTAATTGACGCGCAGCCATTACTGCACAATTTTCTTCAGATTCAGACGTAGATGCACCTAGATGAGGCGTCGCTGTTACATTTTTCATCTTTATAACATTTTCATTCGGGAAATCCGTTACGTAATGTGTAATAATATCTTCTTCTAACGCTTTTTGAAGAGCTGTTTCATCTACAAGTTCTCCTCTTGAGAAATTGAATAGACGCATTCCTTTTTTCATCGTCTCTATAGCGTGTTCACCAACAATTCCCTTCGTTTGATTTGTAAGTGGAATATGCAGTGTAATATAATCACATGTTGCAAAAATTTCATCTAGGCTAAACGCTCTTTGCACATGTGTAGAAAGACGCCAAGCTGTTTCAACTGAAATGTAAGGATCGTATCCGACAACATCCATTCCTAACGCTAACGCATCATTTGCCACTAAAGCACCGATTGCACCAAGGCCGATAACCCCTAGACGCTTCCCGGCAATTTCAGATCCAACGAATTGCTTCTTCCCAGCTTCAACAAGCTGTGGTACTTCTTCCCCATCCAACTCTTTCGTCCAGCTCACTCCGTTTATAATATTGCGGGAAGACATAATAAGGCTTGCGATAATAAGTTCCTTCACCGCATTCGCATTAGCCCCTGGCGTATTAAATACTACAATCCCTTTTTCCGTACAACGCTCAACAGGAATATTATTTACACCGGCACCAGCTCTTGCAATTGCCTTTAAATCTTCTGAAAACTCTTCTTGATGTAAAGAATAGCTGCGAAGTAAAATACCATCTGGATGACCTACTTTGTCTCCAATTTCATAGCGATTCCCATCAAAAATTTGCAAACCCTTTTCCGCAATTTGATTTAACATTTGAACACGAAACATATCCCCATCTCCCTATCTATTTTCAAGCTCAAATTCCTTCATATAAGCTACTAATTGCCCAACACCTTCCACTGGCATCGCATTGTAAATACTTGCACGCATACCACCTACTGAACGATGTCCCTTTAGCGTAACGAAACCGCGTTCTTTCGCTTTTTGTAAAAACTGATTGTTAAGCTCTTCTGACGGTGTTGTAAACGGAATATTCATAAGTGATCGATACGTAGGATCAACTGGTGAAGTAAACAATTTAGATTCATCTAAAAAATTGTAAAGAAGTGAAGATTTTATTCTATTTTGGTCTTCAATCGCAGATACCCCGCCCTGTTCTTTCAACCACTCTAGTACAAGTTTCGTTACGTAAATACTAAAGGATGGCGGTGTATTATATAGGGAGTTATTTTTACTGTAAGTTTCATAGTTTAACATCGTAGGACAAGAGCGGCCCGCACGGCCAATTAAATCTCTTTTTATAATTACAATCGTTAAGCCCGCTGGCCCTAAATTCTTTTGCGCACCCGCATATATGAGGCCAAACTTCGTAACATCATATTGTTCTGATAAAATATTTGAGGACATATCCGCAACAAGCGGCACTGTTTCTAAATGTGGAATATCCACATATTTTGTCCCCTCAATTGTATTATTTGTTGTTATATGTACATAATCTAGTTTTTCATCACTTTGGAAATCATCTATTTTAGGAATCGTAGTAAATTTCTCTTTTTCAGAAGAAGCAATCACTTGTACTTCTCCTACTTTTCCGGCTTCTTGCAGCGCCTTTTTAGACCATGAGCCTGTCAGTACGTACCCAGCTTTTTTATACGTACTCATTACATTTAGCGGTATCATAGAGAACTGTAATGACGCACCGCCTTGTAAAAATAAAACTTCATACTCATCAGGAATGTTCATTAATTCACGAAGTAAGCTACTGGCTTCATCAATAATACTTTGGAAATAAGAAGATCTATGGCTCATTTCCATAACAGACATGCCTGTCCCGTTATAATTTACAAGCTCCTTTTGCACTTTCTCTAAAACTGGCAAAGGGAGTATAGATGGTCCTGCTGAAAAATTATACACTCTCTCCATCACCCAGATAACCTCCCTATTTCTCATTTTTATTATTTTTTAAACTTTCTGAATTATAACCTACAATACAAGACATGGTCAATTTCTTTTCTAGTATTACGGCGCAAGACGCAATGGAATCGCTTGCATATACATTTCATTATTTCATAAACATATAAAAAAGTGTTAAGTACATAATCGTACTTAACACTCTAGTAATAAAAGTATAATAGCTACTTACTCGTAAAGAACCGATCAAAAATTTGATAAATAGCAGATAGACCAAAGAGCCAATAAATAGTGTCCACAAGCGCCGGCATAGAACCAAACCATTTCTCAACTACGTTGTAATCTAACGCTACAAATAACCAATTCAAACCTCCGAGAATCACCAAAATTACTGTAAGGTAAGACAAAAATTTCATTATGATTGCCCCCTAGGTGATAAGATGTTGAAAGGCCTTTCACTAAAAATATATGTACTATACTTCAAAACTTGCCTATTTTTAAAAATTTATTTTCGGTACCAACCGTTAATAACTGCCTCTGCTTCTTTACTATGTATTTGATATGCATGCGTACTATCATTAGAGCCGATAAACCAAATTGAAAAACCTTTAAAATACGGCTTCGGTTCTAATACATCTCGGTAAGCGCGCCATCCGTTTAATTGTACATCTTTTGAAAACACATTTGAAACGTCTGGGTTCCACGGATTTTGCAAGCCAAGTTCACGCGCTGGAACGTTGAATCCACCAAAGTAAACTGGCTTTCCAGTTGCTTTATGTAATTGTTCAAGTTGCTGAACAACATTTTGCCCACGATTATATACTGTCGTCGCAAATAAGTTTTGCTTTACTTCTTCATATGTAGGATTTCTTTTCCCTGAAACTTCAAACCAACTATCGATACTAACAATATCCACCTTTTTCAAATATGGACGATTTATTTTTTCTTTAAACTTCACTTCATAAGAAGGATCAAAGCCCGCTGTTAACCACCAGTTCATTTGATACAAAACATTTCCTTTATACTGCTGACGAACAAAATCAATCGTATCGCTCCAGTATCCTTCTGCATATTCCATATTCACGAAATTAGAAGCGATTTTTAGTCCATACACATTGTATTTACTTGTAATGGAATTAAAAATATCTTGTAAAACAACCGTTTTCCAATTCCAAAAGAAATCATTAATGTTACTTGGATTCCATTCAGTTTCTCCAACATTTCCTTGCTGTATATATGGGAACGGTTCCACTATAACTTGAATATTACGCTTTAATAATTCTTGAATTAAAATAATAGCTTGTTTCTTTTGCGCCTGATTAATTACCATATTAGTAGAAGTCACATTCGGAATATCCACTTGAATCGGTACATTTACTGTATTTAAATTTAAGCGCTCCACATCCGATAACACTTTCGCTACATTGCCAACTTCCCATACCGTTACGTTTCCTGCTTTTATTTTTCCGGATTGAACAGTATTTACATCTGCCTGTACCTTTCCTTGAAAACAAAAAGAAAACAACATGATACACACTCCTAAAATACGTACTAAATACTTACTTTTCTTCACAAGTTTCCCCCTATAATTTTTTGGCTTTCTTGCTTATTTTATACAACTTTTCACATATATTCCATAAAAAAACTCAATATTTTTTTCATCAGTAACAGGCTTATTCATACTAATCTCCTAAATATAGCAAGATAAATAAAAAAAGAGCGTATTTCCGCTCCTTTTTTATCTTTTTACGATTGAAATTATTGAACTTCTTCTAGTAAACTCATCAAATCCATTTTTTCGTATAAATCAATTTCCTACTCTCACCTTAAATAATAGTAGAAAATTATGGATAGAATTACTTCAGCAATTCTACCCAAATGTTGTTCCAGGTCTAATTAGTTTTCATAATATATCTTTTGTTTCCGCTGAAACGGATAGGTTTTAATCTCAGCTGTATCTAAATTTTCATGAAATAAATGAATGGCTGTAATTTGTCTACAATCGTAGGTATGGTAATAATACGTACCGGACTCCATACACATTGCGCTTGTATAGATAGTATTGTCTAATACCCCTTCTTCTGTTATTACGCTACCTTTCGCAACCTCGCAATTTGATAAGATATGAAAAACAGCCGATACGCCTTCTTCTTCGTTATCTACGCCTTGAATATTTTGTTTGCCATATGCTGCCCGTACAAACCTTGATGGTGGGGTGAAATCTCCAGGAAGCCCCATCGAGCCGGAACCTTGTCCAAAAGCACTTAATGATAAATCTCCCCATTGTGTTGGCACAAATGGCTGTGATCTAAGACCAATATATTGTCTTAAATTTTGTAAATGCCAATTAAATTCAGGGCTATTGGTCATCACTCCTAGAGGATTATCATACATTTTTATTCCTTTGTTTGTCGGCTCTAGTACAATACATTCCCCCCATTTATCCGCTACAATCCAATGTAGCGGTGGAGTCAGTCCTAAAAAAGGTAATGATACATCCAAAAAGGAAATACTATCTATAGAGTTCTTCAATTCTTCAACAGAATTGAATTGTGTGAGACTCCAAGCCACAAAATCAAATGGAGCCAGATTCGTCTTATTGTTATCTATACTTTTACTATAAGTAGCGAACTCTGGGAAATAGAGTGTTGCACATGTCATACCCGATTCATTTACTCCGTCTGCTAGAATGACCCTTCCTTCATGATTAATTCCCATTCCAACGACTGCTTGTTTCGTTTTGATCCTTTCACCTGTTATATTACTCCATTGATAATGTCGAGGAACTATTATTACTTCTTGATTAAAATCTAATGTAAAATCCATTGTTCTTGCAAAAAGATGCTGATTGTTTTTAGTCTGTAATGTCAAACTAGTACACATAAAGAACACCCCATTATATAGTTTTATATACACTTTACAGAATTTTGATAAGTCTGTAAATTTAAAACTAATCCACTTTCTAAAAATATGATTTCTAATCTGTACTTAGGAATAACCTTTACAATAATTAAGAGTTATCATGGCAATCGCATTAAAAAAAGCTGCTGCCTATAAAATACAGACAGCAACTTCAACTAGAGTAGCTGACATGATTTACGCAAGCTACAGTATACAATTTGATTTTCAATTAGTTTTTTTTGCATACTCATTTTTACATTTTGTAACTAATAAACAGCGATTGGCCCATAAGGACCATTGATAATTTCTATTTTTGTTTCAAAAATATCTGTCAAAATTTTTGGGTCCATAACCTCTTCTACTGTTCCAAAAGCAGCAATTTGTCCATCTTTCATAGCACAAATTTTATCAGAATATTTGGCTGCAAAATTTATGTCATGCATAACAGTCAAAATTGTTCTTCCAAATTCATTAGCTGCACGTCTCAAATGCTCCATCATTTGAACAGAACGAGCAACATCAAGGTTGTTCAGAGGTTCGTCCAAAAGTACATATTCAGTCTCTTGGCACAATACCATCGCTACATATGCCCTTTGTCTTTGTCCACCAGAAAGCTCATCTAAATATCGATTCTCTAAATTAGTTAAATCTAGAAAATCGATATATTTAGAAATAATAACCTCATCTTCTTTAGTTAATCTTCCCTTTGAATAAGGAAAGCGCCCAAATCCAACTAATTGTCTAACAGTAAGCCTAGTTACAAAATGATTTTCTTGTCGCAATATAGTCAAAACTTTTGCTAGGTCTTTTGATTTAGATTCCGAAACATCCATATTTGCTACTTGAATTTGACCTTCATCCATATCTAAAAGTCTTCCAATCATCAAAAGTGTCGTAGACTTTCCGGCACCATTTGGTCCAATTAAAGAAGTAAAGCCCGCTTTTGGTATTTCAATATCCAAAGGTCCTATTTTTACCTTATCAGTATAGAACTTTTTAACATTATCAATTTTTATCATAAAGCCCTCTTCCTTAAAACTATAGTTAAGAATATGATCCCACCAAATAATTCAATAATAACTGAAACTACACCTTGAGCATGGAATACATGATACATTAAAAAGTATGCACTCGTCATTATCAAAAATCCTATAGCAAAAGCCATTGGAAAAATATATCTATGATCATAAGTTGACGCCGCCTGATAACTCAAAGTTGCTACTAAAAAGCCGTAGAAAGTAAGTGGCCCAATTAGAGCTGTTGAAATGGACATCAAAATAGCAACTAATACAAGCGTATAAATTACACTAGGTTGATATTTAACTCCAAAAGAAGTAGCAACATCCTTTCCTAGTGACAAAACATTCAAATTCTTAGAATGTGCAAATATTAATACTGCTACAATTATGATCATAGGAATTACAATAGGAAAATATGCAGGATCTGCATGATTAACAGAACCAAATAATCTTGCTTGTAAAATATCAAATTCTGAAGGCGCAAGTAGTTTTCTCATAAAAGTTGACACAGAATTTAGTCCGGTACCAATAATAATTCCAACTAAAAGCATAAGTTGTAAATTCCCATATTTACCGGAAAGTAACCATCCATAAAGTATCAAACTCATGAAGACCATAATAACGACTTGGAATAAAAATGATCCAATTCCATTAAAATTTATTAATGCACTAGCACCAAAGAAGAATATTGTACTCGTTTGAATTGCTGAATAAAGTGATTCGAAACCTAAAAGCGAAGGAGTAATAATTTTATTATTCGTAATAGATTGGAAAGCAACTGTCGACAAGCTATGGCAAACTGCAGCAATAATCATTGCAACAATAGCTACTATCCTTCTCTTAACAACTGGGATAAAAGAAGGTGAATCTATCGGAACTGGATTGTTATAAACTAAAAGTCCATATGAAGAAAGGAGACCTAAAGCAATCAATGTTATCAGTAAAATCCAATAACGTCTTGCTTCCTTCTTAGACCGAAAAGCACTAGCTGATCTACTTTCATTATGAAGGCTAGAATCGATTTCGACATTTTCTTTATTTCTATATTCTAATGTGATCATCGCAGCCTCCTTGGTTTTCTTTGTCTCAATAAAATAGTAATAAACACGACTGCTCCCACTGTTGCAAGTATTAAAGAAACAGGTACTTCAAAAGGCTTTATAATTGTTCGAGAAATGATGTCACAGGCAGTTATTGTCCCCATTCCGATCACACACACCCAAGGTAAATTACTCTTAAGATCATCACCTCTAAACATTGAAACAATATTTGGAACAATTAATCCCAAGAAAGGTAAGTGTCCAATAACAGCTGCAACAATTCCAACTGCAACAGAGATAAGGCCAGTCCCAAAAAGAACAATTCTATTGTAATTAACTCCAAGGCTTGTTGCGACATCTTCTCCTAGTCCAGCTAAAGTCAATCTATTAGCATACATAAAAATAAGCAAAGTAATGATAACAATCAGCCATAAATATTCATATCTTCCCACCTGAACGTTAGCAAATGAACCTACAAACCAAGTTTCAATACTTTGCGTCATTTGAAAAAGGAGTCCCAAAAAAGTAGACACTGCAGAAATAACTGCTCCAAGCATCAATCCGATAATCGGGACAATTAAAGACGAACGAAGTTTAACTCTTCTTAAAAATAGGAAGAAAATCATAGTTCCTATAAAAGAAAAAATGATTGCACCAGTCATTCTTTGAACTAAAGTCGGGGCAGGAAATAATAAATATACAAAAAGCAGGCCTAAGCCTGACCATTCAATAGTCCCCGTTGTAGTAGGTTCAACAAAGCGATTCTGTGTAATGAGTTGCATTACGAGCCCTGCCATCGCCATTGCAGCTCCAGTAAGCATTAATGCAACTGTTCTCGGAACACGAGTTATGAAAAACATCTCCATTCCGCCCTCTTGTCCACGTATATCATAAACTCCAGTAAACAGTGATATAATCCCTAAAATTATAACAACTATAATCGCTATTATAAAAGGTTTTGTCCATAATTTATTGTGATTATAAAACTGGGGTTGAGAAGTATTCTCAACCCTAGAAATTATATTTTTTGACACTGCTTCGTACTCCTTTACACTACTTAGCTAAAGTTTTTGCGATATTTCCAAATAACTCTATGTAAGTCTGAATTGATTCATTTGTGTAAGTATCTTCTGGTGCATAAACAACCTGTTTTTTAGAAACAGCAGTTGTGTTTTGAAGAGCAGGTGATTTAGAAATAACATCCTTAGCAGGTGTTGAAGTAGCTGCATCAGATGTTGCAGCATCACGATCTAATACGAAAAGCCAATCAGGATTTGTTTGTGCAATAGCTTCAACAGAAACGTCATCACCTTTATGACCTGCAGTAGAATTAGAAACTTCTAGTGCTGGAGTCCAACCGAAAATTTCATACATCGGTCCCCAAACGCGACCAGAATGTGGAGCAGCAAAACCAATATTCCCACCAGTAACAATAACACTCATAACTTTATCTTTTCCATTATAAGCAGATTTTGCAGTTTCAATAGATTTATCAAAATCAGCTACTAATTGTTTAGCTTCTTTATCTTTATCAAAGATTTTTCCTAAAGTAATTGTAGAACTTTTAAGTCCATCTACTAAATTTTTCCCAGGCGTAGTAGATTTCTCAGAAACATCAACATTAAGATCAATAACAGCTGCATTTGGCACTAATTTTTTGATTTCTTCGTAATGGCCAGCAAATCTTTGACCAACGATTACAAGTTCAGGGTTTGCAGCTGCTATAATTTCAAGATTTGGTTCGCGGTGATTTCCAATATTTTGAACTTTATCATCCTTTACATACGCTGAATCTGCAGGCATTACATCCTTTGGAGCAGCCGCTAATTTAATTCCCCAATCAGCTAAAGTTTCAAAAGTTCTATTATCCAAAGCAACTACATTCTTTGGATTTACAGGGACTTTAACAGTTCCATGTGCATCAGTGATTTCAACCGTTTTTGGCTCATCACTACTATTACCTTTATTAGCCTTTGAAGTTTCCTTACTTGAATCTGAGCAAGCTACTAACATTAAAGTGAAAATTGCTAGAATACTCACTAATTTTAAAAGCATAGATTTTTTCATACATATACTCCTTATAATGTGATTTATTTCGAAAATGATGACATCCATAGATTGAATTAGATAGTAACTGCTATTCACCTAAATCAATATTGATAATCATTTTCAATTGAACATCCTGTTT
>NZ_BOQD01000109.1 GCF_018332515.1 Bacillus hominis | reverse complement strand
CGAAAGTTCATTTTGTTTTCGTTCTTAAGTTGATGGGCATGTGGTAGGACCCCTATAAGCATTCGTAGCTCTTCCGCTACCTTCTTCGTCATAGGTACAGCTCTAGTTTTACGGTTCTTATTCTTAGCGCCTGCTAACATAATCGTAAGGTTATCAAAATCTATATCGTTAGCCTCTAGCTGATTTACTTCGTTTACACGCAACCCGCAGTGCAACATAAGCAGCATGGCGCAGTAATCTCTATAGCCTGCATAGGTCGTCTTATCTACCACACGAAAAATGCGCTTTATCTGATTATGATTTAGCGTAAAAATCGGCGCTTCATCGGTACGTAACTTTACAAAGTCTACAGCGGGATTGCTTTTAATGTAGCCCTGCTCATTCAATCGCTTAAAGACCGACTTCAACGCCGATATGCGAATATTTACAGTGGCAGGTGCTAATTCTCGATTAAGCAGCTTATTAATATACATTTGTACATGTGCCGCCGTAATGATCTCGACTTTCTCAATGTTCAATTCTCGCATGAAATAACGAAAGAGCTTGCTGTAATCATCTATAGTACGCTTTCTAAATCCCTCTGCCCGAAATGCCTGCGCAGCAATCGCTATCGCCGCTTCTGTGTCTAGTGCTTCCGCAGTACCAATAAAATCAACTACTTCTCTTCGTCTTTTTACTACTCGTATACTTTTAGACATAATAAAAAAAGAGCCCCCTATCTGAAACGAATTTCAGACGGAAGCTCTCCGCATATGTACTATCATTATCTTCATTTGGTTACACGTAGCACCTTTTTACTATGCGACAATAATTCGCTAATGCCTACGTAGGACGTTTGCGGTTTGTTCCCGCTCAAGTTAAGCGTTAAAAACTCCGACAAACAGCTTTATACCGCACCCTAAAGCACATTTGGTTTCCTTTGTCATATATAAGACGTGGTACCGGAAACCACCGCTCTATCCGACTGAGCTATGGGCGCATGATAATAGAAAACACTTCATTTTCTTCTCATAATAATAGCAATAAAATCCATCTAAATCAATAAAAATATCCCCGTAATCCTTTATGACGCTTAGTTATGAGTATATTAACAAAGCACCCCCCTAAATTTTCCAATCATAAATTCACCCCAACTCACAAATTATAATCTTTGAATTGATATTCCAAAGGAGGCTTCATTCAATGACTGTAATTACGAAATTAAAACAAACTGTTTCTGGATTAAAAAGTGCACAAGCTAGCTTAGAGGGATTCGCTCTTGATACGGATAACCAACAAGCTAAGCAACTTTTCCAAACAGCTGCACAGCAAACACAAACGATTATCGATTCTTTAAACCCACGCGTTGAAGAAGTAAAACAAGAAGAACCACAATACTCACAGCAATAACGAATCAGTCTTGCTGTGAAATAGAAAAAGGATGATATGCAGTCATCCTTTTTCTATCACATTACATATTGCAATAGAAATGGAATGATAAATATGCAAAAACTCGGACTCATAACCGTATTATTTGCCCTTCTATTTAGCTCTTTTACCGGATGTGATAATAGTCCTTTAGATAAAAAAGTGAAAGAAGAAGCAAAACGAACGGAGAAAGAGAAAGGTCCAAAGTTAACAAAAACGAGTATGGAATCCTTTAATCAATCTATATCACAAGGAGCCAAGAAAAGAGCTCTCACTATGGATGAAATTATAAAAAGTACAGCAGTAAATTCAAATTTAGATCTCTACATAGCAGTTACACCTGAGCATCACGAAAGATTTGGATTAAAACCTCTCCGTAAGAAGCTCCAAAAGCAGCTAAGTGATGAGCACCCCACTTTCGATGTTCGTGTAAGTACAGATAAAAAAATCTTTATGTTACTTGAAAAGCTTGAAAGAAAAATTAAGGAAAAGAAAATATCTAAAGATGAAATTAATAAACAATTAAAATTCATTGGTAAAAAAATGGAGTCTAACACTTAACGCTTTTTAAAAGAAAAGGAAGGTTTGCAATGTCTAGTAAAGATAAAAACTTAACCCCTGTGCAACAGGAATATAAAAAATTCGAGCAAGAACGCGAACCGAAGCGTCCTGTCTTAAAAAACTGTATAAAAGCCTTTTTCGTTGGTGGTTTCATTTGCCTAATTGGGCAACTCATTTCTACTTTTTATATTACGTATTTCGATTTCACTGAACGCTCAGCAGGGAATCCAACAGTCGCAACTCTTATTTTCATCTCCATGTTATTAACTGGATTTGGTATATACGATCGGTTTGGTCAATTTGCCGGAGCAGGCACAGCTGTACCTGTCACTGGATTTGGTAACTCCGTTATTGCCGCATGTATCGAACACCGCACAGAAGGTTTTGTACTCGGCGTTGGTGGTAACATGTTTAAATTAGCTGGTTCTGTTATTTTATTTGGTGTATTTTCCGCTTTCGTCATCGCACTTATTAAAACGATTCTCGTTCAATGGGGAGGGCTATAAATGTTACAAGGACACCGAACGTGGGTATTTGAAAACAAACCAGTTATTATTTCGACGGGAGTCGTTGGCGGGCCGTTTGAAGCTAAAGGCAAAATTCCAGAAGACTTCGATACCCTCCATGAAGATTTATGGCTCGGACAAGATTCCTATGAAAAAGCACATAAAATTTTGTTCGAAGAAGCTTGTAGCCGCGCTACTGAAAAGGCAAAACTTCGTAAAGACGATATTCAATTTGTACTCGCAGGCGATTTAATTAATCAAATTACCCCTACAAGCTTTGCTTGCCGTACACTGGGCACTCCTTATCTCGGACTATTCGGCGCTTGTTCTACTTCTATGGAAGGTTTAGCACTTGGAGCAAGTATCGTAAATGCAAAAGGCGCAAAATATTTATTAACTGGTGCATCCAGTCATAATACAGCTGTAGAAAAACAGTTCCGCTATCCTACCGAATATGGTGGGCAAAAACCACCTACCGCGCAGTGGACAGTAACCGGTGCTGGCGCTGCTATTTTAAGCGATACTGGACACGGTCCTAGGGTAACATCCGCCACAATCGGACGAGTGGTTGATATGGGGTTAACAGATCCGTTTAATATGGGAGGGGCAATGGCTCCAGCTGCCGTTGATACAATTGAAGCTCACTTACGCGAGCGACAAATTGATGCTTCTTACTACGATTTAATCGTAACGGGTGACCTCGGACATGTCGGCCGTGAAATTGCTTATGACTTACTACATAAACATGGAACGAAAGTAACGAGCGAACAGTTTCAAGATTGCGGGCTACTCATTTATAGAGAAGGGCAGCCTGTCATCGCTGGTGCTAGCGGACCAGGATGCTCTGCAACTGTCGTATACGGTCACTTATTAAACCGAATGAAAAGAGGAGAGTTTAATAAAATACTTGTCGTTGCGACAGGCGCTTTACTATCTCCACTTACATTCCAACAAGAAGAAACAATTCCGTGTATCGCTCACGCCGTTTCGATTGAATTTGGAGGTGCAACGCAATGATTTTTTTCTGGGCTTTCGTCATTGGCGGACTTATATGTGTAATCGGCCAACTTATGTTTGATGTTGGAAAGCTAACACCAGCTCATACAATGGCAACACTCGTTGTTGCTGGAGCTATATTAGATGGATTCAATTTGTATGAACCATTAATTGATTTCGCTGGAGCTGGGGCAACTGTACCTATTACAAGCTTCGGTAACGCCCTCGTTCACGGTGCAATGGAAGAAGCTGCAAAACATGGCATCGTTGGCGTTATTACTGGCATGTTTAAAGTAACGAGCGCCGGTGTGTCCGCAGCTATTATTTTCGGTTTCATCGGAGCATTGCTATTCAAACCGAAAGGATAAGAGGTGTTTGTATGACTGTTATCGCTAGCGTAAAAACCTGCCTTGCTAGTGTAAGGGGCGCTCAAGCAAGTTTGAGCTCCCTTTCACTACATTCACAGGACGCAGAATCAAAACGTGTATTTCATGAATGTATGTTAGAAATGGAGAGCATCATCGCTGATTTACAAAATAGAGTTTCAGTATTAGAACGTGAAGAACCTCAATATAAAGGGTTTTAAGTAGACTGGAGGAAATGACTATGTCTCACCTGCCGGAATGGACACTTGTCATTCTTCGCTCTGTATTCATATTAATTATTTTATTCGCTATTACGAAATGGTTAGGGAAAAGACAAATCTCTCAGCTCTCCTTTTTTGAATACATAGCCGGAATGACAATCGGTGACATCGCTGCCCAAGTATCTACAGGGCTCGATTCAAAATTTTTTCACGGCGTCTTTGCGATACTCATTTTCGCTGTGGTACCTTTTTTAACAGGAATCCTTTCTTTAAAGAACAAAACAGCTCGGGACTTCTTTGAAGGGAAATCTACCGTATTAATAAAAGATGGAAAGATACTCGAAGACAACTTAAAGAAAGAAAAATATACAAGTGACGAATTACTGGAACTTCTTCGTGGAAAAGATGCCTTCAGCGTAGCTGATGTTGAATTTGCTGTACTAGAACCGAGCGGAGAATTAAATGTATTATTAAAGAAAGATCGCCAACCACTCACAGCAAAAGACATCGGTTTAAAAGTAGCAAACGAAAAAGAACCACAAACTGTTATTATGGATGGCAATGTACTAGATGAACCTCTTTCAGCAAGCGGACATAACCGAGCTTGGTTACATTCTGAGCTCGAAAAACTCGGTGTTGTCATTGAAAACGTCTTTCTCGGTCAAGTGGATTCATATGGACAACTTACTATCGACATTTATAATGACAAACTACAAATGCCTTCTCCTCAAAACAAACCTTTATTATTGGCATCTTTAAAAAAATGTCATGCTGATCTTGAACTATTTTCTTTAGAAACAAAGTCGAAATCAGCAAGCGAAATGTATAGTAAAAACGCGAAACAAATCGAAAAGATTTTAAATAAAGTGACCTATCTTTTAAAAGAATAGATATCGAAAGAACGCTTCAGTAAAAAAGGCGTTCTTTTCTTTTTTTCTACAGTTTTTATAACGTTTAAATTTATGTAATTCGGTTATGATGTTGAAGATACATAAGCAGGGAATTTCAAAAACATAGCGAATATTTCATGGTACAACTACATATTTTTTTGATTTAAAGTGGTTTCGTTTGACCTTTATTGACCATAATTGTATTATAAGACTAAGAAAGCTTTTGAAGGAGGAAATAACAGATGAATTTAATTCCTACAGTAATTGAACAAACAAATCGTGGAGAACGCGCTTACGATATTTACTCTCGACTATTAAAAGACCGCATCATTATGCTTGGTAGCGCAATTGATGACAACGTAGCTAACTCAATCGTTTCCCAGCTTTTATTCTTGGAATCTCAAGATCCAGAAAAAGATATTCACATCTACATCAACAGCCCTGGTGGTTCTATCACAGCAGGTATGGCAATTTACGATACAATGCAGTTTATTAAACCGCAAGTATCAACAATCTGTATCGGTATGGCTGCATCTATGGGTGCATTCTTACTTGCAGCAGGTGAAAAAGGAAAACGTTATGCACTTCCAAACAGTGAAGTAATGATTCACCAACCACTTGGCGGGGCACAAGGTCAAGCGACTGAAATCGAAATCGCTGCTAAACGTATCCTATTCTTACGTGAAAAACTAAACCAAATTCTTGCTGACCGCACTGGTCAACCACTTGAAGTGCTACAACGCGACACAGACCGCGACAACTTCATGACAGCAGAAAAAGCTTTAGAATACGGTTTAATCGATAAGATCTTTACAAATCGTTAATAACTAAATTACTGAGGCAACCCTATAGCGCCTTGTCTAAATACCTATACAGCGTGGTCTTACTGATACCAGTCGCCACTGTAATTTGCTTAATTGTATAGTCTTTACTCTTATACATCTTAACAGCCATTTCCACTTTATCTTCTTTCTTAGTAGGTCTCCCACCTTTCTTTCCTCTTGATCTTGCTGCTTGAAGACCAGACTTTGTTCGTTCACTAATAATATCTCTTTCTAGTTCAGCGATGCTTGCCATTGTACGAAAGAAAAACTTTCCCATTGCGGTTGAAGTGTCAATACTGTCAGTAATTGATACAAAATGTACACCCATATCGTTAAATAATTCGCTCAGTTCTATCAAATGTTTTGTGGAACGTGAAATACGGTCAAGTTTATATACAACAATTTTATCGCCACTTCGTAAAATTTTTAAAAGGTCTTCTAATTGAGGCCTATCTCTTCGTGTGCCAGTTAATTTTTCTTTATAAATCTTCTCAACCCCGAATTGTGTTAATGCATCAACTTGCATATCTAGGTTTTGTTCCTCCGTACTCACTCGCGCGTAACCAAAAATCATAATTAATCACCTACTAAAAACTATTTATATGAATATATTAGCACCAAAAACGGTGTTTGTTATTAAAAATGTTACTTTGATTTTGGGAATGAGTTTTGGTACCAAAGATCAGGGTAAATAGAGTGTGTTTTGCTCCAATAAGGACCAGCCCCATAAATGTCCGTTTATGGGGCTAATTTTATTAAACTAACCAGCCGCAGTATGACTGAAGAGAGCTCTTTTATTTTTGTTCCGCAATAGGGCCAGATTGTTGAATAAGGATTGTAGTTAATTATGGTTTTACATACAATTATTGAACTATTGGAAGATAAGTTTAATATCAACCTCGGTGAGCTCTTCATAAGTAAATGAGGTTCTTCACAAGTAATTCGTGAACTAATCAACTGCCCCAGTTCGTTTTATTTCTACCTTAATATTTGGTTTTAAATTTAATGTGGAATACTTTCCTCTCAAATCTTTTTCATTTAAATTGGAATATTTTCTTATACTTTTTATTTTTCTTCCAATGCCAATTGGATCAGTATTTAATTTTCTAAACTCCTCAAGAATATCCCCGAATTCTTTGTTTAGTTCTTCTTCAATTATTAGCTCCATTTTTTTTATTGATTCCTTATTTTTAAGAGTAACAGAAGGCTGTAATTCTATAGTTGAAACTAAAATAGATGCATTTAAATTAACCGACTCTTCCTGAGATAATTCAACATTTCCGCGGTACTTTATTGGGTGAATTGTAATATTAAATTTATCTCCTTTTTGCTTTTCGACTAGTTTTATTCCCTTTTCTTCTAATACCTCTGCAGGAATATTTAAAGTTATATCCCCCAAAAAAGCATTATGATTGGTGAATAATTTTATATACAGGTTTTTTTTCATGGAAATAGAACCAACTATTTTATCATCCCTAAATAATGCAACCCCATCTAAATAGGGTGCTACACCATTCTCATTCGATAGAATAGGTAAGGTAGGATCGATACCAATTTCATATAGTGTGGAAATAAAATCATGCAAGTTGGAGTTGACTAACATTTCTTTCTTTTCGTGTTTATCCAATAGTTGATAGATATAGGATCCCATTTCGGGATATTCTTCATAGTTTTTATTTTTAATCGTCTCCTCAGCATTATCAGTAATGGCCAAAAAGATTAAAGAACTGATACTGCTATCTCGTTGCATAGTATCCAGAAAAGAAGAAATTCCTACTGTTTCTGCCATATTTTTATTAAACAGTATGGTCCTTAATTGACCAGAAGTAAGGTGGTGGCTTGTCTGTTGTTCTAAATTTTGTCTTATTTGTTTGCTTGTAGTTCCGACGGCAGAAATGGTTACACTCGTCTTTTCTTCTTTACGGTCGAATTGTAACAAGCTAATAGTGCCTTTGTATGTATTCTCATCAAGTAAGTCAAAACCAATAATAGTTGAAATTCCTTGCCTTTCTAATATTTTTTCAGGTGGCATACATGCCGTACAGAGAAAGACACAAAGTAGAATAAGCCGTATTTTCATTTTTTCAACTCCGTTTTGAACGTGAAAAGATTTTAGATTTAATGATTGAAATGAAATATAAGAATATTGGATAGATAAACCATAGGTAAAAGCCTACTTGACCAACTTTATCAATCAAAAGGTTATTGTCGACTCTTTTTGTGATAAAAAAACTCGTGATAAAAATGATTATTGAGATTACCCATATTCCATGTTTTAGTTTTAAATGAAATATTTGTTTAACTCCTTTGGAAGAAATGAATAGGATTATACATAAATTTGGAAAAATAACTAATATCCATAATGAAACTGCTATAGATTCAAAGCGCTCAATAAATGGAAAATGGACAGCGCTTATCATACTGACAATAGGCCAGATCTGTTTTTCTAATTCTTTAGGGCTATAAAATAATATGGAAATAACAGTTGCAATTAAAACAAGAAGTGTGGTAAACCAGATTGCTAATTGACTGAATAGAAGTAGTTTTTTTTTCTCCTTTATAAAAGGAAAAATAAAAAATAAAGTCTCAAAACCCAACATTGTATAACTGCTTTTAAAAACTCCTTTCATCATTTCTGACGGAGTTGTCGACATGATGGGTAAAATTCTAGTTAAGTTTATGGAATCAAGTGGTTGATACATCACAAATAGCAGCCATATAGTCATTAAAAAGGATAAGAAGCATATCCCTGCAACTACTCTGAATCCACCTGATACTGCATAAATTGTTATTAATAATAGTGCTAAAGTGCCTACCCATTCATAAACTCCTTCATATCCCCATGTTAGGGACAATTCAACATAACTGATGATGATAGAGTAATGTACAGCAATAAAGTAAATGACAATTAAGGTATTGATGATACTTCCTATAAAGCGACCAAATAAATTTTCGTGTATTTCATAAAGATTACAGTTTCCATGTTTTTTAAGTATGCTAATAATAATCCAAGTGATAATACTAATGAATAGACCGGATAGTAAAACTGAGATCCAAGCATCTTTCTTAGATTCAAGATAAATAATTTTCGGGACTCCAAGTATGCCCATACCAATTTGCGAAGTGTGTATGATAAAGAAAGCCATATAGGCATTTACAAAACTAATATTTGATTTCATTATCCACCTCAAAATTCATCTAAATCTTTTTCTGTTTTTTTAAATCTCCACCTTGTGCGGAATGAATCTTTTGGGCGATTGACAACAGGACGTCTCATATAAAAATGGTGGGGTAGACGTATTAAGAAGTATTTTATATCCTTAATCCTAAAAGGGTATAGAGGTGCAAGATAAGGTTTGTTTAATGATGTCAATTTTAACAAGTGGACCATCATTACACAGACACCGATAATAATCCCATTTAATCCCCAAACACCTGCTAGAATAATGAAAGGAAATCTAGCAATTCTTATAGCAGTGCCCATTTCATAAATAGGAGCCGTAAATGCCCCTAATGCACTAAATGCCACAATAATAATTAAAATGTTGCTAGTTAAACCTGCCTCAACAGTTGCTTGGCCAATAACAATACCTCCAACAATCCCCATTGTTTGCCCTACTTTTGACGGAAGGCGTGCCCCAGCCTCTCTAAGTAATTCAATTAATAATTCGAGTAAAAGTGCTTCTAGCAAAGGTGGAAAAGGAACTTGTGAACGTGATTGCCCAATTATAAGTAACAATTTAGATGGAATTAGTTCAAAGTGAAATGTCATGGTTGCAACATAAAATGCTGTAAGAAATAGTGACCCTGCCATAGCAAATAATCGTATAAATCTTATAAAAGTACTTAAGGACCATCTCAAATATATGTCTTCTGTTGATTCAAAAAACGAAAAAAAATTAGCAGGTCCAATAATAGCAATTGGACTTTCATCTATAAGAACACCAATCCGTCCGTTTAAAATAGAGTAGAGGAATCTATCGGGCAACTCTGTTAATATAAACTGTGGAAAAAATGAGTAATGATTATCTGCAAGACATTGTGCCAATACTGAACTGTCACTTATATTATCAGTTTTTATATTTTCAAACTTCTCCTTAAGTGTTTTAAGTGTGTCATCATCCGCTATATCTTTAAGATATATAATTCTTACTTGCTTCTTAACACGTTCTCCTATTTTTAATTCATCTGTACACAAATTAGAATCATTTAGATTTCGTCTTATAATTTTAATGTTAGAAGATAATGATTCTGTAAACGATATTTTAGGACCGTATACCAATGATTCTGTTTCTGCTTTCTCAATAGATCTTTCAATAGGGTTGGCGCAATTTACCATAAATGCTTTACTTTCGTCTGATAAGTAAATATAAGCGAATCCATTTAAGAGGGAAGAGATAATCTCTTGTTCCTTAAGGTTTTTCTTTACTTCGTTCATTGGTATGTTTTTCAATAAATAAGAGTAAGTTATGTATTCTATCGGAAGTTGTTGAATGTATTTAATTACATACTCATTTAGAAACTCTTGTTTAATTAAATTTTTCATGAAAATAACTTCGAGACAATCTCCACCAACTTCAAGTGTTCTACACATTAAGTCTGGTGATTCGTTGAGGATGTATTTAATTTTTTCATAATTAGGGCAGTTATTTTTATTTAGATGGAGTGTCATTTGAATCATATCCTTCAATAGTTTTTTTTTAGTATTTGAAGTAGGAATCATTTTATACTTGTTTTAATAAAGAAGTAAGGATTGAGAGTAATTTTAGGACCTATGGTTCTGAAACGAATATGGAACAAGGAATTTTAGATGGTAACCAACAACATGTTGTAGAAATCAATTGGCCAGAACTAGCTGGTATATATGAGGTTGAATTTAATGAAATGTGGGGCAGTTCTACATTATCTTTTGATAAAGTAAATTCTAACATCAGTACTCGTAAAATCGATAATACAACACATGTTATTGATATTAACGGTAAAACACCGGAGGCGCGTTCGAAGTGTTTGTAAAACAGCAATCTCATAATTGATTCGGTTAACCCTCTCCATTCCCTTACTATCCGTCTCAATAATGATATCCTTCCATTTGGGCTGGATCACTCCTTCAATAGGAACTTCGTCATTAGCTGCAAAAAAACGTTGACCACTATCACCATATTCTCGAATTAGTTGAAGAGCTTCAATGACAGGTTGATGAGATTGATTATTAGATCTGAACGTAAGATTTTTTAAGATATTACAGAAAGCAATCCGATAATGCCCCCGATAGGAAGAATGCATCTTTATATAGATTTTTTCTTTGTATTCTCGGTGATTTCTTGTCATGTCTTTAATAATATCCCGAATTGTTGAAGCGCCTACAATCGGATATAGAGTATCTTGAATAATTCCATCTGGATGATTAACCGTCGCTTTTAATAAGTTGATAATATGTTTATTTTTCCCTTGAACCCTTTCCAACTCTTCTACTGCTTCTTTACGGGTAGTATTCTTGGCCTTATTTCCGAACTTGAGAGTGATTTCATCCAACAGATCAGCTAAATAGTCGATAACTTCAGCATGACGATGCCAAAATAAGATGGCAAGTAAGGTGTAGCGAATGGGTGCTGGATGTGCTCGCAATTCCGTTACAGTCTCAGTAGCTGCACGAAGTCGATATTTCTTTAGTAATTTTGGAGTCATATGATGAAACAAACCATTAGGAATTTGGAGATGTCGTATAGCTAACAGTTTTTTAACCTCCATCTCCATCGCATTTACACTTGGTTTACGAGGAGAAGATAATAGTTGACGAAAAGTTAAAATGTCGGTTTCCTCTCCATCAGAATCCTCATCAGCATGGGACTCAAGTAAAGCATCTAACCGAGTGCACGTCTTAGCAGATAATTGCTGATATGTCATTTTATATAAGCTCTTTTCAAAAGTATCAATGGCAGAGTCAATCATACGCTTTAAGCTCCCAATAGAAGGAGGTTCAACTTTCCATTTACGAAAGAGACTGTATGCTTGGTTTTTTAAATAGTCTGTATCATGTGTAGACTGAACTTGTTCTTCTAACCATTGTCCCAAACGATCATTATCTGTACGTGTAAGCTCCTGAAATCCAAAAAAATCCCTTATATTTTTTCGATGTCGGGTATAAGTCTTTTCTTTTCCACCCCAACTATATTCATCAAATTGATCATGCGAAACATCAAGCTGTTTCGCTATGTACTCGATCACTACTTTTGGGATGTCTTGCTTTTGGCTAGGGAATCTAGCTTTCTGTTGGAAATACTTTAGTAACACGGCAAAGCCCAAACGGTTCGTTTCTGTTTTATTCCCCATAGATAGATGTAGTTCATTTGGCATTAACATAAAGTTTGCTAAAAGCTCTTCTTCATTCCAATTTTTCTTCACTGGTTCTCCCTCTGATCTACATGTTTTTTTAATAGTATAATTTCAAACATAGAGACCATCAAGATAACTAAGAAAAGCAGCAAAGCTAAACCATTTTCCTTTTATTGTAATATATCTGACGGACTAGAGCAGTAACCCTGTGATTAAGCCTGAAAGAATATAGAATGA
>NZ_BOQD01000108.1 GCF_018332515.1 Bacillus hominis | reverse complement strand
AACTTCCTCAGTAATTTTTTCCGTCAAAGCTTCTATAAAGTCTGGATTGACCTGTTGTGCTTTAACTAGTGATGTTTCTTTTGGTTCACCATCACCGTCAACATCTTCAGCATAAACATTGCGAATAACCGTCGGATCCATATCTAAAAGCCCAACAATTTCGTGCTTTTTCTTTGACTCAGAATAATAATGTTTAATCTTTTTTACTGTATCAATACTATCCTCATGAACATATTTAAGTTGGCGTTCTTTTTTTATGTTCAAGTACTCATCGAAATCATTCAACCATCTACGAAGAGTACTTTCAGGAATATCAAGCATGGTTGCTACTTCAGATACGCGATAATAACCATCGCTTAACTGTTCATCAATCATTTGCTCACCACCTAACTATATGATGCCTGTCCTATAATACATTATATAAAAATTCTATAGAAACTAAAAGAACCCCTTTGTAGATTACATAAAATATCATGGACTTTTATACCTGATCACTCAATCATTCACTGCTCATTTATTTAGCTGCATACCAATAATACCTATGTTATCGAGCGGTGATTAGTCGGGTGAGCGTGATTAACACTTGATTATGTACAAAATCACCTTAAAATTCTGTGAACTGAACTAAAAATTTTACATGGATTTTCACTTATTAAAATGCATCTTTTATAATCATTACGTATTCATTACAGTGTTTATTACCGTAATAAATGCGTAACAATTAAAATATTAATTACGGTAATTATTACGGAAGTATTTAAAGTATTGATTTAATAAGATTCTTGATTATCATCCGTAGATGTATTATAGTTAGTACATACAATACTTCGGAAATATATACCGAAGTATTTACGGCTTTTATAACGGTATTAAATTCCGTATAATTATCTTGTCTTTTTGTACCTATAGATAAAATTTATTATTTATTAAAGGTGGTG
>NZ_BOQD01000107.1 GCF_018332515.1 Bacillus hominis | reverse complement strand
AGTGATTTTTCTTTATATAACAGGAATTAATATAGTCTTTCATTTCTTTCTGTTTCTTATTTCGTTTATAATATAAAGTAAGAATGTAGTAAAGAAAGGGGGATGTCGGAAGGTGGTATATTTAAACGACAAACTCAGCGAAACAAAAGTGTTTAAAGACCCAGTACATAAATATGTGCACGTGCGTGATCGCGTTATTTGGGATTTAATCGGAACGAAAGAATTTCAACGCTTGCGCCGTATTAAGCAGCTTGGAACGACATTTTTTACATTTCACGGTGCAGAGCATAGTCGCTTTACTCATTCGTTAGGTGTATATGAAATTATTCGTCGTATGATTGATGATGTGTTTGATGGCAGACCAAATTGGAATGCTGAAGATAGATTGTTATGTTTATGTGCGGCATTACTTCATGATGTCGGTCACGGCCCATTTTCTCATTCGTTTGAAAAAGTATTTTCGTTAGATCATGAGAAGTTTACACAAAAGATTATCGTTGGTGATACGGAAATTAATGATGTGTTAAGTCGTGTTGATAAGGAGTTTCCGCAAAAGGTAGCAGATGTTATTGCGAAAACATCTACTAATAAACTAGCGATTAGTATGATTTCAAGTCAAATTGATGCTGATCGTATGGATTATTTATTAAGGGATGCTTATTTCACAGGTGTAAAGTATGGCAACTTTGATATGGAACGTATACTGCGCGTAATGCGTCCGTACGGTAATCAAGTAGTCATTAAAAATAGTGGTATGCATGCTGTAGAGCATTATATTATGAGTCGTTATCAAATGTATTGGCAAGTATATTTCCATCCGGTAACGCGTAGTGCAGAAGTTATTTTAACGAAGATTTTGCACCGAGCTAAATCATTGCATGAGAAGTATTATGCATTTAAATATCACCCTGTTCATTTCTATTCTTTATTTGAAGAAGAGGTAACAGTAGAGGATTATTTAAAGTTAGACGAGAACGTAATGTATTATTACTTCCAAGTATGGCAAGATGAAGAAGATCCAATTTTGAGTGACTTATGCCGTCGTTTTATGAATCGAAATCTATTTAAATATGTAGAGTTTACAGACAAACATGGTTTAGATAATTGGGTGGAATTAAGTAGCTTATTTAAAAAGATTGGACTCGATCCAGAGTATTATTTAGTTGTTGATTCAACATCAGACTTACCGTACGATTTTTACCGCGCAGGAGAAGAAGAAGAGCGTCTGCCAATCTTACTTCTTATGCCGAACGGGGAACTTAGAGAGCTTTCACGTGAATCGGATATTGTTGAGGCGATTACGGGTAAGAAGAGAACGGATCAAAAGTTATTCTATCCGCATGATTTAATCTATGAAGATGGAAGAAAAGGAAAATATAAAGAGAGAATTATCGAGTTGTTAGAAGGAAAGAAATAAGAAGCAGCTAAGGGCTGCTTCTTATGAAAAAACTTGAAATTATTTGTCGCTTAAGCGTTTTCCGCCAACTGCATAATGGTTTTTAGACATTTCTTCGATGAAAACAACGATGTTTTCTTCAGGAGCACCAGTTGTTTCGCTTACTGCTGTGGTTACTTTCTCAGCAAGAGCTTTCTTTTGTTCTTCTGTGCGTCCTTCTAACATTTTCACTGTTACGTATGGCATGTACAATCGCTCCTTTTATGTAAGTTACACTCTTATTATAGCGGATTATGAGGAAGAACAATCGGAAAAATAAATAATTTCTTTTTTTGACATATTGAAGAGGAGATGAGTTATGGATCAGTTATTTAGATACCCGTTGCACCAAATTCCATTGGTAGCAATGGCGATTATTATTGCGCTATCTGTGCATGAATTTGCACATGCGTATGTTGCATATAAATTTGGAGACGATACAGCGAAAAAGCAAGGACGGTTAACGTTATCACCGATTGCTCATTTAGATCCTATCGGGATGATTGCTGTATTGATTCTTGGATTCGGTTGGGCAAGACCGGTGCCTGTTAATCCGTATAACTTTAAAAGACCGCGTCTTGCGGGAATATTAGTTTCTATTGCGGGACCGATAAGTAATCTTATTTTAAGTGCAATTGGTTTAATTATTTGGTATAGCTTAATAACATTTGGAGCGTTAGATGCGATGCCACCTGCAGTAGCAGATACGCTGGATCAATTCTTCCAAATTTTTATTATGCTTAATATTGTTTTACTTGTATTTAACTTATTACCGATCCCGCCACTTGATGGTTATCGCGTTGTGGAAGATTTAGCACCAGCAAATATTCGTGCGAAAATGACACAGTATGAAAAGTATGGATCAATTGCGTTATTAATTCTTGTTATTACACCGCTTAGCAATTACACAATTCAGCCTATTTTCAATGTTGTTATTCCATATGTATTAGTATTTTTACAAAGTATCATTGTGCCTATTTTCGGGCTTTTATAATCATTAAGCGAGGAGGAATTTACATATGACAGAGAAAAAGAAAAAAATTGGTTTTAATATCGTAAAAAATGACTCAACAGATGGACATGGTGGGTTTGGTGTTGGGGCATTAAGTCTAGAAAATATTTCCCCTGTATTTGTTGATGTATTAGAGAAAACTGCGTTCGTTGATATCGGTGCGATGCATGCGCGTAGTACAGTAGAAAAAGGAATTAAGTTTTTAACAAATAAAGATGAAGTTCCGAACGGAAAACCATTTTGGCTTGTTTGGGTAACAATTGAAAGAACACCAAACGGTGCATGTTACGCAGGTGTAACTGCTTGTGAAATGACAGTTGACCGTGCAATTCGCCGCGGATATAAATCACTTCCAGAACATGTAAATAAAATGGATAAATCATTAAAGCGTCACATCATGATTGATCATATGGATGAATCATCTAAAAAGGTACTTGGCACATTCTTAAAAGAGCATAATGAAGCAATTTGGAACGAATCTAGTGAAGAATTGCGCCACGCATTATTAGGTGAATAAAAATAGCTGACGGATTTCCGTCAGCTATTTTTTTACCACGGGAGATATTTTTTCCACCAACCCGTCTTTTTCTTCTCTTCACTAACCTTTTCGAACTCTTCTTTATCATCAACGTGATCCATACAATATTCAGTTGGCTCTGTACCTTTTGCAAAATACATTTTCACAGAAATGGGACAATTTTTTGTAGCAATTTTACCGTTTTCAGGGTTAACGTCGACAGCAACAACATCTGTTGGTTGTTTGAACTCTTTTTTAGGCTGTCCATCTAATCCATTTTCCATCGTATCGGTCCATATTTTTTTTGCGTATCCTTGTTCTGCTACGTTTGAAATGGATTTAGGTTGATCGTATCCAATCCAAACCCCTGTTACAAGTTGCGGGGTAAATCCAATCATCCAACTATCAGTTTCTGTAGAACCAGACTTTCCAGCATATGTTCTTGATAGTTTTGATAACATCGATTGACCGGTCACAGCGGCATAACTGCTTAGTTTTTTATTAAACATGCCTGTCATCATTTCTTCCATCACAAAAGCTTTGCTTTTATCTAGAACTTGTTTACTTTCTAAATGAGCGTCGTATAGCATATTTCCTTCATGATCAACGATGCGTCGTATAAAGATTGGTTTTACTTCTTTTCCGCCGTTTGCAAACATGCTATAAGCATTGACCATTTCAATTGGTTTTACAGGAGATGTGCCGAGAGCAAGAGACGGAACATCTTTTAAGGCGCTAGTAATACCGAATTGCTTCGCTGTTTTTGTAAGAATGTCTTCGCCTAAAAATAAATTCGTCTTCACAGCATATACGTTATCAGAAACGGCGAGTGCTTGTGCCATTGTCACAAAATCGTCTGCATAATAGTTTTTATAATTTTTCGGTTTATACTTTGAAACACCGTCACCTAAAGTGAATACAGTGTATTCGCTTTTTAAGCGTGTAGTAGGGGTGAATCCTCGTTCTAAGGCTGCGTAATATAGGAACGGCTTAAATGTAGAGCCAGGCTGGCGGGCGGCTTGTGTAGCCCTGTTAAATTGACTCGTATTATAATCAGTTCCACCAACAAGGGCAGCCACTTCACCCGTTTTTGGATTCATAGAGACGAGAGCAGTTTGTATGTTTGTTGTGTCAGGAATATGGTCTTTTACAGCTTGCTCTGCTACAGATTGTAATTTAGGGTCTAGCGTTGTATAAATACGCAAGCCACCTCGCTGTAAGGCTTGCTCATCTAATCCGATATCACGAAGAAGAGAAGCTTGTACAGCATCTTGGAAATAAGGTGCAATTTCTGCAACTTTCTTCGTATCCAATGAGGCAAAAGTAAGTGTTTTCTTTTTTGCCGAGGCAGCTTGCTGTTTTGTAATATAACCTTGTTCTACCATTTCATCTAGTATGAGAGATTGACGCCCTTTCGCACGTTCTTCTTTTAAGAAGGGAGAGTAGACACTTGGTCCTTTCGGGATACCTGCGAGCATACTCGCTTCTGCTAATGTTAATTCTTTTGCTGTTTTATCGAAATATAGACGGGACGCAGCTTCGATACCGTAAGCGCCATGTCCGTAATAAATTGTATTTAAATATCCTTCTAAAATATGATTTTTATTATAGTTCACTTCAAGGCGAACGGTATACATTGCTTCTAATAGTTTACGTTTCCACGTTTTATCATGATCTAAGTATAGGTTACGAGCATACTGCTGTGTAATAGTACTAGCACCTTGTACTTTTGCCATTGCTTTTAAATCGGCAATAATGGCACCAGCAATGCGCTTCATATCAAAGCCATGATGTTTGTAGAATCGTTGATCTTCAATAGATAGTGTCGCCTCTTTTACATAAGGAGAAATTTCATCAAGAGATACATTATAGCGTTTTTGCATTTCATTACTTTGTCCTATAACAGTGTCATCATTAGCGTAAAAGACACTCGTTTGCGGGACCGCAACAGGAGGAGGTCCCATAATTTTTGCAACTATAAGAATAACAAAAAAGGAAAAAACAAAGAAAAGGACGCAAGAAAACATTGCGGTGAAGAAAAGACGTTTATATTTTTTAAGTTTTGGATTCATAGTTTGATCCATCTTTTTTCAGCCCCTCATTAATACAAGCGTTATTGTATTAGTATTGAGGGTTTTGAGTTATTTTAAACAATGAAATTTCGAAAATAAAAAAGCCCCTTCAATTAAGAAAGGAGCTCAAAGGCACGTGCTGGCCAATCGGTAATAATGACGTCTACGCCATAATCAATCATAGTTTGTAAATCTTTATATTCATTAATGGTGTAAGGGCGAAAACTGTATCCTTGCCCCTGTGCTAATTGGACAAACTCTTTCGTTAATAATTGAAAGTTTGGGTGTAATCCAGTTGCCTCGCGTTTTTTTGCTTCAGCAATAGCATCTGCAAGTGGTGTATCGTACAAAATTGCTCTTGGAATTTCTGGAGCAATTTCTGCTAATAATGAAACAGAGTCGTGGTTAAATGATGAAAATACAATTTGATTGGATAGATGATATTCACGAACAAGGGCAACAACCTTATCTTCAATATTTGAATAGTGAATCACATCTGTTTTTAATTCAATGTTAAGTTGTAAATTTGTTGTAGAGAGCCAAATAAATACTTCTCGTAACGTTGGAATTTTCGCCTCATGGAAAGAAGGATCTTTAAAGCTACCAGCATCTAAAGCTTGTAATTCTTCTACAGTTTTCTCGGAAACAAGTCCCACGCCATTTGTTGTACGATCCACTGTTTCGTCATGAATAACAACTAGTTCACCATCTTTTGATAGATGAACATCAAGTTCAATTCCGTGAGCACCAATGCGTTCAGCTTCTTGGAAGGCAATCATCGTATTTTCTGGATGTGTTCCTTTTACCCCGCGATGAGCAAAAATAAGTGGTTTATTCATGTAAAAATCTCCTTATCATCTCTTTTTCTTCATTATGAAACTGCCTTGGGAAAAATACAATTGAACAGGGAAAATATTTACAAAAATCTAACAGTTGCATAAAAGTTAACGTTAACGTAAAATGTAATAGTTGAGTGAAGGGAGGAATAAACATGTATAAAATCGATGAAGTAACAAAACAAGTTGGTTTAACAAAACGTACACTTCGTTATTATGAGGAAATTGGTTTAATTCATCCCCCGGAGCGTAGTGAGGGAAACATTCGTCTGTATACAGATGAGGACATTGCAAGAATTAAAAGGATTGTAGAAGCGAAAGAAGTACTTGGAATTACACTTCAAGAAATGCAACAGTTCTTATCGTTAAAAGAAAGAATGGAGCAAAGAAGAAATAGCGAGAATCCCCGTGACCGCGAAGTGATTCAAGAAATTAAAGAGATGCTTGCAAAACAAGTGCAAACGCTAGACGAGAAAATGGAGCAAATGCAGCGCGTGAAGGCGGAGCTCGAGGACAGTTTACATCGTGCAGTTACATTTTTAGAGAATACAAAAGGAGAGTAATCAAAATGGAGAGCAAACAAAAATTAGGGAGATTGATTACAGTGATCGCTACCTTCCTTGCCTTTTCTGGTATAGGGGTAGTCGATCCGATTTTACCAAGTATTGCTGAACAAATTGGTGCCTCGCATTGGCAAGTCGAGATGTTATTTACAGCATATATTTTAACGATGGCAATTATGATGTTACCAGCTGGAATATTTGCATCAAGATTTGGTGATAAACGAATGATGACAATTGGTCTTGCGATTGTGACGGTATTTGCATTTATATGTGGTATATCGCAAACGATTGCTCAATTATCTATTTTCCGCGCAGGGTGGGGATTAGGAAATGCGATGTTCTTCGCAACGGCGATGACATTATTAATTGCATTAAGTAAAGAAGTTCATGAAGCAGTAGGATTATATGAAGCAGCCATTGGTTTAGGGATGGCAGGTGGACCATTATTAGGCGGGATATTAGGTGGACATTCTTGGCGTTACCCATTTTTTGCGACGAGTATTTTAATTTTCTTAGCATTTATTTTAGTTTTCTTTTTTGTAAAAGAACCGGAGCGAAAAGCGAAGCGTAAGGCGGCAGGCGTAGGGGAATTACTTAACTTGGTTAAATATAAACCGTTTATGCAAGGTGCCATTTCAGGGATGTTATACTACTACGGATTTTTCGTTGTTTTAGCATATTCACCACTTATTATGCATTTGTCCGCTATTCAATTAGGATTTGTATTTTGCGGATGGGGATTAGCGCTAGCTTACGGATCAGCAATTTTAGCACATAAGCTAGAAGGTAAATATGAACCGAAAACATTGTTAAAAGGTAGTTTACTCGTATTTGCGATTTTCTTAATTGCACTATTCTTCGTTAAAATCATGTGGTTACAAATCGTATTAATCGTTCTATCAGGATTAGCATCTGGATTAAATAATGCGTTATTTACAAGCTATGTAATGGATATTTCACCTTATGAAAGATCTGTTACATCAGGTGTTTATAACTTCGTTCGTTGGTTAGGAGGCGCGATTGCTCCAATTTTATCAGGAGTTATCGGTCATACAGTTTCGCCGCAAAGCCCGTTTTTAGTCGGTGGAATTGTTGTGTTAGTTGGTTGCGTTATAATCTTAATTCCGATTCGTAAACCGGTAGAAATAGAGACAAAAGCCCTTTCTTAAGAAAGGGTTTTCTTTCCTATTACAGAGCAAACCCTGTTCACATATATGTTAGAACGCTCTGACTAAAATATATTTTCGGTATTTTTGTACTTTTAACTATACTTTTTGGATGTTTTGTTTTATTTTTGTTAGGGGACATTAATGATGTCCCTATTATAAATTTGCATTGAAAGGCGTGATTGTACGATGGAACTATGGTTCACTGAAAAACAAACAAAACATTTTGGGATTACGGCACGTATTAACCGCACATTACATACGGAGCAAACAGAATTCCAAAAACTTGATATGGTTGAAACGGAAGAGTTCGGAAACATGCTTATTTTAGACGGCATGGTTATGACGACAGAAAAAGATGAGTTCGTTTATCATGAAATGGTAGCGCACGTACCTTTATTTACACATCCAAACCCTGAAAACGTTTTAGTTGTAGGTGGTGGTGATGGCGGTGTTATTCGTGAAGTGTTAAAACACCCAAGCGTCAAGAAAGCAACTCTTGTTGAGATTGATGGAAAAGTAATTGAGTACTCTAAACAGTACTTACCATCAATTGCAGGCGCATTAGATAATGAGCGTGTAGAAGTGAAAGTAGGAGACGGTTTCCTACACATCGCGGAAAGCGAAAATGAATATGACGTAATTATGGTAGATTCTACTGAGCCAGTAGGACCAGCAGTAAATTTATTTACGAAAGGTTTCTACGCTGGAATCTCTAAAGCGTTAAAAGAAGATGGTATTTTCGTTGCACAAACGGACAACCCTTGGTTCACACCAGAATTAATTACAACTGTGTTTAAAGATGTAAAAGAGATTTTCCCAATTACTCGTTTATACACAGCAAACATTCCGACGTATCCAAGTGGGCTTTGGACATTCACAATCGGATCTAAAAAACATGATCCATTAGAAGTAAGTGAAGAGCGTTTCCACGAAATCGAAACGAAATACTACACAAAAGAATTACACAATGCAGCATTCGCATTACCGAAATTTGTTGGCGATTTAATTAAGTAAGAAAATCGAGTTTGAACAAATAAAGTGTAAGTAGTTCATTTAAGGTGTTTGTCCAGAAGACTTGAACATGCTAGCTACTTACACTTCTGTAAAGAAAAACGTCTTCTTATTGTTAAAAAAGAAGACCCGGTAAATCGAGAAAGAGGAGCTGTATGCTCCAAATTTGAGAAATAGTGAAAGGTTGGGATACCTTAAGTTCCACATAAGGAGGAAAAGAATATGCGTTTTGATGAAGCTTATTCAGGTAAAGTATTTATTAAAAGTCATCCAAGTTTTGAAGAGTCAGAGGCAGTTATTTACGGGATGCCAATGGATTGGACAGTAAGCTACCGTCCAGGTTCTCGTTTCGGCCCTGCACGTATTCGTGAAGTATCGATTGGACTAGAGGAATACAGTCCATATCTAGATCGTGAACTAGAAGAAGTAAAGTATTTTGATGCGGGTGATATCCCATTACCATTTGGGAACCCACAGCGCAGCATAGACATGATTGAAGAATATGTAACAAAACTTTTAGATGCCGGTAAGTTTCCACTAGGTCTCGGCGGTGAGCACTTAGTGTCTTGGCCAATTTTTAAGGCAATGGCAAAAAAATATCCGGATTTAGCAATCATCCATATGGATGCTCATACTGACTTACGTGAGTCATATGAGGGAGAGCCTTTATCCCACTCTACACCAATTCGTAAAGTGTGCGATTTAATTGGTCCGGAAAACGTATATTCTTTCGGTATTCGTTCTGGAATGAAGGAAGAATTCGAATGGGCAAAAGAAGTAGGTATGAACTTATATAAATTTGACGTATTAGAACCGTTAAAAGAAGTATTACCGAAACTTGCAGGACGTCCAGTCTATGTCACAATCGACATTGACGTATTAGACCCAGCTCACGCTCCTGGAACAGGGACGTTAGAAGCTGGAGGTATCACATCTAAAGAATTATTAGATTCCATCGTGGCAATTGCAAATTCAAATATAAATGTAGTTGGAGCAGACTTAGTAGAAGTAGCTCCAGTCTACGACCATAGTGACCAAACACCAGTCGCAGCAAGCAAATTCGTGCGGGAAATGCTGCTCGGTTGGGTAAAATAAAGGTGGAAGCCACCGATCATTCTAGCCGGTGTAGCTGGATAAAGTAAAAGTGAAGCCGACTGTTTAGACGCAAGGGTCTAGAAGGCGTAACTGGATAAAATAAGGGCCTCCTACATGAATAGGGGCCCTTATTTTTTCGTTATGTGTCGGTAAATCGATATATTAAAAAAAACGCCGATATAATTTCACTTATCATCGTGTGACATAAAGAAAAAGAGCTATTCTCAAACAATGAGAGTAGCTCTTTTTCTTATGCAACTTTCTCTTCCGAAGTAATTCCGCGAATCTCATCAGCAGAACGGATTGGATATTTGCGGAACACAATGGAACCGACGTATCCAATAATAGTGGTAACGATTCCACATAGTACAGCAGCAATCGTTACTTTTATTACATCATTAAATCCGAACAAGACGAGAAGTCCTGGAATTGGTGATGCTGTACCTGGCGCATTATTAACGAGCTGGAATAGCGATGTAATAATACCAGCAAGTGCACCGCCAACGAAGTTGGTCATATAAATTGGAATTGGATTTGCTGAGACAACATCGGCTTGTGTTAACGGCTCGATTGCTACAGCGATTGTATCTTTCTTTGAACAAATTTTTAGTCGTTTAAAGAAAATGAAGTTCATTGGGGCAGAAGCTGCTACGGCAAGACTACCAATTGCCATTGGTAAACCTGTTAATCCAAGCATGGCAGTTAGTGCCATAGAACTTAATGGGGATGTAGAAATAACTGTGATTAATCCACCAAGCATAATACCCATAATAATAGGACTTTCTGTAGTTGCAACTGAAATCATAGAACCGATTTTACCGAGTGTTGCGTTAACGAGCGGATCCATAAGCATTGCCATCCCGCGTGAAATTGGTGCGGCAATAAATAAAATTGCTAAAAATTCTACACCAGCTGGTAGTTTCTTTTCGAGAAATTTCACGATGAATGCACAAATGTATCCAGCGAAAAATCCTGGTAAAATACCGAATCCACTAGTAGCGATACCGATTAAAACAGCATATACGGGTGAAACGCCAATTGCTAGTGCGACTAAAATTGCCGCTGCGACACCACTCATACTACCAGAAGCTTCTCCTACTGATTGTAAAAAGTCATTATGAAACATTTCCCCACCGATATAACGGTGAAATGCTTCAACAAGAAAACTTGCGATTGCTGCATTAGCTAAAGCACCCATTGCTTTCATTCCGTAAGGAGCACGGTAACTAAAAAGTGTAAATAGACAGAGTACAACAAGTAATAGTGCTAAACCTTGCAAGATAGCCATTTGAAAACTGTCTCCTTTGATGTTTGTAATAAAGTGAAACTTTAATCAGTGGGTGTTTTGTCCCTTACCACTGATTATTAGCCTTCACCAATCGGGCATTTACGGGCAGTTGTCTCCTACATACCTTTCTCGTATTCGCCGCATTTTGCGGTGGGAGCTTACTGCCCGCAAATAGCGGGATAAAAATTCGTATCATTCAATAATAATATAAAAGTTTGTTAAACGGAAAAACTTTTTGTTCGGAAATTGCTGTAAGGTGAAAAAGCCTTACAATAATGTAAGGGAAGTGTAAGACATTTCGATAGAGTATAGTATGCTTTTTTTCGTATAATACAGGTATAGACATACGGTTAGTGAGAAAGAAGTGCAAACAGGAGGATCATGTATGAAATTGGTAATGAAAGTTTTAGCTGTCTTCGCCATTATTTTAGGTGGTACAGCATATTATTTACAATCAAAAACAGAAGGTGTTGATGCCTTTGTAGACAACTTCTTTTCGAATAAAGAAATACAAGACTATTATGCAGTTATAGATAAAGGCGAGAAAAAAGATGATGAATATTTATATACATTTAAAGGTTATACAGAAAATGGGAAACAGCAAGTTATTAAAAAGATGGTAAACCGCGAATTACACGCAGGTGCATTTATAAAGATTTATGCAAAAGGTATGCAAGGAAAGGGCTGGGCTGAAATCCCGAAAGAATCAATCCCGCAAAAGGCATTACAAAAAATAGAAAAAGCTTAAAAGGAGCGAACAAATCACTCCTTTTTTTAATGCGTTAAAATTGTAATAGATGTGTTCTTTTTATTAGAAGTGATTTTTGCCCTTCCGCCAATTGGGAAGGTAAAAATAGGAGTTGTATGCCCAAAACTAGCATTTGCAATGATAGGTATATGTGTAAGTTCAGGCTTTGAAGCAATCATTTCTTGAATGTCTTCTATCGTACATTCTGCTCCTTTTTGCATTCTTCCTATAACAATGCCTTTTACATGTTCAAAGTCAGGTTGCTGCATAAGAGAATGTAAATATCGATCAAAAGTTTTAAGAGTAGCTTTTTCTGTTAAACTATCCTCTTCAAGAAATAAAATTTTGTCCTGTAAGTTAGGCATATATGGTGTACCTTGTAGTAAATTAAATGTGCTCATATTACCACCAATAATCTCTCCTGTAGCTTCTCCTTCTTGAATTGAAACATATCCTTCATTTTTAATAAATTCTCGATTTTCCTGATCAATATACCAAGAATCATCGCTCCATGTTTCAGCCGGCAATATTTCAATAGGCTCATTAGAAGTTAAGCATTTTAAAAAGTAATCAGTCGTATAATCAAGGCCTTTCTCCATTCCAAATGAAGAGAAGTGAGGACCTGAATATGTAACTAAGCCTGTTTTTGTGTAAAGTGCGTTATTTAAAGCAGTAATATCAGAATAGCCACAGAAAAACTTCGGATTTTCTCGAATTAAATCGTAATCGAGATGTTTTAATAAACCGTTAGAGTTGTATCCTCCAAGTGTCGTCAAAATTGCTTTTACATTAGGGTCTTTAAATGCTTCATGAAAATCTTGAACGCGTGAAGAAATAGAAGAGGAAGCAAATTGATCTATCTCATCAGCATATTTTGAGAATGTAACTTGAAAGCCCATGTCGGTTAATCTTTTTATAGCAAGCTCTCGGTTCGTATTTGAGACAATACTTAAACTGCAAGATGGTGAAATAACTCTTATTTCATCACCTTTTTTTAATTTTGTTGGTAGCATCAAATTCACCCCTTGAAATGAAAGAATATTTAGATTTAAAAAATATTTTAACATATGAAATAAAGTGAAGGTGAATTATTTTTTGAAAAGGAGTTTTCCTGATTTTTCAGCAGACAGACAGAGTCTTTTTTTGATATGATAGGAAAAGTGATTTATTATAAGTAGTATTTAATATCTATAACATTTGAAGGGTGTGCAAGACGTGAAGAAACAACTTGCAGGCTTGCCGGTACACGTTCATTTCGTAACAGAAATCCGTGAAGGGGCGAGGAAGGAAACCGTTGCTTTTGAAGCAAATGGTCAATACTATGTAAAAGGTCAAGGTACATATATAACATTCCAAGAGCCGAACGAACAAGGCGAAGTGAAAACAATTATTAAAATTCAAGATGAACAAGTTCTCATTATGCGTTCAGGTGCTATTTCTATGCGTCAGACGCATGTGAAAGGTGAATGGACAACTGGTACGTATACGAGTGAACTTGGTACGTTTGCATTGCAAACAAAGACTGATAACGTTCTTTTTAAATGGTCGGATGAAAAGAAAAAAGGACAACTCTTCTTAACGTACGCATTGCTTCTAAGTGAACAAGAAGCTGGCAGATATACAATTACACTTAATTTGAAGGAGGCAAAATAATGAATTCTTTAGAACAAGTAAAAGGATTGATTAAAGAAGAAATTCAAGCTGCTGTATTAAAGGCAGAATTAGCGACAGAAGAACAAATTCCAAACGTTGTATTAGAATCTCCAAAAGATAAAACAAATGGTGACTTCTCTACAAATATGGCAATGCAACTTGCACGCGTTGCGAAAAAAGCACCTCGTATGATTGCAGAAGAATTAGTTGCAAACTTCGATAAAGCAAAAGCTTCTATTGAAAAAATTGAAATCGCTGGTCCTGGTTTCATTAACTTCTACATGGATAATAGCTACTTAACAGACTTAATCCCAACGATCGTCAACGCTGGTGAAGCATACGGTGAAACGAATACTGGTAAAGGTGAAAAAGTACAAATTGAGTTCGTATCTGCGAATCCAACAGGAGATCTTCACTTAGGACATGCACGTGGTGCAGCAGTAGGTGACACTTTATGTAACGTATTAGCAAAAGCAGGATACGACGTATCTCGTGAGTACTACATTAATGACGCTGGTAACCAAATTCATAACTTAGCTCTTTCTGTTGAAGCTCGTTATATGCAAGCTTTAGGTTTAGAGAAAGAAATGCCAGAAGACGGTTATCATGGTGCGGACATCATTGGAATCGGTAAACGTTTAGCAGAAGAGTTTGGCGACCGTTATGCAAAAGCTGATGCAGAAGAAAGCTATGAATTCTATCGTTCATACGGTTTGAAATATGAATTAGCAAAACTTCAAAAAGACTTAGAAAGCTTCCGTGTTAAGTTCGATGTGTGGTTCTCAGAAACATCATTATACAAAAACGGAAAAATCGATGCTGCACTTTCAGTATTGAAAGAGCGTGACGAGATTTTTGAAGAAGGCGGAGCAACTTGGTTCCGTTCAATGACTTACGGTGACGATAAAAACCGTGTATTAATTAAAAACGACGGTTCTTACACATACTTAACGCCAGATATCGCTTACCACCGTGACAAGTTAGAGCGTGGTTTCGATAAATTAATCAACATTTGGGGTGCTGATCATCACGGTTACATTCCTCGTATGAAAGCTGCTATTCAAGCGCTAGGTTACGATAAAGACACTCTTGAAGTAGAAATCATTCAAATGGTACAACTGTACCAAAATGGTGAAAAAATGAAGATGAGTAAGCGTACAGGTAAAGCAGTTACACTTCGTGAGCTTATGGAAGAAGTAGGCGTGGACGCAATGCGATACTTCTTCGCAATGCGTAGTGGTGATTCTCATTTAGACTTCGATATGGACTTAGCTGTATCAAAATCTAACGAAAACCCAGTATACTATGCACAATATGCTCATGCTCGTGTATGCAGTATCCTTCGTCAAGGTGAAGAGTTAGGATTAGCTACAGGCGGAGACGTGAATTACAAACTTGTTACTTCTGAGAAAGAAGTAGAGTTACTGAAAAAACTTGGTGAATTCCCAGCTGTAGTTGCGGATGCAGCGCAAAAACGTCTGCCACACCGCATTACAAGCTATGCATTTGAATTAGCAGCAGCATTACACAGCTTCTACAATGCAGAAAAAGTATTAAACCAAGATAACTTAGAATTAAGTAAAGCTCGTTACGAATTAATGAAAGCAGTACGCACTACACTTCAAAATGCATTAGCAATCGTAGGAGTATCTGCACCAGAAAAAATGTAAAAAGAAAAGCGGAAGCGGCTCGCTCAGAATAGGAGGGGGATGGAGCTCCTGACAGAGAGGCGTACTTTGCCTCGGAGGAAGGCGCGAAGCCACCGAGTATTCTAGCCGCTGGAGCTGGACATAAAGAAAAGCGGAAGCGGACTTTCGTTTTTAAGTAAAAGGCAATCACACGATGTTGTGATTGCCTTTTTATATGGAAATAATAAAAAATAAAATTTTTTTCAAACAAAAGAGGAGTTTGCATCGTCGTATATAAGTGGGTTAAAAGTAAAAGATGGATTTGTAAAAGTGAATTGGGAAGTGAAATAAAAGGGGGAGTTTCAGTAATTCCTGGTAATATGATTTTTTCTCAATAAAAGACCACCGATAAAATCAGTGGTCTTTTAAAATATTAAGCAGCTTTTTGTCCTGTTTGAGTAACAGATTTTTGAAGAGTGTTATAAACACCAGTTCCGATAACTTCCAATGCCATTTTCATACGTTCTGGTGAAATGTTTTCGAATACATTATCCTGAGGTGTATGGTATACCTTCTCAATATGATAGATTAATGGATTCCAACTATCGACACCCATCCAAATAAATAGTGCAGAAGGAATACCAACTTCAGCAAATGGTACGTGATCACTAGAGCCAAATTTCCCTTGAAGAACGAGGTCAGTATTTAATTGTTTACCAGCCTGCAAAGCAGCATCTGTTACAAGGTTTGTAGATCCATCAGGTGTCATTGCATATAAATTCTTTGCTTTATCATAATTTGTTGCAACCATGTCTGCGTTAAAGACACCTAAAATTCGATCGCGTTCTTTTTGGGACAGACTATTAACATAATAATCAGAGCCAAGTAAGCCAGTTTCCTCAGAACCAAAAGCAATAAAACGAATTTCTTTATCAGTTTCTACATTTTGAAAAGCACGAGCCAGTTCTAATACTAATCCCGTTCCAGAGGCATTATCATTTGCTCCAGGTGCTCCAACGACACTATCGTAGTGTGAACTTACAACGACAGCCTTTTCATTACCTGTACTATTTTTTGGTTTCTTTTTAGCGATGACATTTAAGGATGTTAGATTAGATTCATGTCTCGCTTTTAGGGAAAGAATTGTTGTCTCCTTTTTAGCGATTTCTTCTTTAAATGCATTTCCTTGAGCATAAGCAAGACCGAAGACAGGGATAGACTGTTTTTTAGTTAAGCGAGGATTGAAAGTTTGTCCATAGTTTCCACGTCCGCCAATTAAGCTGTATAAAAGAACACCTTTTGCCCCTTTGCTAACAGCATTTTCAACTTGTTTATTATAATCTGCTACTGTTGCACCTCTTTCGAATAAAACAATTTTTCCGTTTACCTCATTTGGAATATCATCTAATTTTGTTCCACCTTGGACAAAGATAAGAGGAGCTGTAACAGCTTCTGTAGAAATTAGCGCATTGGGAGCAGCTCCAGCTTGCCAATTTCGTTTTGTGGATAATGGTGATTCGATAAATCCAACGTATTGATCCGGTACTTGAAAGGGCTGATATTCTACTTCATATCCCATTGATTTAAGCTGCATACCAACATAGCGAGAAGCCCATTCTTCTGATTTTGTACCGCCTGGACGGGGACCGATTGTTTCGGATAAGAAACGGATATGCTCGATGGCACGGTTTGCATCAACTTGTTTTGTAATAGGTGGAGTCTGTGTAATTTCTGACGTGGAATCAGCTTTTGCTTGTCCGATTGGAGCTAAGCTAACGGCGAGTGATACAGCAAGCAAGGAGCTTACTATTTTTTGTTTCAGTGATTTTCTCATTTTTTCCTCTCCCATTCTTCTATTCTCTCTGACTGACAAAAGAAGACGGATAACGACTTTATCCCGCTATTTTTGGGCAGTAAGAACCCCATCTCAAAATTCAACTGTAAAGCAAAGAAGCTAGATGGGAGTCGGGCTGCCCGT
>NZ_BOQD01000106.1 GCF_018332515.1 Bacillus hominis | reverse complement strand
TTATCAAAGAGTAACAAAGAACATCAAACCTCTAAGAGATTTGATGTTAAATCAATAGAAGGTGATATTAAGTGCAGAAAGATTTAAACAGAACTATTGAGTTATTAAAAAATTTCGAAATTGATAGAAATAAGCTTTTTCTACAAGTTCTCCCATATATACAAGAAGTGATTGTAGATTTGCTTCGACCTAGTGAAGAGGAATTATTAAGTTGGAAAACCAGTAATTTGGGTAGGATCTATTTTAGAGATTATTTAAGTATTAAATGTAAAAAAATGCCGAACGAAGAGCAAATTAGTGCCCTTTGGAATTATTATACGGGGAATACGAACACTCGACGTAGTAAATCACTTGTTAAACTATTTAAGAAAATAAATCCTAACGAACAATTTTGTTCATATTGTCAGTCTGATAAGAATATAGTGGTGGACCACAAGATTCCATTGGTTAAAGGTGGAGTGGATGAGATTAAAAATATGCAGTATCTTTGTTCACCTTGTAACTTAATGAAACTTGGGAAATATGATTACCTAGAACTTATTTGTTAAAAAATAGCATGAATTTAGTTATTTTTAAAAGATTAATCATAGGTCGATATATAAAAGAGCAATCATTATATTTTATATAACCACCTATGATTAACTATGACTTTGAAGGTTTTAAGTTTTTACTTTACACTATTTGAAAGGATAAATTTACTATGAAAAAAGCATACTCAAAGAAAAAAGAAGAACTATTAAGGTTAGTGACAGAAATTCGCAAAAACGTAGGGAATACTTTAAAACTTAAATTGGTGAAATTAGAACAAGGAAATGAGTACGAAATGTATACCAGCACAATTGCTGTTAATGAATCGATTGCTTTGGTTCGTCGAATTCCACGAGACTATGATAATCCAGGAGGAATTCAACGTGCACTTAAAGATGTGAAAATCAAAGAAATTTGTGAAAAAGCACTAGATACTGCAAAATTTTCTTCTCCCAATGCAGTTATTATGAACTTATATACAAACAGAGATGGAAAGCGCCCTCATTTAGCAGATATCGTTACGTTTGAGCAGTCACTAGTTACACCCAAAGAAGCCGTGTATGTGATTGATTTAATTAAGTATGAAGAAAAATTAAAAGCTATTACAGCAGATGAAGATGGTTATTTAAATGCTGAAGATGAAGCATTACTGTTTCTAGGAGTTCTTATTGATTCACATCATCGTACCGAAGGGTTTTACTTAGCTGGTCGAATGGAAATTGAATTAACAGTCACAGTATACTTAGATCTACCTAATAATGATATGGCTCGTATTTTTATTGACATTAATGAAAAACAAGAAAAACCTAGTCCAGTTCATACACTAGCAATGAAAGCTATCGCTGGTGTTCTTGCAGGAACTGACGAAACTGCTGATACTATCATAAAAGGGTTAAACGATAATCCACAGTCAATTCTGTATCAACGGATTAAAGATATAGATGGTAAACGTCCAGAAAGTATGAAAAAAACTTACGTAACTAACAGCACATTCCTAAAGTTACTTAAAGACCAGATTATTCCATACCTATCTACCGATATGAGTAAAAGCCGGCAAATTGATTTACTTAATGACTACTTCACTGCCTGGAGTCTTGAATTCCCTGAAGCTTGGGAAGATACAAAACATCACATTTTAGTAAAATCTATGGGTTTTCAAATTATGATGCGCTTGTTCAATACACTCCATAGTCGAGTTTCAGTATCAGGAATAACTCCTAATATAACAGTTTATCGAAATATAATTAAAAAGACTTTAAAAAATGGAAAAACTTTAAATATAGAAGGAAATATGGAGTTCCTAATTAATTGGGAAAGTGGTTGTTTTGGAGGTTACTCTAGTGGTAAAGGTATTGGTATTATTACGACTGCATTAACACAACATATAGCAAGTCAAAATTTTGTTGCTCCTATAGTACCAAGTAAGAAAAAAATATCATAAGCCTTTAAGATAAAAATCCTGATCTGGTAGCAGGATTTTTATCTGTTTAAATTGTTTTCTAAAGGGTCCTCGAACTAAAGTTCTCTGGAGTGCTGCTCCCGCACCAGGGATAGGTCGTCCTCTAAATCAAAACAATGAAAAATAGTTATAGAGCCTAATGCAATTAAAAATTAGACTAGGTTAAACGATAGTGTTGATATTTTATCAAAAGAAAAAGAACCAAAAGGCTCTTTTTTGTTTCTTGTTTCATTAATGCCCCCGTTAGTATAAGTATAATTCCTCACAATCTTATTAGAGTTGCGGCGGAAACTCTCCCTAATTTACTTATCAAAAAAAAGATACATAAATTCCCTTTTTAGTAAAAAATAAATATAAAAGACGCCTATACAGATCATAATACAAAAAAACAAATATTTAGTAGAGTATTTGAGAGCGACAGTGATCGAGTCAAGAAAGTAGCCTTAGATCAAGTATTCAAAAAAGTACAATACATTGATTATCAATACTATCATCGAAGTTTCCAAAATATAAAGTCAATAAATAAAGAGATTGAAGATTTAAAGAAAAAATCCCCAAAAGTAGAGAAAGCTATAATAGAAGAAAAATCAGCGGAGGAAAATCCCATGCCAACCTACAACAAGCTAATCCGAAACAAAATCCCACAAATAATAAAAGCTAACGGAAAAACACCCACAACAAGAATCCTACCTAAAGACGAATACATAAAAGAAATCTGCAACAAAACACAAGAAGAACTAACCGAATACCTAGAAGCAACAACAAAACCCCACAAACTCGAAGAACTATCCGATCTCCTAGAACTAATAAACGCCCTAGCCGAACACGAAGGCACAACACTAGAAGAAATCAACAACATCCGTAAAAAGAAAGCAGAAGAACGAGGTGGTTTTTCAGATCGAGTCTTTCTAATCGAAGTAACTGACAACTAGCCCCTTATATACCCCTCCCAAGCCCCTACCAAGTAATAAATCACTAAGAAAAAACACAACAAAACAAAAACAACTACAAACACCGTAGTAGTAGTCAAAAAAAATTTGAAATAACACGCCAAAAACCGGGCCCTCCTTCTTATATATAGTACAAAGAGGAATTTTCATTTTTGAATGGAGACGGGAGGAACTTTGATGGCGGTGTATCGTAATGTGCAGGTGAATTTTTGGCAGGATGATTTTGTTTTGGATTTGACGCCGGAGGAGCGGTATTTCTATGTATACTTGTTAACTTGTTCGAAGACGACGCAGTGTGGGATTTTTCCTTTTCCGAAGCGGTTAGCTGAGATGGAGACGGGTTATAACAGGGAGACTGTTGATAAGCTCTTGCAGCGCTTTATTGATTATGGAAAGATTCTTTATGATGCGGAGACGAGGGAGTTATTCGTTTTAAATTGGCTTCGTTATAATCCTGTGACGAATACGAATGTGGAGAAGTGTGTGCTTCGTGAGCTGAAGGGTGTGAAGAATAAGGAGTTTGTACATATGTTTCTTCAGAAGTGTGAGGAGGAGGAGCTGAGTGTTCCGATGCTTTTAGCACATTTCGGTATGCCTGGTGATTTGGCTGTGGATGATGTTGATCCAGTTTGCGAGGAGACAGAGGAAGAAGAGGTTATAGAGGAAGAAACGGGAAGTAAGGTGTTCACGTTTTATGAACAACATTTTGGTAGTTTGTCTCCTCATACGGTGGAGGAACTGAGTGCGTGGATGGTTGATTTGTCAGAGGAGCTTGTGCTGAAGGCTCTTCAAATTGCGCATGAGAATAATAAGCGAACGGTTGCTTATGTGAAGGGGATTTTGCGTGGTTGGCACGGGAAGGGATTTACGAAAGTGTCTGAGGTTGAGGTGGATACTGCGAATTTTCGAAAGAAGGAGTCGTCTGTTAGTACTGGGGAGACGGAGAATTTTTTGGCGAAGTGTGAGGAGTGGGAGAAGAATGCGCCGTCTGAGGAAGAGTTGCAGCGCTTTTTAGCGGAACGCGGGTGGCGGCCATGAGTATTCAAAATGTGGAGGCGGAAAAGACGGTGTTAGGTTCTCTATTATTTGATGGAGAGCTTATTAAGGAGTGCCGTTTGACGGAGCAGTATTTTTCTATGCCGGTGCATAAATCTATATTTCAGTTAATGCGAAAAATGGAAGAAGAGGGGCAACCGATTGATCTTGTGACGTTCATTTCTAGGGTAGATCCGAATTTTTTGAAAGGGATTGGGGGAATGGAGTATTTTATAGGGTTAATGGATGGTGTGCCTACGACTAGCAACTTCTCGTATTATGAGGGGCTTGTTCGAGGTGCCTGGAAAATGTATCAGGCGGGTGTTCTCGGGCACAAGATGGGAGAGCGTCTTATTGCGGAGAAGGATGAGAAAATTATTGGTGAGACGATTACGGCACTTTGTGAGTTAGAGGAAAAGGACTGTGTGTGTGAGTTTGATTTGAAGGATGCGTTAGTTGGTTTGTATGAGGAGCTTCATCAAGATGTGAAAGAGATTACGGGTATTGAGACTGGTTATACATCGCTAAATAAAATGACGTGCGGACTGCAGGAAGGTGATTTTGTCGTTCTTGGTGCACGTCCTTCTATGGGAAAGACTGCGTTTGCGCTAAATGTTGGACTGCACGCGGCGAAGTCTGGAGCGGCGGTTGGATTGTTTTCATTAGAGATGAGTAGTAAGCAATTGTTAAAAAGAATGGCGTCTTGCGTAGGTGAAGTGTCCGGAGGCAGGCTGAAAAACCCGAAGCACCGTTTTGCGATGGAAGACTGGGAAAAGGTGAGTAGGGCGTTTGCGGAGATTGGTGAGTTACCTCTTGAGATTTACGATCATGCAGGCGTTACGGTGCAAGATATTTGGATACAAACTCGTAAGCTAAAGAGGAAGCACGGTGATAAAAAGCTTTTAGTTATTGTAGATTATTTGCAGCTTATTATGGGCGATCCGAAGCATAAGGGTAATCGATTTCAAGAGATTAGTGAGATTTCTCGTAAGCTTAAGTTATTAGCGCGTGATTTGAATGTTTGTGTAGTAGCGTTGTCGCAATTGTCTCGTTCCGTAGAGTCACGTCAAGATAAGCGTCCCCTTTTATCTGACTTAAGAGAGACGGGACAAATTGAGCAGGATGCGGATGTCATTATGCTTATGTATCGTGAGGATTATTACGATAAGGAAACGATGCAGAAAGAGATGACGGAGATTCATGTGGCGAAGCATCGGAATGGACCTGTGGGGAGTTTTAAGCTGCGATTTTTGAAGGAGTTTGGGCGGTTTGTGGAGAAGGGGAATTAGTTTTGAAAATAGTATTTGCATGTGAACCAAATTTGTAATGCCAATTTTATAAGTTATATAATAAAGAAAATGACAACTAATAGTTAAGGGGGATTAGCTATTGGCAGGGAATGATATTTCTTATCATAATAAAGACATTCTTATGAAGTTTTTAAGTGAATGTTATAAAGACAAAGGGCTTGAAGCATATGGATTAAAAGGTTTTCCAAGAATAAAAGAATTGATGCCAAATGAATTCTCGAAAATTCGTGCAGATCAAAGGCGTTCAGATACTTTATTTGAAATGGAAGACGGTTCAATCTTAATGTTAGAGTATGAAAGCAATGCCCGTTTCCTTGAAAATCATTTAAAGTATATGGATTACGCGAATCAAATTATGTATCGTTACTATAATAAGAACAAAGAGTTGCCTGATATTCGAATCGTGGTTATTTATACAAGCGAGGTAATGAATCCGATAGAAGAAATAGATGTATGTAGTATACGTTTAAATTCCAAATCTGTTTTATTAAGCGAATACAATGGTGATGCTATCCTTCAAAAGGTTATTAGGAAAATGGAAGAAGGAAAATCTTTGACGGATGAAGAAACCATGAAATTAATACTTGTACCACTTATGCATAGTAGAGAAAAAAGACAAATTTTAATTGAGAAGACGATAGAGGTAGCGAAATGTATCTCTGATGAGCAAGAACAAATTCAAGTTATTGCTGGAGTTTTGGTAGCTACAGATAAATTTATTGATGAAGACTATGCCAAAAAGGTAAAGGAGTGGTTACGGATGACAAAAGTAGGTCGTTTATATGAGCAAGAGAAGCAAGAAGAAATTGATAAAGCACTTTCGGCAGCTGGAATGCTCTTTAAAGGAATGAGTATAGAAGAAATAGCTAAAAAATTAGATGTAACAATTGAAAAGGTGAAAGAGTGGGAGAAGCGTTTATCTCATTAATCGCTGGGGTAATGGCAGCGTCTGTATAAATTTATATAAAAATAGCCGACTATTTACTATATAATAGTCGGCTATTTTTGTACGGAGAAGTTGTTAGGTTTAATACGCAAATTTTTTGGGTTGCTCTTGAATATGTTTCTTATTTTTCCATAAAGAAGGATTTTCGCTCTGTCGTAATCCATTGCTCCAAATCATCTTGGCTACGTCGTACAAGTCGATTCACTAACACATCATGCCATACATAATCCTCTAATAGGTATATATGAACGGGGTCATCTGTATAAAAAGCAATATTACGCTCCTCAAGTGATGGTCCATAAATCATCTCTTTAGAATCTATCGATAAAATAAACCAATGTTCTGTAGACCGGGTTTCTGTATAAGGTGTTATACGGTGGGCTTCTAGATTTTTAATGGGATTTTCAACATGTAGGGTAATACCTTGTATCATGACTTTATCGGCTACCTTAGATAGTTCTTCTTTTAATACTTCGTACATCTCATCCCACATCGAAATGACAATACGTTTTTCTGCTTTTTTTATTAATGCCTGACAATAGCTAATTATTGTTTTATTGTCTTTTAAAGTAATCACTCGATTATCCGTTTTTTCCTCGAAAGTTTCTAGTTTTTTTAATGAATCACTGATTCCTTCATAAGTAGACTGCCATTCTGATTGCGCCTTTTGTAAAAAGATTTCAACAGGTAGAGGTGAATAGCGAGTGGTGTCATTTATTTCTTCCTTCATGACAATTCCTTTTTCTACAAGGTTACCCAAAATCTCGTAAATTCGCGCTCTTGGGATACCCGAATCCTTACTCACTTGGTAGGCCGTGACAGGCCCCTGTTTGACAAGAGATACATAAGATTTAGCTTCATATTCATTAAAACCAATTTTTTTAAGCTGTTGCACTATGTAGTCCACTTTTTTCGTCCTCCGATGTTTGCTTTTATATTTTAACGTTACAATAACTCTTTACATATAGCAAATCATTAGTTACTATTCAAATAGTGACTAAGGGGAGGTTGATAAAATGGATTTTTATTTAGACCCATCAGTATTAATTATTTTGATTGCTTTTGGATTTTTAGCTGCATTTATTGATTCAGTTGTAGGTGGTGGAGGACTCATTGCCTTACCCGCTTTATTATTTACAGGATTGAATCCAGCAAGTGCAGTAGCTACGAATAAACTAGCGTCGACAATGGGGTGTGCAACTAGTAATATTGTGTTTTATCGTTCTGGTAATCTTGATTTGAAATCGGCGTTTAAATTAGTTCCACTCACTTTCATAGGTTCCGTAATAGGTGCATGGATCGTTCATTTAATGAACCCAGAAGTACTGAAGCCATTGATGCTGATCATGCTTGGTGTGGTTGCTATTTATACGATTTTCAAAAAGGATTGGGGTAGTATTTCCACTCATAAAAAATTGTCTGGTCGACACGTCATTATCTTTACTTTTTTTGTTTTTACTATTGGTTTTTATGATGGATTTCTAGGTCCTGGCACAGGTTCGTTTTTAATGTTTTCTCTTTTATTTATTGGGTATGATTTTTTAAAAGCAGCAGGTAATGCGAAGCTTCTTAATTTAGGAAGTAATGTTGGTGCATTGTTGATGTTTATGTATGTAGGGCAAGTAAACTATGCGTATGGTTTTATAATGGGGATTGCTCAAATTGCTGGAGGGATTGTTGGCTCCAAATTTGCTATAAAAAAAGGAAGCGGGTATGTTCGTGCTCTTTTCATTACAGTAACTTGTTTATTGTTAGCGAAAAATCTGTATGACTATATTCAGTAAGTAATTTTGAACATTTTTTAGATGCTACCTTATTCGAAGATAGCATCTAAAAAAAGGCTCATTTAAAAGAAAATCTAAGTGAAGAGAATGAAAAAAATATAAACTCATATTTTTCGGGGGTATGTTTATTGATCATAGTGAAATGTTTACTCTATATTCTTCTTATAATTAACCCGCAACAACCCCTTAAAATCCACCTCAGCAATCAACACACTCAATAATATAAGCGTCGCCCCTAAATATCCTTTTCCTGTAAGTGTTTCCCCTGTGAAAACGAAAGCAAATCCTGCGGAAAAGACAGGTTCTAATGAAAAGATAAGACCTGTATGTGTTGGCGTCGTGTATTGCTGGGCGATAACTTGAACAATGAATGCGACTGCGGTGCAAAATATGCTTAAGGCTAAGATGATTAGCCATGAGTCGATAGTGCCAGGAAGTTTTGGGGTTTCCATCACTAATGAAAAAATAAGACTAAATAGGCCGACAAAACCGAGTTGTACTACCCCAAGTGCAATTGAATTCACATGTTTTGTTACGTTTCCAGTAATGATAACGTGAATCGCATAAAATAAGGCAGACAGTATGCAAAATATATCGCCGTTACCGATCTTGAATTCACTAGTTAATGTTAGTAATCCGATTCCTATTATCGTTAAAATAATGCCCAATATAACTTTCTTTTCAGGAATGTGTTTTAAAAATATAGCTGATAATATCGGAATGAAAATGACTGTGAGACATAGTAAGAAACCGGCATTAGACACACTAGTATACTTTGTACCGAAAGTCGCGAAAATATAGACGATAAATAAAACGGAAGCTAGTATAAAAGAATATTTTACAGTTTTAAAATCAATTTTGAATAAGTGTTTGTAAAATATTAAACCTGATAAAAGAAATGCAATAATAAATCGCAATGCGATTAAATTATATTCTTCTATGCCATCAAGTCCAAGCTTTGTAAGTAGGATGGATGCACCCCAAAAAAATGTAACTAGTAGTAGCATTAAATCAGCTTTTAATTGAATTTTCATTTCTATTCCCTCGTTATGTATAATTTATGATCACATACCCCTATCCCCATTGTTTATTTTAATATTAATTCTGAATATTTGGAACGAAAATTTATCGACGTTTTTTTCTCCATCCAATTATTGAAAGTTCGGATTTGAAGAAGATTGTATGTGAGTTTCTAAAGTGAATAGAAATAATGAAAAAAGAACCCAATTTCTCTATTTGATCCCGCTATTTGCGGGCAGTAGACTCCCACCTTAAAATTCGGTGAATGCGAGGAAGTTAGGTGGGAGATAACTGCCCGTAAAAGCCCGATTGGTGAAGGCTAAT
>NZ_BOQD01000105.1 GCF_018332515.1 Bacillus hominis | reverse complement strand
GTGAATATACATAATTTAATAGAAAATATGATTAAAAAATGGAGCTATTTGTATAGCATTCATAAAATTGAATTAGTATATAATCCACAAGATAAAGAGTTGATATGGAATAGTAATGAGTTATGGATTCAAAGGCTATTCGATAATATTTTTCAAAATGTGCTTAAACATTCAAAAGCTAACAAACTTGAGATTCTCATAGATGATGATATTGTTTGCTTTAGAGATAACGGGATTGGGTTTGATATGAATAGTAAAGGAACGGGACTCGGCTTAAAAAATATTGAAGATATATCAAAGATGTTCGATATAAAATACACTTTACAATCAAATAGTGAGGGGACTATGTTTTCATTTGAAAACACTCAAGTTAAGAGCAAAATACATAAAACCAATACCTTCCAACCATACTAATAAAATGTGTTGGAGGTGAGTTTTATGGACAAAAAAGACTTTGAAAAAGTTTATAATGATTACTTACATCAAGGGGAAGAGCAAGTTCAATTTGAAGTAGCTCAGAAAGTCGTTTCAGGGGCAGAACAAATAGTTGCCGTTCGTAAAAATGATGAAGGTGATTTAATCGCTTTTAAAACAAGTGGCGGAAGAGAATTAGATTATATTACTGCTCTTGATGAAGCAAAATCAGGGAAGTTAACTCATGTGGACGTATTTCATAAGTATGGTAGGGATATTATACGTAGTGAACCGGATGGTATAAAGGAAAATAACTTAGATAACTTACCGTCTTTTTAAACGGGTAAACCTCAAGAAGAGAATGTTCATTTGGATATTCTCTTCTTTTCTTTGCTAAGCTTTCCCTACAAAAAGAAGGTTTCTTTTAAAGTGAAATTACGCTTTTAAATAGCTCTCTAAATTTCTCTTTATCTTCTGCTGTAAATGGTTTTGGCCCCTTTGTGCGCTTACCGCTCTTTCGAACCATTGCACTTAAATAACGTGTTTGTAATAGTTGGTCAATGTTTTCATTCGTATACTTATAGCCTTTATGGTGTAGAACGATACAGCCTTTTGCTAAAGCGAGCGAAGCAAGACCGTAATCTTGTGTTACGATTAAATCTTCTTTTTTTGCTAACTGCATAATCCGGTAATCCGCAGCGTCTGCTCCGGAATCAACATAAATTGTTTCCACACCTGCTGGCTGCTCCGCATTAGAATAATGAGAAAAGCTAGTAACGAGGGTAACAGGAATTTCTGCATTCGTAGCTTCAAAGATAATAACATCTTTTACAGGGCAAGCATCTGCATCAACGTAAATTTTCATTTTTATCACTCCTATAAATAGGTTCGTGTTGATAATAATGGTAGATTTCTCTTTTGTCAAACGATATCTCTTTACCAAAAGTTATTTTTCACAAACTAAAATAGCCTCACGCAAACGAGAAATACCTTCCTCAATTTGATCTATATTTACCTTTCCATAAGATAAACGTATATAACCATCTTTCGCACCGAAAATACTACCTGGCATAAAAGCAATTTCTTGCTTTAAACTTTGCATAATAAGCTGTTTTTCGTTTATCGGTTCTTTTAATTTTCCCCAAATGTATATACCGCCGGTCGGGTTTGAAAAAGAGATTTTATCGTGAAGCTGTTCATTTAAAGCACGGACGATAATGTCTCTTTTTTCTGCTAGTTGTTTTCGTAGCGGTACGATATGCGATCGAAACGGTACGGTTTCGAAAAATTGTTGCATAAGCCACTGCGGGAATATACTCATTCCTAATTCCATTTGATGCCGTGCATCAGACAATCGTTCGATTACGGACTGCGGAGCGACAAGCCAGCCGACTCGTAAACCTGGTGCGATCATTTTTGATAAGGAATGTACATAAATGACTGTTCCGTTTTCATCAATTGATTTCAAAGTAGGGCAAGGTTGTTTATTTTCTAACGTAAGTAAACTGGATGGATCATCTTCAACGATCGCAATTCGTAAGGCAGCACAAAGTGATAACAGCTTTTTTCTACGATTTGGATGCAGCATCGTTCCCGTAGGGTTTTGGAAATTTGGATTTAAAAAGATCATTTTAATACGATGCTTTCTATATAATTCTTGCACATCGTCCGGATTAATGCCGTGTTCATCGACAGGTAATGGGAAAATACGAATACCTGCTGATTGGAATAACGGTAATGAATAACAGTGCGATGGACTTTCGAAAGCGACGGCATCACCTGGATTTAATAAACATTGAACGATAAGATGGAGTGCTTGTTGGGCGCCGGATGTAATCATAATCGATTGTTCGGTCGCTTCCACTTGTAAATGTTCTTTCATATATTTTACTACCGCTCTTCTTAGCGGGAGATAGCCTTGAGGATGATCGTAACTTAATGATTGCGTTAACGGTTGTTCTCGTAAAATTGTTTGGAGTTGATCGTGAGGATAAAGATTACAACCGAGTTCTCCATTAGCGAAATCTATAATATTTTCATTTTGCTGTACTTGCGCACGAATATGGCGAAGTAACGGTAAGTTTGGTAAAAAAGTACCACCTTCTACGAAATTTCTCCAGTTCGGCGTTAATGTTGGAGAAACGCCCCACATATGTGTACTTACACGTGTACCTTTACCTGTCGTACTTTCTACAATTCCCATAGCACGAAGTTCATTATAAGCAGTCGTTACTGTACTTCGGTTTACATTTAACTGTGTAGCTAATTTCCGTTCGGAAGGGAGGAAGCTACCTGGAGGAAGTTCTCCATATGTAATACGTTTTTCAATAAAGTCAACAACTTGCTGATAAATTGGGATTTTACTGTCGTTATCTAGCTTCCATTCCATACAAACGCCTCCACATCTCTTATATACATCAAGTATAACAAATTGGCTGGGTAAAAAAACAGCCAATTGGACGGTGTTATATCCAGCCAATTTTACTATGCTAAATAGGGAAGGGGAGATTCGGATGAAACGATGGCAAATGGAGTGGCTCCTAGTATCAGTAGCTTTAGTATGGGGAGCAAATTATACAATTGGAAAGTATGGCGTGGCATTTATGTCATCCATTCAATTTAATAGTTTACGATTTTTAGTAGCATCACCGGTATTATTACTTATTACATTTTTAATGGAACGCTCACTTCGTATTGAAAGAAAAGATTGGTTACGATTATTAGCAGTCGGTATCGTTGGTACGACGATGTATCAAACGATGTTTATGCTATCTGTGAAATATACTTCAGCAACGAACGCCTCATTATTAATTGCGATGTCACCTATATTTACAGGGATATTAGCAGTATTACACAAACAAGAACGCTTTTCGATGAAAGTACAAATTGGTTCAATAGTAGCCTTTATTGGTGCAGCATTCGTTTTATTAACAGGGCATACAGGAGGAGCAACTTATGAGTATGCATGGCTCGGAAATGTAATTGGATTAGTAGCAGCAATTGCTTGGGGATGGTATCCGATCTTGGCACAACCACTTATTACAAAATACTCCGCAATGAGAGTTACATCATGGTCTACATTAATTGGAATTGTACCTCTTGTTGTATATTGTTTATTCAATGTAAATACATTAACGTGGCCAGTGGATATGCCGAGCTGGGGCTCTCTAGCATATTCAATCGTCTTTGCGACAATCTTCGGACTTGCGATGTGGTACGTCGGTATTAGTAAAATTGGTTCAACGAAAGTAATGGTTTATATGTATCTCGTACCATTGTTCGCAGTCATTTTTGCGGCAGTAACTATTGGAGAGCAAATCAATATGATGCAACTAGTTGGTGGGCTTATTATCTTTATCGGTTTATATGTTGTAAAAAAAGGCGGAATCAAGAAGCCAGCTCTCAATTTGAAAAAAGTAAGTTAATAGTGAAAATGATCTCTTTCATATAGAAGGAGATCATTTTTTGTTTCGTAATAAAAGAGCTTGTTCAACGGCCCATTTTTGATGATCGTGAATTAAAAGCTCTACAGCAAGTGATGGAGACATCCACTTTAAAATATGATCTTCTTCAGAGATTTCAGTTTGTTTATGTACCATGCTTGCAATGTAAAAGAACCCATCGTTTAAATAATATGTATCTTCCTTTTCCGCATAAAAATAGCGCGCTGCATTACCGATATACTGTTCGATTTCAATTGTCCATCCTAATTCCTCGAGTAATTCACGATGTAAACATTCTTTTTTTGTTTCATTACCTTCCATACCGCCACCAGGTAAAAAGTAACGATCTCTTTTTTTGATAACAGCCACTTTTGAGCAAGTATCGTTAAAAATAACGGCATAGCAACTAGGCCTTAATACATAATGAACGGTAGGTTTTTTAGAGCCAAATGTGGGTTTTGAAATCATAAAACACGACCTTTCTCTATAAAATACATAAAAGGAATATTAAGGTAAATATAGAATTATATAAGTATAATCTTATTAGATTGGAGTGATACGAAAATGATAAATCGAAAGTGCTCACGATGTAAAGAAATAACAGGTACAATACATGGTGGCAAAAAAATTAAGGAAGAATTTTTATGTGAAGATTGTCTGCAAAAAGGAATTGCGAGTGGGGAGATCGAATTATCACAAGTGGAAGAAGAACAACCTTCGTATCTTTCTATAAAAATATTAAAAATAATGAGTGTTATTTATTTAATAGGATCGATTTTAATGGCTTTTTCAGCTGGATCACTTATACATGATCCAGGGTTTGGTGAAGTATCATTTTCAGGATCAGGTGCAGTTGGTGTTATTATACTCGGATCCATATTCCAGTCTGTTCTTGTATTTAGCGGGATATGGGTATTCATTCTTTTAGTGGAAACGGTTATTAAAATATATGAAAAAATGAAATGAGTGAGAGGGAGAAATACATGCGAGTAAGAAACATTCAAGGGGAAGATTATGAAAAGATTCATTCTGTATTAAATGATTGGTGGGGCGGGAGAAACATGGCTAATATGTTGCCGAAGTTGTTTTTCGTCCATTTTCAAGAAACGAGTTTTATCATTGAAGAAGATGGAAAAACGTTAGGTTTCTTATGCGGATTCTTTTCACAAACGCATAAAGATGAAGCATACGTTCATTTTATCGGCGTAAATCCACAGTATAGAAGAAAAGGAATCGCAACGACATTGTATTCTTATTTCTTTGATGTCGCTCGTGCAAGCAACCGTAAAGTTGTAAAAGCAATCACGTCACCAGTTAATAAAAAATCGATACAATTTCATCAAGAAATCGGCTTTGAAATTGAAGCTGGGGATGATGAAATAGAAGGTGTATCTGTACATACAAATTATGATGGGAACGGCGGGAGTAGAGTTTTATTTTTAAAATATGTGTAAAAAAAAGGACTGTACCCAAGTCCATTAAGTTAAGCTCATATCAAAAGCGCCAACCTTTCTTATGTTTTTACAGAAAGAATGGCGTACTTTTTTATTTTATTAGCTTGATAAAAGCTCGTGTGATCACCGAAAGGAATTTTCACAAAATAATTTTATTTAAAAAAGAGGGGATTTATATGGATTTTGAGAGAGATAGATATTTTTTAGAGATGGCATTGGAAGAAGCAGAAAAGGCATTAAAAGAAAATACATATCCAGTAGGAGCAGTTATTGTTGATGGAAATTATAATGTTATTGCAAGGGGAAGAAATAGAGTGCATTCACAAAAAGACATAACAGCACACGCGGAGATAGACGCTATTCGCAATGCAGGACAAGCAATGTTTGATGCAAAAATAAAAAATGAGAAGTTTACTATTTATAGCACGTTGGAACCATGTCCAATGTGTACAGGTGGTATTTTATTCGCAAAAATACAGAGAGTGGTCTGGTTGCTAAATGATGACTTAGGGTTTGGTGGATATAAAAAGATAAAAAACGCTTCAGTTTTTGAGGGGAAATTTAATAAAATCGAAATGGTTGAAGAACCATTTGGAGACTTAAAAGCTAGACAAAAAGAACTTATGAGACAATGGGAGCTAAATCCAAACAATGTTATTAACTTACGTAGGACTATAAAAAAATAGGTTGTTCCCTAAAACGAAAGAACCAAGCCGAATTCTAATAAAATAACAGTGAAAAGTTAAAAATGTCGTTATGGAGTACTAATCAAACTAATATTTATTGTTTTCTGTTGGGCAGATTACAAGAATAAATGGAATTATAGCTAAGTAAAATCGAATATATCAATTTAACGACAAAACATGCCACAACCTATTACTAACAGAAAGCCGTCCCAAAAGTATTATAGGACGGCCCTTTTTGTTGTGAGGAGGATATATATGGAGAGCTCTCAAAGTAGAAATGAGTACTTACGAAGTATTTATAAAGTACAAGATTATATAGAATTAAATATAAATGAGTCACTTTCAATCGAAGAGTTAGCCGATGTAGCAGGATTTTCAAAGTTTCATTTTCACCGAATTTTTAAAGGAATAGTAGACGAGCCATTATCTCGGTATGTGAATCGCTTGAAACTAGAAAGGGCAACACATCTACTTACATATCGCACAGACATGACGATTACAGATATTGCGTATCACTTCGGGTTCACAGATTCAGCAGTTTTCTCCCGAACATTTAAAAATTATTACGGAGTAAGTCCATCAAACTATAGAAATCACAATAGCAAGAATTGCAAAGACGTAAGAGGAACTTCTCAATACAATGAATGTAAGAAGGTTCGAGGAAATGTTGAAATTGTAACAGCGGACAATATAAACGTCGCATACATAAGACATGTAGGTACATATAAAGAGTTAGCTATAGCTTTTCCAAAAATGATAGAGAAAATATTTCATTATGCAGCGGAGCAAAACTATCATGTATTTGAGGATACGAAAGTATTAACCATTTACCATGATCATCATGAGTTTACAGAAGACTATCATTTAAAAACAAGTTTATGTATAACAATTCCAGATGAGCACGCAGTAGGAACGAGCGACATTGGAATTATGGTAATACCTTCAGGAAGGTATGCAGTAGGTCATTTTGAAATACGCCAAGATGCATATAAAGGGGCATGGGATTTTTTATACGGTGAATGGTTGCCAAATAGCGGATATAAACCGAGAGATTCGTATCCTTTTGAAGTATATAAAAATGACCCAAGGCAGCACCCAGAAAAGAAACATATAGTTGATATATATGTACCTATCGAACCTTTTTAATGATAGATTAAGGGGGAAGAACAATGAAAACTGCTGAACAGTTAGATTGTAGGATAAAAGAAGGATATGAAAATATAAATGGTATGTTAGTAATACAGAAAGATAATGTTATTTTTGAAAAATATTATAACGGCCACGGTCCAGATGATGTATTTCATGTAGCTTCAGTCACAAAAACGATTATTTCTGCGTTAATTGGGATATGTGTAGATAAAGGATATATAAAAAGTGTTGATCAAAGAGTAATAGAATTTTTCCCTAAATATAACGTTAATTCATCTGAAATAACAGTACGCCACCTTCTAACAATGACAGTTCCATATCCTTATGCAGATTGGCAGGAACCGTTAGAAGAACTATGTACACAACAAGACTGGGTGCAGTATACACTTAATAGAATGGGGAACGGCGGTGAAATTGGATCTTTTAAATATTCATCCGCAGGAGCGCATGTACTATCAGCAATTATTACGAGTGTAACAGGAAAAAATGCGCGTGAATTTGCTAATGAACACTTATTTCAGCAACTCAGTATGAGAGAAATTCCAAACTACAATATGCAAGCATTTGAATTTGATGACTTATTCGGAAAAGATGTGAAAGGATGGATTCACGATCCAAATGGTATTACAACTGGCGGCTGGGGACTGACGTTAACGGTTAGAGATATGGCTAAGTTTGGACGTTTGTATTTAAACGAAGGTATTCATAATGGAAAACAAATTCTATCAAAATCATGGATAAAAGAATCGACAGCGATGAATTCGAATCAATACGGTTACTTATGGTGGTTACGAGAAGAGGCTGGAATCTTTTCATACTGTGCCATGGGCGATGGTGGGAATGTGATTTGCTGTATACCAGAGATGGAATTATTGGTGGTCATAGCATCCGGAATTATACCAGAAGCGGGGGATAGATGGAAGTTAATTAAAGAATGCATCCTTCCTTATTTAAAAGATTAAGATGTATATTTTTATGAAAATGAGAATAAAAGGTTTAGTTATACTTGTTTTGTTCTCCATGATAGAAGTAAGTGTTGTGAGAAAGAAGTCGTTAAATTAAGATTAGAAAACTTCAACACCTATACGATTATTGAATAATTGCAAGGTGTTGAAGTACTTATGAGTTAATTAAGGTACATTCAACTGCAAGCTGAAACACCTTTTTCTGTTATTGTAAATTATTCTTTAACTTTTCGATGTATAAGGTATATCATACTAAACACAATTGCCAGCAAGATAAATTTAGTTAATTCCATTAGGCTAATATTGCACTTGGTTGCCACTCCATCTGTTAAATAAAATACATTAAACATACCATGTAAAATTGCAGGTGTTATTACAGAACGGCTATACTCTCTCGTATAGGTCAAAATTATAGATAATATAAATAATAACGAGAGATAGCTAAATATTCCTACAAACCATAACTCATAGTTCTTATAAAAGAGTGCTACTGGTAAATGCCATAAAGACCAAAGCGATGCAGTAATGATTGCTGTTTGCGTTAATGAGTATTTTTTTCGTAAATGGTAATGAAAATTTCCACGCCATATGATTTCCTCTAATAATGCAGATAAAGATCCAATTGTAAGACCAATAAGCAAGAGAAATCCTAATTCATTCCAATGATTATATAGGAACTTAATATCATAAATATAAAAATAAAAATGGAGACATAGTCCTAGAAGTAGTGGAAATAAAATGGAGAAGAGTAGTGTTTTTATTTTTGGACGTGAAAATCCAAATGTATGAACTATTTTTTGTTTCTTATATAATTTCTGATATAAAATAACAGCTAAAAGCGGAACAACCATCGTAAATCCTAAATAGTTACGACCATTTTCTATGTTCAGTAAGATAATATATACAAGCGATGTGAGACAATAAATACATAATGTAGAATGATAAACCATGTTTCTATTAATATTTTTCACCTACCTAAGTATATATAAGTTGTTAATCGAATATCCGAGATTTTAACGGATTTACCGAAATTCATCTCCTTCCTGCAACCTTCTATATGAAGTTCTTTGATAACTTGATATAGAAGGTTGCAGGAA
>NZ_BOQD01000104.1 GCF_018332515.1 Bacillus hominis | reverse complement strand
GGGATTACAGTAACAAAAATTGTAAGGAAAATTATAAAAACAACATTATATATCAATACATATAGTGTTAACGGTTTTAATAAATATGTCTGAAAATATGTATGAATTGTTCCAGAAAATATTTCTAACGTAAGAAAAACCAACAACATCGCTATTAGAGAAATAAACAAAATTTGAATATATAGTTCGCAGTAAATAGATAGATTAGAAGCACCTACTGCTTTTTTTAATGAAATCTCTCTTTCTTTTTTATAAATCCAAAATAAAACTGCCGAAATGCCAGAAACGATTGCAACAAGAATGAATTTATAATAATACTTATTTGCTGGATCTATATATGTTACATTTAGTTCCTGAAGATCTCGTTCGTTCAGTATTTGAACCTCACCCGAAAGTACTTCTTTACTCCTATTCATAAACATTTTTATTTCTTTATGACTAGATGATGTAGGATTAACAACTGTTAATTGTAATTGTTTACTCGCAATAATACCTTTTTTAGATATAGTAGGTAAGTTTTGAAGTGGAATGTATATGTCTGATACACCAACATCACTATCTTTTCTCGATATAGTTCCTATTTTTTTATATGTACCCTCAAATTCATATAATTCCTCTACATTCGTTTGGTCACCAACAACCATATCATTTACATTTTCACGATGAAAATATTGTCCTTCAGAAATATATGGCATCCAATAATAATCATCTTTTAAATTCACAGCTATCATTTTTATTGCACCTGAACTATTTAATGCTTTTAAATTCTCTACGTAAATATCACTTTTCACAAAAGTATCTTGTATGAAAGGAATTATCGCTTCCAATTCAATTGCATTCGCTATCGGAACAGTTAAAATTTGATTTTTTTCTGGGAAACCGATTTGAAAAGCAGATATAAAATTCCGTTTAGACTCTGTTAAAAGCGCCGCTACTGATATAGAAAGAAAAGAAATAAAAAATGCCATAAGAAGAATTATAGAAAATAGTTTATTACTTTTTATACTTTTAAATACTAAATACATAACTCCCTCCTTTTTAAAATAAGAAGGAGATGATAAACATACCCTTCTCCTAATACAAATACTCACAAAAACAACTACAATTCTAAATTACCGTGACTATCAAAAGTACCTTTGCGCGTATCTTCTTGATAGTCATTATCCTCATTCGCATAATGCTCAGAGTATACTCCTTTTGTGCCAAAGGCGTTAAATACATCGTTATTAACAGTAGCATGTAATGCTCTTCCCGATTCATAAGGTCCTAATTTATCCTTGGCACTTTCAATATATGTATAACTCCCATTTGAATTAATAAAAGAAATCGCTACTGAACAGCTGGATGCATTTTGATTCGTAGTAGTTTGAGCTCTATAAGATAGTAGACTATCGTTTTTATGAACGCTTAAAGTTGAGTAGAATGCACTTGTTGAGATCACTGTTGTTAATAACACGAAAGTTGTAATTGAAAAGACTTTTCCCTTCATTAACAATCACCTCTTGAATGAATAATTTAGTAGTGCTACATCGTCATAGTATCTTTCAATCAAATGCTCCTCAATAGGAAAACCACATGTTTTACAAACTCTTAAAAAGCTTAAACATTTATACATTTTTTAAAAGCAATATAAAAAGGCTGCGGAGAACTTCTTCTCCACAGCCTAATACTTATTTTTGCAAGAACGCCTGTAAATCTGCAAATTGTCTCTTTGCATCCTCATAGCCTTGCTCATATAAACTTTGCAATTTTGCCTTATCTTTTTCCATACGATCTACTTGAAGAGGCACTTCTGGTCTAATGACAAATAAATTACCCGCTTGCTCTTCTTTTTCAATGTAGTGAAGTGTTTCATTATACACTTCATAACGATTCAGCATCGTGTTAACAAGGTTCGGATATTTTTTATAAGCTTTCGCTGCAACCCAACCAAATTTTGATTTTTTCTTCGCATAACCATGATTTCTCGTCAAAATAACGACTGATTTTTCAAACCCATCTTCCTGTGCTTTACGAACTGGAATCGGATCTGAAATCCCGCCATCTAACAGTTGCTTACCACGGTAATTTACTACTGGTGCAATGAAAGGCAATGAACTAGACGCTTGCAATAAATTTAACGCATCATCATTCGTTCCCTCTTTTTCAAAATAAACGGGTTGTCCTGTTTCACAATCCGTCGTCCCTACAAGGAAACGCTCTGGACTATTAAAGTATGTGTCAAAATCAAATGGGACATGTTTTTCTGGAATTTCATGAAAAATGAAATCCATATCAAATAATTGACGCTTTTTCCATAAGTTTTTATAAGATAAATATTGCGGATGTGATGCATAATCAATATTTACTGTCTTATTTCTATTCCTTTGTCTGGAAAGATACGACGCTGCATGACAAGCACCAGCTGATACACCGATTACATACGGAAAATATAAATCTTGTTCCATAAAGTATTCTAATATCCCGCCAGTATATACACCACGCATACCGCCGCCTTCTAATACTAAACCCGTATTTTCAAGCATGTTACTCTCTCCTCTATATATATTGACTCTTTAATTATTCACTATGTTAAGTATCTTTTTCTATTATATATGAGTTCTTTCAGAAATTATATTCAAAAGGCTTGAAATGGAGGGATTTTTTCTTTTCCTAGGAGTAGCACCAGAACCACATAAAAAATACCGGCATCCTTCCCATGAAGAGTACCGGTACTTCTCATTTATCCCGCTATTTGCGGGCAAAGACTTCCACCTCAAAATTCAGCTGGAGCGAAGAAGTTAGATGGGAGTCGGGCTGATAATCAGTGGATGATGAACAAAACCCCACTGATTAAAGTTTCACTTTATCACCCATACAAAACCGCATGAAATACGCCTAAAAGTAAGTATTGATCCTCTATATAATTATCATCATATACATTCATCTCGATGTAATACATATCTTCTTCAAGACGAATATTCCAATCTGCGATTACATAGCCCTTTCGTAATAACTTTCCGGTCCCAAGTGAAGTTTTGTGAACAACATATTCTTCTGTCTTATATGTAAAGGTAAATAAGAAATTTGCATCCAATAATTTTCCGTCACATACCATTATTTCATGCTCTGCATCATTATTATCGATGTACGTTACTAAAATCTTTCTTTGGCGCCGCCTACTTACATCCTTTGCAATAATACGAATATTGTCCTTACTATCCTTTATTTCGTAATTGATATTACTACCAACTTTCGGAATGAAGTCTAGCACTTTCATCAACGTATTTTTATAATAGCCCCGTACTACGCCTACTTGTTTGCTTCCATTGTAAACCTCTATCGGCTTCATGTCCGCTTTACTATCACACAGTCGTTTGTAAGAAAGCTGCATCATTCGCTCTCCTCTTAAGTACTGATCAAACGTCACAGGATATTCTATCGCGCGCAGTTCCTTATTTAGCCCATGCAAATAGCGTTGAACGCTCTCTACTAATGTTGTAGTAGATATACGTTCCTGAAGTTCAAATTCTTGCCAACTGGAAGAAATCTTCCACTGATCGTCCTCTTCGTAAAAGAAACCAAGAATTACCTCATCACGGTCAGTCGTTTCATAATTCATATGTACGTGCTGCCCGTGTTGCACTTGTTCCATCCACTGTCCTAAATAAATACCAAGCTCTGCGACCTTCATGCATGACTTCTGAATAAGTACTCTGTCACCCACACAAATCGTTAAATCCCCTTCGATAAAGCCATTTGCATAAGCAACATACCGTGGTTCATTCTTCTGTGGAATACTCTTGTCTAACTCAAATAAAAACGTTAACATCCTTCACTCACCTCTAGTTGTTACACAGCTCATACCTGACATCGCATCACTCTGAGAAACTATGTATATACCGTATATTTAATTAATGTATTATCACACATGAATGACCTTAGTATAGTAGCGCTATTTTTGCTTCGCGAACTCCCTCATAATAGAATAACTATCCTTTTATTATTTTTTTCTTGACTTAGAGTTCACTCTAATCATTATAATCAACTCATAGTTCATTCACAATAATATCAATTGGATAAAATTCAGGAGGGATCGGAAAAGCTAAAATCAAAAGTGGCTGCCATTAACGCAGACCTGGATGTTGTCATTCGAACCTTTGATTTATCTGTTACTACAATTGTACATTAAGGTACAAGTCAAATAAAAATCAACGATTTCCTGTACGTTAAGAAGTCAGTGATCCTTGTTATTTTTGCCTTATTTTACTTTCTCTTAATAGTCGTAAGGCTTCTCTAATATATTTAGTGCATATAAAAGAGACGGAACCATAAAATCAGCAAATTAGAAAATAAAACAGGATGGGAGTTAGTTATTATGGAGCAATCAAATAAAGCGTTTAGCCAGGCATTAATAAAATCGTTAAGAGGAGAACGAGGACATCTTCCCATCAAGAATGCTTTGTCGGACATAGACGTAGCGCTTGCGGGAAAACGCAGGGAGGAACTGCCTTATTCTATTTATCAATTAGTGAAACACATGACCTACTGGCAAGATTTTCTCTTATTATCCGCTCAAGGGAAGAAGCCTGCATTGCCTACCCATGTAAAAGAGAGTTGGCCTGAAGAAGAATGTCCTGGCAGTGAGGAAGAGTGGCAACAGAGTATTCAGCATTTTCTTCAAGGGATTGAACAGGCATGCACGATTGCCCAAACTGTTCAATTGGACAAGACATTGGAGGAATGGCCTGGTGAAACCCCTGGCGGTGTTCTACGCAATATTGCATCTCACAACTCCTACCATTTAGGAGAAATTGTGCTGATTCGCAGATTATTTAGTGCTTGGCCACCGCCAACAGGCGGATATCCGTTCTAAACAAGGATATGGTTTCCCCCATGCTCATCAACTTAAGACATATTTTTATACAAAATATGGTCTTTTCATGTAGTATTTTATTATCGTTTATAGATGTTATACAAGTAGGCTATCAAATAAACCCTGACGGATTTGAATTTTTTTACTATGCTACCTAATAAGTAGAAGTAGTATACTCATACACAACACCTTAGAGACTTCCCGAAAGGAGGTCTCTATTTTAAGCTCTTTGATCAGCAACGATATGAATATCAATATGCTTCGTTTGTCTCATAATTTCATTTACAATAGAACCTTTTCGTATTTCCTCCCACCGTGTTCTCGCCGATTGCCCGAGTAAAACTTGTGTCACCTGTAGTCTTTTCGCAACTTCAATAATAACATCAGCCGGTTTTCTTCCTTTCGCTTCTTCTAATACAAAGCTCGCATCAAATTGATTCGTTAGCGACTTCCACTCTTCAATTGTTTGCTTTTTCCCTGCTGAAAGTGAATCTATATTTTCCCTCTCAACGTTTAAGACATACAATTCAGCGTTTAACCGATCAGCCATGCGCCAACCTCTCCGTATTAATTTCTCTGCTGTTGAACTATATTGTACACAAACAAGAATTTTTTCTTTTACACCGATTGGTTCTATAACGGTTTGACTAATTTTCTCGTCCATATCATCTGCAACTTCGCGAAGCGATAATTCCCTAAGTGCCCCTAAATTGTTAAGCGTAAAGAAATTTTGTAAGCTTTGCTCTATTTTTTCTTCCTTATATATCTTTCCATCTATTAATCGCTTCCGTAGTACTTCTGGCGTTGCATCAACGAGCTGAATTTCATTTGCTTTTTGCAAAATAAAATCTGGGATACGTTCTCGTACTTTTACATTTGTAATTTGAGCTACTATGTCATGAACGCTTTCTAAATGCTGAATATTAAACGCTGATAATACTGATATGCCTGCCTCTAGTAATTCTTGTACATCCATGTACCGTTTTTTATGCTTAGAACCTGAAATATTACTATGCGCGAGTTCATCAACAACTACTACTTGCGGTGCACGCATTATAATTCCTTCTACATCAAGCTCATAAAATGCTTTTCCTTTATACTGTATTTCTTTTAAAGGAATTTTTTCCAAGTCCGCAATTGCTTCTTCCGTCTCTTTTCTTCCATGCGTTTCAATTAAACCAATTACAATATCAATACCGTCTTTTTTCATTTCCCTAGCATCAAAGAGCATTTTATAACTTTTTCCTACTCCTGGAGCCGCTCCTACATATAGCTTTAACTTCCCTCGATTTTGTTGACGAATGTATTCTAAATACTCTTCTGGTGTTCGCCTTTGAAACGTCGGTTTATAGTCATCCGCATACAAAACACTCACAACCTTTCTTTCGAAACAACGCTACCTCAATCCGTTAGATTGAGGTAGCACTGTTACTATTTTATTAATTTCTGTAATTCTAAATTTAACTTTAAGACGTTTATACGATTTTCGCCAAATAAACCGAGTGCAGCACCTTCCGTTTGATCCTTAATCAATTGATCCAGCTTTTCTTTCGGAATATTCGTTAATTTTGAGATGCGATCTACCTGCACAGAAGCCGCTTTTGGACTAATGTCAGGATCAAGCCCTGAACCCGAATTCGTCACTAAATCTATCGGTACTTCTGTAACTGAAATAGTTGGATTTTGTTTCTTCCAGTCTTCAATACTTTTCTCAACTCGTTTTGCTAAATCTGGATCAGACGGTGCATAGTTATTTGAACCAGATGCTTCTGCTTTATATTCTATACTAGAGACACGTCCATGAAAATAACGTGGATCTGTGAAATTTTGACCGATTAATTTTGAACCAATTACTTCATCTTTATCATTATATATAAGACTTCCATCCGCATTATCCTTCATTACCGCTTGCGCAATACCAGTTACAATAAGCGGATATACAAGACCGCATAAAACTAAAAATGTAAAAGTAATGCGGATAATTGGTGATAAAATGCTTTGTTTCTTCGCCATCTTTTTCCCCTCTTCCTTATATGAACAAGCCGACAATCATATCAATTACTTTAATTCCAATAAACGGAACGATAACTCCGCCAAGCCCGTAAATGAGTAAGTTTCGGCTAAGCAATGCATTCGAACTCATCGGTTTATATGCGATACCTTTCATCGCTAACGGAATGAGTAATGGAATAATAACAGCGTTAAATATTAATGCTGATAAAATCGCTGAAATTGGCGATGTTAATTTCATAATGTTTAATGCTTCCATTTGCGGAATCGCAAGTGTAAACATTGCTGGAATGATTGCAAAATATTTTGCAATATCATTCGCAATACTAAACGTCGTTAACGCACCACGTGTCATTAACAATTGCTTACCAATTCCTACAACCTCAATAATTTTCGTTGGATTCGAATCTAGATCGATCATGTTCGCTGCTTCTTTTGCAGCTGTCGTACCACTATTCATCGCTAATCCAACGTCAGCTTGTGCTAATGCTGGAGCATCATTTGTACCATCACCTGTCATCGCTACAAGTTTCCCTTTATCTTGCTCTGCTTTAATAACTGCAATTTTATCTTCTGGTTTACACTCGGCAACGAATTCATCTACCCCTGCTTCTTTGGCAATTGTTGCTGCTGTTAACGGATTATCACCAGTACACATAACCGTTTTAATCCCCATTTGGCGCAATTGTTCAAAACGCTCACGCATACCAGGTTTTACTGTATCTTTTAAATAAATTAAACCGTAAATACGATCATCTACTGCAACTACAAGTGGTGTTCCGCCCTCTTTTGAAATTAAATCTGCTTTTTGATTCACATCTTTCGGAATCGTTCCACCTTGCGACCTAACCCATTCAATAACGGCACCGACGGCACCTTTTCTCACTTTCATTCCGTCCTGTAAATCAACACCACTCATTCTCGTTTCTGCTTTAAACGGAACAAATTCACCTTGTTCTGCAAGTTCTCTATTATATGATATTGATTTCGTTTGTACATATTCTATAACAGATCGACCTTCTGGCGTTTCGTCTAAAACTGAGCTGATCGCAGCCCATTTTCCTACTTGCTCAATCGTTTCATTTCCTACAGGTAGCAGTGTATGTGCCATCCGGTTTCCGAAAGTAATCGTACCTGTTTTATCTAAAATAATTGTATTAATATCACCCGCAGCTTCTACTGCTTTACCCGACATCGCTAATACATTGAACTTTGTCACGCGGTCCATCCCAGCAATACCAATCGCTGATAATAACCCACCAATTGTCGTTGGAATTAAGCAAACTAACAATGCTACAAGTACAGCTGTATCAATTTGAAACCCTAAATAATTTGTAAAAATCGGCAACGTCACAACGACGATTAAGAAAATAAGCGTTAAACTCGTTAATACTGTATTTAAAGCAATTTCATTCGGCGTTTTTTGACGAGCAGCTCCTTCTACTAACGAAATCATTTTATCAATAAATGATTCACCTGGGTTACTCGTAATCACAATTGTAATCTCATCACTTACGACCATCGTACCGCCTGTTACGGAGCAAAAATCGCCACCTGCTTCTTTTATAACAGGAGCAGATTCTCCTGTTATTGCAGATTCATCTACAGACGCTAATCCTTTAATTACTTCACCATCATTTGGAATCATTTCTCCTTGTTTTACAATAACAACGTCACCTTTTCTCAGATCAGTTGCTGAAACTTGAACAATGTCCCCATTTTCTTTTACAACATTTGCAAACACATCTTTTTTCGATTGTTTTAAAGAATCTGCTTGCGCTTTACCACGACCTTCAGCTAACGCTTCTGCAAAGTTAGCAAATAAAACTGTAAATAATAGAATGAGAGAAACTGTTATATTAAACCATCCTGGTACACTACTAGAACTACTTGGAAGAAAGGATAAAATGAACGTAATTATAAATCCAATTTCCACAATGAACATAATAGGATTCTTTATCATTACTTTCGGATTCAATTTCGCAAAGGATTGTTTCATCGCATGCGTCACGATATCACGATCCAACGTTTTCGCTTGTCTAACCTCATCTTCTACAGCATGTATTTGTGACTGATTTACTTGTTTTTCTTTTACTACTACCGGTCTCATCATTTACCCTCCATTACTTCAATGTAAGAAATTCTGCAATTGGGCCAAGTACTAACATCGGGAAAAATGTTAACGCACCAACAATTACAATCGTTCCAATAAAGATCCCTCCAAATAAACCATTATCCGTACGGAACGTTCCGACTGTTTCTGGTACTACCGTCTTCTCTTTCAATGAAGCTGCCACAGCTAGCATCGTAATTAAACTGAAATAGCGTCCTAAAAACATAACTAAACCAGTCGTAATATTCCAAAACGGTGTATTATCTGCTAATCCTTCAAATCCAGACCCGTTATTCGCAGCTGACGATGTGTATTCATATACAACTTGCGTTAAACCGTGGAAACCTGAATGAGAAATGGCATCTGTTCCTAAACTTGTTGAAAGAGCTAATGCTGAAAATCCTAAAATAAGCAACGGATGGAATAATATCGTTACCGCAATTAATTTCATTTCCTTACCTTCAATCTTTTTACCTAAAAACTCTGGTGTCCTTCCGACCATTAACCCAGATATAAAGACTGCAATAATTGCATACATAATAATGTTAATAAAGCCCGCTCCAACACCGCCGTATACTGTATTTAACATCATATTTACGAGTGGTACTAATCCGCCAAGTGGCGTTAACGTATCATGCATCGTGTTAACGGCCCCTGTTTCAGCAGCTGTCGTTACTGTTGCGTATAGTGAAGAAAATACAGTTCCGAATCGTACTTCTTTTCCTTCTGTACTTCCTTGTACATGCTGGATACCAGTTTGATTCAATACTGGATTTCCATGTAATTCGGATGTCGTAATCGTTATAAATCCTAGTAAAAAGACCATGAACAGTGATACAAAAAGGATACGTCCTTGTTTTTTATTTCCTACCATTCGTCCGTACGTAAATGGAAGTGCTGTTGGCAATAACATCATAAGCATCATTTGCAAAATATTACTCATTTGTCCTGGATTTTCGAAAGGATGTGTAGAGTTTGCCCCGAAAAATCCACCGCCGTTATTTCCAAGTTCCTTAATTGAAACGAATGATGCAACTGGCCCGCGTAATATACTTTGCTTTGCACCTTCAATCGTATGTGCTGTAACTGCCCCATCTAACGTTTGTGGTACACCGAGTGCGACAAAGACTAACGCCGCAACAAATGCAATTGGAAGAAAAACTCTCGTTAGTGCTCTCGTAAAATCAACGAAAAAGTTACCGAGTTCTTTTCCAGCGAGCCCTCTTATAAATGCCATAACGAGCGCTAACGTCGTTGCCGGTGCTGCAAACATTAAAAATGTAATTCCAATTAATTGTGATAAATAAGATAAACCATTTTCACCGCTGTAATGTTGTAAATTTGTATCAGCCATAAAACTAATTGCTGTATTAAAAGCGAGCGTAGGCTCCATTCCTTCAATATGTGCTGGATTTAATGGCAATACTCCTTGCAGTCTGAAAATGAAATATACGACGACAATCATAAATCCATTTAACAAAACTAATGATAATGCATACTGTTTCCACGTTTGATTGTATGCTTTTACACCTGTAATTTTAAAAATAAGTTTCTCAAAAGGCCCGAATACTTTATCTAGCGTTTTGCTACCTTGAAAAGCTTTCTCTAAATAAATCCCCGTTGGCTTTGCTACTAAAATAAACAAGAGCATTGTAATAACGACTGCGACCCAAATCATAATGAATGATTCCCCCTAATTAAAACTTCTCTGGATTTAATAATGCATAAACTAAGTACACCGTAATCGCCGCAACAATAACCGATAAGGCAATCATCATGATTGCTTCCCTTCTTTCACAACTTTATCTGACCAACTTGCCAAGCTTGCCATCGATGCAACTAATACAACAAATATCCCGATCATTACAACATCTAACATAGCTACCCCTCACTTTTTTGTTAAAATTTTACATTTACCCATCAAAAAAAGAACACTAAGCTCTACTTAGTGTTCTAAACGAACAACACAAAGTAAACCTCCTCTCTAAACGCTTACGAGGTTAGCTGTCGGATTCGGGCCTAAAGAGTAGCCCTACTTTCAAAACTGAAAGATTCACCCCAAGTGACGATGCACAAAATTGGTTCCCCCGCTCCATTTCTGGAACTCAGCGATTTTAGGTTTTTTTTGGAAATTTCATGAATGATTTATGAGAGTAAATATACTCCTCTATATTTAACTTGTAAAGAGGTAAATTACTTAAAATAAGAAAATATTACGCCGTTTAAACGCTTACATTACGTATTCTTCATATAATTCCATCTATTTTCTTGTCTTTTCTTTCTTTTTCATAAAAATGATCTTTTAAATATGAAATAAAAAGAACGAATTACATGAAGTGCATAGCTTGTTGCACTCAGCATTCGCTCTTTTTTCATTCACTCTTTATTCTCCTCGTAAAAATGCACGTAAATTTCTCCCTCGAATATAAACCTGTGACAGTTCTGCATGTAACTGCTCATATTCGATAATATCCGTTTTTAAATATAAAGCATCTTTCGATGGCAATATTATATATGGCCTTGGAAAAATAGGATCGAGCACTATCAATTCTTGAACTCTCTCTACCGATGCCGCCCAACGATTCGCTATATCTCCTAGTAACAACACCTTCATCTTCATTTCCCCCGCCCTATTCAAAAAATAAAAAAGAAATATTATCACAGTTCGTAAACACTACAAATTTAGCTCCAATTGTTTCATAGAGCCTGGCCGGATATCGTTTATTCCTTGTAACAACAGTAATAGGCGCTTGCAAATAAAAACGAATGTATTCTGTGAAGAAGCTAACTATCGGAAACTCATCTCCTAATAAAATCACTTTCTTAATCCGCTCGCAAATACTAGTAAAATCCTGCTCCTTATTATAGCTATAAGTCGAATCAAATCCACAATTTCTAACTTCAGCTGCTAGCTCTTCATTTGCTGTAAAAATAATTAACTCATGCTGAAATGCTACTAGCTCTCTTAAACTCTTTACCTTATTTTCTTCTCCAACACAAATAAGCGTTAATTCCATGTACCTCATCCTCCTTAGCATAAAAGAACTCAAACATATATTGATATTCTCCTATACTAATCAGACCGAGGAAGTGATGTATCCATCATGGCACCGTCCTCTCTCAAGACGCTTACGAAGTTAGCTGTCGGATTCGGGCTTTGAGAGTAGCCCTACTTTCAACTTTGAAAGATTCACCCCTAGTGACGACGCACAAATTGGTTCCTCCGCTCCATAATTTTGGACTCAGCGTTTACAAAAAAATGTATTCTGGCTGATATATTACTCTTGAATTTTGAAAAAGTAAACAGAAAAAATCCCTCAAAATGGAATTTTTTCATTGTTAAACATTATAAATATTTATACTCAATAGGAATTTTCATTAGTTGTATTGTAATAATACTAAGTAGAGAAATGATTAAAAATCAAAAGTGAAACGAGGATGATATATGACCGAGGATAAAAGAAATAATTTTATTAAAATAATACACATTCTAGGTAATTCGTTACTTTTAATTCTAGCGATTTTAGTTACTATTCCTAGTTATACTTAATTCCGTACTACATTAGAAATCATTTTTTTAATTTCTTGTTTGTTATTAATTTATAGTAAATACCTAAGTAATAATAAGAAAGCTATGATTCCATACATTATATTTTTAATATTAATATCATCACACCTTTTATATACTTTACTAATCTAACGGACACATTTAAGCCAATCATATTTGCTAACATATATGAAACCCGTGAGGCTATATCCCCACGGGTTTAATTTTCACTTATGCTTGTACTTTGTTCAACTTATACGCAAAATGATTCGTCGGTCCATGACCACTTCCAATATTCAACGGCTCTTCAATCGCTATACTAATAAATCGTTTTGCCTCTTGAACTGCCTCTTCGATTGAATATCCTTTAGCAAGTCCAGCTGTAACTGCTGAAGCAAATGTGCAGCCACTTCCGTGCGTTTGCTTCGAAGGAATTCGTTCACTTCTAAATTCAATAAACTCTTCTCCATCAAAGAGTAAATCAATTACTTCATTCCCTTGATATTCTGCATGTCCGCCCTTCATAAGCACATATTTAGCACCTAATTCGTGCAACACTTCTGCAGCTTTTTTACTATCTTCTATATTATGAATCTCCATCCCAGTTAACACTTCTGCTTCCGGAACATTCGGTGTTACAACCGTTGCTAGTGGCAATAAATATTCTTTTAATGCTTGCACTGCTTCTTGTTGTAATAACGATGCCCCGCCTTTTGCAATCATAACAGGATCTAGCACAATATTATTCCAGCCAAACTTCTTAATATGCTCTGCCACAATTTGAATAATTTCACTGCTAAATAACATTCCTAGTTTCACAGCATCTGGTGTTAAATCCGTACCAATTGAATTCAGCTGTTCCGTAATTCCTTCTAAAGAAACAGGATATACCCCTTGAACACCAAGCGTATTTTGAGCAGTAATTGCTGTAATAGCCGTCATTCCGTACACACCAAGCTCTTGGAAAGTTTTTAAATCTGCTTGAATTCCAGCGCCGCCTCCGCTATCAGATCCTGCAATTGTTAAAGCTTTATTTACTTTCATCCCACTCATCCTTTTCTATCCAAAATAGCGATGATAAATTGTTTTCGCTTCACTTATATCTTTCGTCCCATGCACAAGTACACGACCATCTTTGAAAGCAACTAATCTCTTTTCTTCAACAGAAAATGATAATAAATATGGATTTACATTCAAATCATTCACGCGACCATTCAGCAATTCTTTATATTGCTCAAAATTCATTTCTTCTTTATGGGGTGGTCTAATTTGAACTGTATTTCTCCCGCATAACACTGCTGTTTTCGATGTATTTTCTTTGTTTAAATACGGGTATATCGCATTTTCTTCACACGAAGGACAATTATGCTTACGAAGTTTTTGCACATTCATACACGAATACTCATTTTTCCACACATCAAACGATACCAGTCCATCTCGAAGCGATTCATAATCTTCTACTAGCAATTTAAGAGCTTCCGTTACTTGATGAGAAACAACAAGAGATACAGCAGGCGATATAATCCCCGCTGTATCGCATGTCGCTCCGCCAAGCGGAATTGATTGTAATAAACAAGATAAACATGGCGTTTTCCTTGGAAGAATAGTGTAAGAAAGACCGTAACTACCTACACATGCTCCGTAAACCCATGGAATGGAATACTTTTGCGCTATATCATTTACAATGAAACGCGTTTCGAAATTATCGGTTGCATCAATAATTACATCAACGTTTGTAACAAGTTCTTCTAATTCCTCAGCTGTTACATCTTGAACGAGAGCTTCTACTCTTACTTCACTATTAATCTCTTCTAGACGCTTCTTTGCCGCTACAGCCTTCGGTAGGTTATTCTCTACATCGCTCTCTGCATACAATTGTTGTCTTTGTAAATTACTCCAATCGACATAATCCCGGTCAACAATCGTTACTATGCCTACACCTGCTCTTACGAACATTTCCGCATTTGCACTACCTAATGCACCTGCACCGATAATGAGTACATGCTTTTCTCTTATCTTTCGTTGCCCTTCTTCTCCAATTGGAGAAAATAATTCTTGGCGAGAATATCGATTATTCAACTACGCTCATTCCTTCTAAAGGACTACTTGCTGTTGCACAACGTTTACGTGCAATACGCCCCGCTTCAAAGCCAATGCGCCCTGCCTCAATACCTAATTTCATTGCGTATGCCATCTTAATAGGGTCCTTTGCTCCCGACACAGCTGTATTTAACAACACACCATCCGCTCCTAATTCCATTGCAAATGCTGCATCAGCTGGGCTACCGATACCAGCGTCAACAATAACTGGTACTGTCGCTTGTTCAATAATGAAGCTTAAATTTAATGGATTTACAATGCCAAGCCCTGAACCAATTGGTGATGCTCCTGGCATAATCGCATGCACACCAAGTTCTTGTAATTTACGTGCTAATACAACATCATCAGATGTGTACGGAAGTACGATAAATCCTTCTTCTAGTAACATTTCAGATGCCTTTAACGTTTCGACTGGATCAGGTAGTAACGTTCTATCATCACCGATAACTTCTACTTTTATCATGTCGCAAAGTCCAGAAGCTTTTGCTAACTTTGCAATTCGAACAGCTTCTTCAGCGTTTTTTGCCCCTGCTGTATTCGGTAATAACGTATATTTTTTCACATCAAGTTTCTCTAATAAATTAGGCTGCTTTGCATCAAATATATCCATACGACGTACTGCGAACGTTAAAACCTCCGCCTCAGATACATCAATTGCCTTTTGTTGTACATCAAAATCAGGAAATTTACCTGTTCCTAATAAAAGTCTAGAATGAAATGAAAATGGTCCAATGTTTAACATAATCAACCGCCTCCTACGAAAGTTACAATCTCAATTTGGTCTCCATCAAAAACAGATGTATCTTTATGATCACCTTTTTGTAAAATATCTTTATTACGCTCTACTACAACAATTCTGTTATCTAACTCTAAATGTGTAAGTAACTCAGCTACTGTTTTCACACTCGCTGGCACCTCAATTTGGTTACCATTAATTTTTAAATTCAAACTTCCATCCCCTTTCTAAATCGTTTTAGAAAGCAATAAATCTAGCAAGTGATTCTCCTGCTTTCCTTCTATTAAATCAGCCATATACTGACCAGAAACAGGACTTAATAAAATGCCGTTTCGATAATGGCCCGTACAAGCATATAAACCTTTTATTTCTTCATGCTCTCCCATATAAGGAGCTTCATGATTCGATTGCGGTCTTAATCCTGCCCATGTGCTTTCCCACTCTGCTTCTTTTAAAGCTGGCAATATTGTATAAGCACGCTCTAATATAGAAGTAATACTTTCTGGCTGCACAGTCTTATTAAACGTATGAGGCTTCATCGTTGCTCCAATTACGTAACGTCCGCCGCGTTTTGGGGCAATATAAAATCTTTCTTGAAAAATAGGCGCCTTTAAAAGTGGTCTTCGACTTCTTACTGCAACCACTTCTCCTTTAACTGGATATGTACCCCAATCGCGGTGAAAATGACCTAGTAGCTTCGTGCTCCATGAACCGCCCGCAATAACAACTTTCTCACATGTGATAATACCTTCGCTTGTAACAATTCCAGTCACTTTATTATTTTCAATATGAATATCAAACACTTCTGTCTGCTCATATATATCAGCACCGGAAATCGCTGCAGAATGTGCGAATGCTTTCGTAAGCTCTGGTGCAATAACGTGACCATCTTTCGGATAATATACTGCTCCTATAATTGACTCGGATAGAAACGGCTCTTTTTCTCGCAAAAGGTCTCCCGTTAGAAAGTAGGAATCTTCACCTGTTTTCTGTTGCCAATCCATAATATGAAGAATTCTTTCCTTCTCATCCTCATTTTGAGCGATGCGATATATCCCTTTTTCCTCATATCCAATATCAATACCCGTTTTCTCACGTAAAACTTCTGCAAGTTGTGGAAATATAGCACGGCTTTCTCTAGCAAGCTCAAACAACGGATCATATTCATCCCATTCTGCTTGAACACCGAGCAAACCAGCAGCTGCTTTCGAAGCTTCGGATGCGATTCTTTGTTTCTCTACAATCGCTACTTTATGCCCTCTTTCTGCTAGAAAATGTGCAACTGAACTACCAATTACACCTCCGCCAATAATCGCTACATCATACTTCTTACACATGTTTTTCCGCCCACTTTCTTATTGATTCCTTATAAGATTTCGCTCTGCTATACGGATTTTCACTGCTTATAATCCCGGACATAACAGCAATGCCACTTACACCATTTGCAAGAACATCACCTGTATTTTCAGGAGTGATTCCACCAATTGCAGTTATTGGTATGGATAAACATCTTGCCATATGAGCAATTTCTTCTAATCCTCTTGCTGGCACATCCTTTTTACAAGTGGTTGGAAATACGTGACCGTAAACGAGTGAATCGGCTCCATTTTTAAATGCCACTATCGCCTCATCTAAAGAATGTACGGAATAACCAACATGCAAATAAGAAAACTTTTCTTTCACTGACCTTACATCTGCGCTTCGATATCCTAGCTGCACACGCGGAATATTTAATAAAATAGCAATATCAATTCGGTCATTTATAACAATCTTGGATGCCGGAAATCCTTTCTCCAAAAGACTTTCCACACCTTCGTATAATTCCTTCGTACTTTTCTCACGCTCACGAATATGCAAATAATCAATCTCACTCTCAATTGGCATCGCTACATTCACTAACTCTTCGAATGGCATATGGCCATTTGAGATTACATGGAGCTCATTTTTCATATTCATTCGCCTACTTTAAAATGTTTTCGAATAGTTCATCTGCTGGAACGATTTCTTTCGTCATTCCTTTTTCTTTCAGCCATTTATTTTGTTTCTCCCATGACTCTTTTGAATCCGATAAGAATGGCTCATCTTTCGTTTCCATCTTCTCTAATAAAATTTTCATACTTTCTTTTTCAACTTCTGGTACTAGCGGGAAGTTTTCTTTTTCTTGATGATCTAATAAAATATTTAATGCTTCATCAGGGTTTTTCTTCATAAAGTCATACCCTTTTTTCGCCCCACGTAAAAAGGCTTGCAGCGCTTCTTTATCTTTTTTCAACGTTTTATCACCTGTTACAAACACAAGTTCATGATAGTTCGGTACTCCGTAATCAGCTGGATTAAAGTATGCCGGTTCATGACCTTCATGACGCATAACAGGTACTTCATGGTTAATGTATGCCCCTGTTACAGCATCTACTTTTTTCGTAATTAACGCTGGTACTAAATCAAATCCAACATCGACTACTTTTACTGTATCTGGATTACCACCATCTTCTTTTACCATCGTTTTTAAATATGCTTCACTTAAAGGGGTTCCAGAATATCCAACTGTTTTTCCTTCTAAGTCTTTAGGTGACTTAATACCTGCTGATTTCAGCGATACAACATGATTTAACGGCGAACGTACGACAGCTCCAATTGATTTCACTGGAATTTGTTCATTCGCTCTGGCCATAACAACATCGGGCTGATAATACAAGCCAACTGTCACTTTCCCTGCTGCAGCTAACGTTAATGGATCAGTCGGATTAGAAGGGAATTTAATATTTACCTTTACTCCTTCTTCTTTAAAGTAGCCTTTTTCAATTGCTGCATAAATAAAACTATGTACCGCATTTGGATACCAATCAAGCATGACCGTTATTTCTTTCTCTTTTTTACCCTTATCTGATGCTGAATTACTCGAGCACCCTGCAATCATTGCAACTAATAATGTAAACGCAAAGATGCGTTTTAAAAATTTCATGAATGCTTCCTCCAACTAATGAATTTCTTTTCTAATATCGAAACAAGTATGACGAAAAAAATAGCTAACAATGATAGCAATACAATTGGTGCAAATACACCAGCTCCATCTAACTGCGTCATCATCCTTTTACTGAAATATCCAAGCCCAGCTTGTGCACCGAGCCATTCTCCAATTGCTGCCCCAATCACACTAAGCGGAACTGCAATTTTTAGCGCTGAGAAAAAGTAAGGAAGAGCGGATGGCAATTTTAACTTTAGGAAAATATCCTTTTTCGTTGCCCCATATGTAACTAAAAGCTCCTCCCATTCTTTTTTCGTACTACGCAATCCATCATACGTATTGACCGCAATAGGGAAAAACGTAATTAAGACAGTGACAACAACCTTGCTCCAAATGGTATATCCAAACCATAAAACAAATAGTGGCGCAAGTGCTGTAATCGGGATTGTTTGAGAAGCTACTAATAATGGATAAAATGCTCTTTCCATCCACGTATTCGCATTCATTAACATTGCTAGCCCTACGCCTAATACGACAGAAATAACAACACCTATTAAAACGACGGATAATGTTGCCGGTAAATGAACCGTAAATAATATATCTTTTAGTTTCCATATCTTCATTACGATTGCAGACGGTGACGGTAAAATGTACATCTCATCTACAATTCTTGCTCCTACTTCCCATAGAGCAAGTAAAATTCCACTTAATATGAGGGCAGGTAATAACTCCTTCAAGCGATTCATCATACGAGTACCTGCCTTTGTAACATACTAAGGAGCTCTTCTTTAAGCGCTAGCACTTCAGGCTTATATAAATCTTTTCTTGTTCGGTTACGATCAAGCGGCACAATTCGCTCAGTTAAAGTTGCTATCGGTTGATTTTCTACAACCAAAATTCGATTAGAAAGAAACAATGCTTCTTCAACATCATGAGTAATAAATAAAATTGTTTTTTCCCACTCTTTCCATTGTTCAAACAACCATTCTTGCAAAGATGCCTTCGTTAAAGCGTCCAATGCACTAAAAGGTTCATCTAACAATAATATCTCCCCGCCTGTTAATAAAGTTCGGATAAAAGATACGCGTTGTCTCATACCACCAGATAAATCTTTCGGATATTTTTTCTCGTACCCTTGTAAACCAAATTTATGTAACAGTTCTTTCGCTTTTACTTGCGCTTCTTTCTTCTGCACACCTTGGCACTCTAGCGGTAGGGCCGCATTCTCAATAATCGTCCTCCACGGCAAGAGCATATCTTTTTGGGGCATATACCCTACAGGGTGACTCTTTGTTTCTGTCAGCTCTATCTGTCCAGTACTAGCCTCTTCTAAGCCTGTAATAAGGCGAAATAAAGTACTTTTCCCGCATCCACTCGGTCCGATAATACTTACAAACTCTTTATCTTGTATAGAAGCATTTAATTCATCGATGATTGGCTTCTCATCATAATGAAAGGAAACATTATGAAACTGTAGTATGTTCTTGCTCCTCAAAACCCCACATCTCCTTACGATAAGCCATATCCCAGAATAAATATTCAAATCGGCTGGAATATAAGAAAATCTCCTCTAATCGGTCTAGCTCTTTCTCTGACTTTCCAACTGCCATTTCATTTAATAAATCTATTAACCAAATACAAAGGTTACCGTATTCTTCAGAACTATATCCTTGAATCCATTCACCAAAGAACTCATGATCTCTTGCGCCAGGAATATCATTTAAACGCTTTCCAATCTCCCAATAGCTCCACATACATGGAAGTAAAGCTGATATTAATTCTGCAAGTGTGCCATTTTGAGATACAGACATCATGTAATTTGTATAGGCTAAATTTTTAGCAGATGGTTTTGCAGATTCCATCTCTCGTGCAGAAATACCAAGTCTTTTTGCATATTGTTTATGAATCGTCATTTCACCATTTAAAATACCATCAATTTGCTCTGCAAATTTTGCCATAACTTGTGGATTCGTTGCCTTTACAACCCCAATTGCATATAGCTTTGCATAATCTAACAAATATAAATAATCTTGAATAATATAGTACTGGAATTTATCTTTTTCCAACGTACCATCCCCCATACCTACTACAAACGGATGATTATGACTTTTCTCCCAAACAGGCTGCACCGTATCAAATAATCTTTCACAAAATTTCATTTATAATTCCCCTTCCTATATATCTATTTATCTCAATAAAAAAACCACTTCTGTATATAAGAAGTGGTTACAGCAAATAAAATTATAATTTATTCGTTGTTCCACTTCCCTTCGCTAGTATTACCTAGATCAGGTGTTGTAAGGGTTAAGGATTATTCCTCTCTCAGCACATCAAGCACCCCTAGTGGTTTCAATATGAAATTTTCAAATAAAAAAGCCCCGTTTCTATACGCAAAGAAACGGGGACTCATTGTTAGTGTCCGAATTGCTTCCCTACGCTAGCATAATCTAGATCAGGTAATAAAAAGGATCAAAGACTTAAGGTCTTACTCTCAGCTGGCAACACCAGCCCTCCTAGCAAACTATAAAATTATCACTGTCAGTATAACACCGCCATAAGACATCATCAACTGTTTTAATTTTCTTAATTGTTAATTAAATCCAATCGTGTTAAACACATATAAATGCAACCCCACAAATGATATATACAATATATATATATGAACCTCCCTTCTAACATTATTTATTTTTATTTATTTCATATTACATTTATGTGAATACGACCAATATATTATATCTTTATACTATAATAAAATTACAACTATACAACTAGAGGAGGTCTTTATTACATGAATATGAAAGCTACAGCTTTAACAGCAACTACTATCGCAATTGCTTCTTTACTTCCTTCTATGGGAGAATCCGATATACAAACAGCGGCTGCTAAGCAACCATCTACAGTAAAAACTGGATATGTAAAAATTGACAACGTTGCACTACATCAAAATAACCATGCAGACAGTGCAATAATTGATAACATTCGATTTAATAGCCCGGTTACTATTCTTGAGACAAATCAAGATTGGTATAAAGTATCTGTTAACAACAAAACAGGATATATGAAAAAAGATGCAATTCTATTCAAAAAAAATGTTCAACCAAAGAATCAATATATCGTAAATGCAAACGCATTAAACGTTCGTTCTGAACCTAATACAGAGTCTTCTATTCTAGATATATTACCAAATGGTCAATTCATTAGCATTCAAGGTGAACAAGGGGATTGGTACAAAATATTACATAACGGTCAAATTGGATACGTACAAAAAACATTTGTATCTAATGGATCCACACCTCTAGTAAAAGGTGTAACAGTACAAGGTTCTCCTTCTTATACTGTTGCAACACCAAAATTAAATGTACGTAGCAACGCTAGTACAAGTAGCACTCTACTTGGCTCATTACAAAATGGTACACAAGTACAAGTAGTAGAAACGGTAGGTACTTGGTATAAAATTCGTTTTGGCACAGGATACGGATATGTAGCAAAACACTATGTAGTGCAAAATCAAAATCAAGCACAAGCTAAAACAGCTCAACCTTCATCAATTCCAGCAGTTTTCAAATTCCCTACTCAAGGGAAAATCAGCTCCACTTTTGATATGCGCTGGGAGCAAATGCATTATGGTATAGATATAGCAGCACAAGGAAATGTCTCTATTCAAGCTGCTGCTGCAGGTAAAGTTGTGAAATCTTATTATTCGGCTAGCTATGGCAATGTCGTGTTCATCGCCCATCAAATAAATGGGAAATTATATACAACAGTTTATGCTCATATGAAGGATCGCACTGTACAAGCTGGTGATCAAGTACAAACTGGACAATTAGTAGGTCATATGGGAAACACAGGTCATTCATACGGGCAACATCTCCATTTTGAATTACATAATGGGGAATGGAATTTTGAAAAAACAAATGCAGTGAACCCACTGCCATATTTAGTTAGGTAAATTTTATGCCACGCAATATACCTCTCTTTATTGAATACCTGGCCTTTTTAGGTTTAATCTGTTGTTTAGTCATTTATAATACGAACACTGTATTTTTATCTATTATTATTGCTTTTGTTGCTTTAGAAATCATTATGGAAGCATTACAAATGCGGCTAAAACAAAAAATTGCCCATATTTATAATGCAATTTTTCTTTTGAGTGCTCTTATAACAAATATAATTAGTAATGGTTTTTATTTATCTACCGTACTTCCTGTATTCTTTATAAGTGTTTTATTATTCATAGCTAGATACGTTAATGTTCCTAATAACCAAAAACATGAACAAGAAGCTTAGAAAGAGGAGACACTGTGTACCAATCTTTCAAAGATAATCCAATTCAATATATATTGAATTTATATAAAAAAATGAATACTTTTTTTGGTATACAAGGAAGTTATACTGCACAATTTCTCCTTTATGGAATGTTATTTCTTATCTTAGTTACTTTCTCCTTGT
>NZ_BOQD01000103.1 GCF_018332515.1 Bacillus hominis | reverse complement strand
GTACGAATATTAACAATAAAAAAGAAGCTAAAGAATATACTTTTCAGCTTCTTATCCTTCCCAAACTTGTTTGTTCTTTCCCATTGTAATGAAAATATTTAAAATATGGATTTTCATAAAGTGAAACTTTAATCAGTGGGGAGTTTCTCCATCCCCCACTGATTATTAGCCTTCACCAATCGGGCTTTTACGGGCAGTTGATCTCCCCCCTAACTCCTTTGCTTTTCAGGTGGGAGTCTTACTGCCCGTTAATGCGGGATAAAATGAAGGCCCCAATAAAAACTGATGTGTATGGACCATTGGTTGCTGCTGCACTTGTAAAGGAACTACAACTGGTGAAACTTGCATATACATCGGATCAATAATAATTTTTATATATTGATGATTATATGGAGAATGATATATTAAAAATGGATTATGCATTGACTCTCTCCCCTTATACATACAAATGCTATAGTATATGCAAGTTTTATATTTCGGGAATTATTTATTGTCTAACCAATCCTCTACATGCTGTATAAATACATCTAAACAATCAATAAACGGTGAATGCCCGCAATCTTCTAACACCTTCAACTCCGCATTTGGCAAATGTTTCGCTAATTCCTCACCAACTACTTGTGGTACGACATAATCGCGGTCACCTTGTATGACGAGTGTCGGGGCTTGAATACGGTGAATATGTCCATTTCCTCGTACAACACCATTATGTTCGTCTGAAATATTAAATGTAACTAATGCATAATTAACATCAACGAAATTGCGCTGCGTTAACATATCATCTAAATACTTTTCATAACGATCCGGTTCAGGTTGATTATGTGTATATATTAATAGATTCCATACTGTACGGTAATATACTTTATTCATATTTTTTATTGCATCTAGTACGGGTGCAATTTGCACTGGGTCTAGCGCAATTTCTTCTTTCGTTTTTAATAAACTCGATCCAATTGGTTGCCCGTTAATATCTTTTTTAAATATCGGGTACCCTTTCATCCCTACCGATTCTACTAATATTAGCTTTTCTACAAAAGTTGGATGGCTCGCTGTAAACTCCATCGCAACACCGCCGCCCATTGACCATCCCATTAATGAAAATTTCTTTAAATTAAATTTATCTATAAAAAGTTTCACATCTTCTGCAAAGTCTTGTAAAGAATCTATCGCCTTATTATACGTTGATTGTCCAAATCCTCTTAAATCAATTGCGTAAATATGATATTGTTTTTGTAGTTTCTCAATAACTAAATCAAAGTGTTGTGACGATGTCATATTCCCATGAATGAGTACGAGCATTTCTTCATTTTGCCTTCCAACTTCTTGATATGCAATCGTTTCTCCGTTCGATAGTGAAACAAACTCCATTGTTGCAGGCTTAATCATTACAAGTTCCCCCATTCTTTTAATAGAAAGAAAATTCTTTACTTAATTAAAGAATACCATGTAGAATGTATGTTCTCAACATAAAATCTATACGAAATTTCCACATAAAGCAACATGTCTATTACTAGACAATTAAAATAAAAAGGTATATAGTTAGCTAGGTAACTAATTTGAAAGGATCAAAATACATGGACGAAAAACAACATTTTTTTCACCTTGTCAGTCAAACTTCTCGTAAGTTTACGAAGAAATTTAATGAACGTGTATCTCCAACAGGATTATTTAGTGCGCAATGGGCTGTTATTTTCCGCATTAATCAAACTGGAGCTTGTACCCAAACCGAATTATGTCAGTATTTAAATGTTGAATCACCAACGATGACTCGTACGTTAACACGTATGGAAACGATGGGCTGGATTATTCGTACAGAAGGAAAAGATCGCCGTGAAAAGTTGATTTCATTATCTGATACTGCACTAAAAATGATTCCAGTATGGCAAGAAGAAGTTGATTCCTTTGAAGAAAAGACGCTAGAAGGTATTAAAGAAGAAGATTTACATGAAGCTTTTCAATTGTTACAACAAATTATCAAAAATTTAGATCATTAATATGGGGGGATGACGATGCAAAGTGAAAAACTTTGGACGAAGGATTTCCTCGGAACTTGTTTTAGTAGTCTGTTTCTCTTTTTAACATTTTACATGCTTATGACTACTCTGCCTGTCTATGTTATAGACGGCCTAAAAGGAAAACCTGAGGAAATTGGTTTAGTTGCAACTGTTTTTCTTATTTCATCTGTTTTATGTAGACCATTCACAGGAAAATGGCTCGATGATTTAGGAAGAAAGAAAATATTATTTATTTCACTTTCACTATTTTTAGCCGCTACTGTTATGTATTTCGGTACGCAAAGTTTGTTTTTATTGCTTGCCCTTCGCTTCTTACATGGTATTGGATTCGGAATGGCAACAACAGCAACTGGAACAATTGTAACTGATGTAGCACCAGCTCATAGACGCGGTGAAGCGCTTGCTTATTACGGCGTATTTATGAGTCTACCGATGGTAATTGGTCCTTTTTTAGGTTTAACAATTATTTCCCATTTTTCATTTACTGTACTATTTATCGTTTGTTCAGTATTTTCATTACTCGCATTTTTATTAGGATTACTAGTCAATATTCCGCATGAAGCACCAGTAAACAAACAAAAACGAGAAAAAATGAAATGGAAAGACTTAATTGAACCATCTTCTATTCCGATCGCTCTGACAGGATTTGTTTTAGCCTTTTCTTATAGTGGCATTTTATCCTTTATTCCTATTTATGCGAAAGAACTCGGTTTAAGCGAAATTGCAAGTTACTTCTTTATTCTATACGCACTTGTTGTGGTCATTTCTCGTCCATTTACAGGAAAAATATTTGATCGTTTCGGTGAAAATGTACTTATTTATCCAGCTATCATTATTTTCACAATTGGGATGTTCATTTTAAGCCAAGCGCAAACTTCATTTTGGTTCCTTGGCTCAGGTATGTTAATCGGTTTAGGATACGGGACATTAATTCCAAGTTTCCAAACGATTGCAATTTCTGCCGCTCCAAACCATCGACGTGGTTCTGCGACAGCTACTTACTTCTCATTCTTTGATAGCGGCATTGGCTTTGGTTCTTTCATTTTAGGTATCGTCGCTGCCAAATCAAGTTATCATAATATGTATTTTATCGCAGCTATTATCGTTGCGTTCACTTTACTTCTTTATTATGGATTACACGGACGAAAACAAAAATTCAAGAAACAAAGTACAGACAAACAAATATCCGCTTAACGTTCATAAGGAAAGTAAACTTACCCGTTTACTTTCCTTATTTTGTATTTCTTTTAAGACGAGCGTATACTTATAATAGAAACTAAAGGAGGTACCTACATGAATGTAAAGAAATCTCCCCTGCTATTACTGTTACTAGTATTACTATTCGTAGTTACAGGGCTTGGGTTTACTTTTTTTAAACATAATAAAACGACCCCTACTAAAGAAAATGTCACAAAAGAAAACTGGTTAGACGATCCTTACTTACGTTGGTCGTATACACATATGAAAGAATTCACTTTAATTAATGAAGTAAAAAACAATCCTGACCAAGTTGCTCACTTCCCTACCGCGTTACAAAACTTAGACGATTTCGCTGTGGAGCGTGGATTTGGAAATACGACTCCTTTAAAGAAACTTTTAGACGAAAATAAAACAGATGCTTTTGTCGTTGTACATAATGGTCAACTTGTCTATGAGCGATATTTCAATGGATATAACGAGAGTGATCCTCATGGAATGGCATCATTAGCAAAGGTTTTTACTGGTGCAGTCATACAATCTCTCGCTGAAGAAAATCTTATTGATGTAGAAAAAACAGCTGACACTTACATAAAAGAATTAAAAAATACACCGTTCGGAAAAGCAACACTTCAACAATTAATGGATATGCAAGTTTCCGCCCAGTATCCTACTCACGGATATATGCAGCTAGGACTAGAAAATCAAGATGCACAACTATATTTAGCTAGTAATATTTTACCCCGAGGCAAAAACTACGATGGTCCTATGAAAATTTATGATATGTTACTAGAAGCAGAGGAGACTGCGGCAACTGGTTCCACTTTTTCTTACAATAATGGATCAACAGAAACACTCGCTTGGATTATCCGAACAATCACTGGCAAATCGTTAGCTGAAAATGTAAGCGAGCGAATTTGGTCTCAAATTGGTATGGAAGACAACGCTTATTACGTTACAGATGAAACAAAAGTAGAACAAGCAAGCGCTGGTTTAAATGCAACTGCTAGAGATATGGCGAGATTCGGGCAATTACTTTTAAATAATGGTCAATATAACGGAAAACAAATCGTCCCTTCTGCTATTACAGAAAGTGTGAAAGGTGTACAAGAAGGTGAACTCGCAATCGGCATTGGCGCTTCAATTTCTTATCATAATCAATGGTGGATTCCGCACAATGAACAAGGTGCTTTCGAAGTGTTAGGCAGTTACGGACAAACGCTTTACATCGATCCGAAAGCAAATATGGTTATCGTCCACTTCTCTTCTAACGCTGCGCCTAGTAATGAAATCCATTCGGTTTATTCCGATATGTATATTGATATTGCACATCATTTGGAAAAGCTTCCACAGTAGTGGAGGCTTTTTTTATTTACCCCGCTATTTGCCGGGCAGTAAAACTCCCACCTCAAAATTCAGGTGGAGCAAAGAAGTTAGGTGGGAGTCGGGCTGCCCGTAAACGCCCGATTGGTGCGGGCTGATAATCAGTGTGGGATGCCCCCACTGATTAAAGTTTCACTTTACACAAATCCTATTCCAGTTGTCATTTTCTTGTTAGACGATACCGGAAAAATTACTACTTGGAACACACCTAACCCTATTCATAGTGATAATATTTTATAAATTTGAAAACACTAGTGCTTAGGAAAGGAGGGTTTGTGAATGTCTGTGAAAAAAAATTAACTGGATTGATCATTTTACTTGCGATGATTGTAGTTATGACAGCTCTAGGATCACTCAATATATTTGCCGAATCCGACATTGTGAGACAGCCTATTGAGGTTGAATTAAATGATGATTACTTTAATCCGAGTACCATCACTGTTCCGGCTGGGAAAACGACAACGTTACTATTGAAAAACAAAGGAAATAGAGATCACACCTTTACGGTAAAAAAACTCGGAATTGACGCCGAGATCCCGTCAGGAAAAGAAATAACAATTACCGTAAAACCTGAAACTCCCGGTACATATGAACTAATATGTCGGTTCCACTACTTGAAAGGAATGGATGGAAAAGTAATCGTCAAATAAAAAGCAATGCCAATCAACCCTTTCTTTTTTTATAACGTGAAACTCAGATCTATGTGGGGGCCATCCCCCCACACTGAGTGTTAGCCCTCACTAGTCAGTTTTTTACGGATAGCATAAAATCGTTACGTTGTCGTAGCGTAAGAAATTTGTGTTTTGTTGGTGCTACCTCATCGCTATCAAGCTAAAGAATCAAAATCCCCC
>NZ_BOQD01000102.1 GCF_018332515.1 Bacillus hominis | reverse complement strand
TAATTATATAATAGATTTTATCATAAAATGATTTACAACATAATAACTGAAAAAGACATTGCATTCATTAGTTATGTATGTTTAGTAATATTTTATTTCCGGTCATATTCTTCTTTCCTAAAACCACTTCTAATACTCCTCTACTTTAGTTCACATAACTTAAAAAACAACAAATTAGTAAATTTTAATTTACTATATCTAATTAAAACATTTGATTTCCCGTTAAATTAGTAATAAAATAACGACTAAATCAATAAAGGAAGAGAAAACAATGGCCCATAACGAATTATTAAACGAATACATGAGTTTATTATTAAATATGTCAGGTACTTTCAAATTACTCTCGGAGAAATCCTCTGAATTTACACATTTAGAGCAACACGTAGTGGAGTATATAGCTCAGCAAAAGATGCCTGTAAATTTAAAAATGATTGCTAGTTACTTAAACATTCCTAAGCAACAATTAAGTGTAACAGTACGTAACTTAGAATTAAACGGATATATTGTAAAAAAACAAGATACGGTAGACAAAAGAGCTGTATTGATCTCTCTGACAGAAAAAGCTGAAAAAGTACACTATGAAAGATGGAAACAAATATATAATAACTTCACTCATAATCTTGAAAAACTAAGTGAAGAAGATCAACGAGATTTAACTTACGGACTATATAAAACAAATACAATGCTCTCAAAAATGTTAAATAACGACTAAATATATTGTTTATTATTAAACGGAGGATATTTCATGGTTAAAGAATTAGATTTACAATCAGTACAAGGTACGATGCTTATTCCCCTATGGGGACGAGCATATGGCAGTGAAAAAAATAAGGATATTTTAGATGATACGGAAGCTATTCGTATTATTAATGAATGCGACTTTGATTTCTCTAAAATAGCATATACATTTGGCGAATACGGATGTATCACTTACATTACCCGTGCACGAAAAATTGATGATACTATAAAACAATTTATTACAAAGAATCCGAATGCTACTATAGTAAATATCGGTTCAGGGCTGGATACTACTTTTTCAAGAATCGATAACGGTACAATACAGTGGTATAACCTTGACTTGCCCGATGCAATCTCTTTTCGCAAGACTTTAATTGAAGATACAACGAGAAATATAAGTATTGCTAAATCATTTTTTGATACTTCTTGGTTTGAAGATATAAAATATGATCCAAAAGATGGTATTCTCTTTATATCAGCAGGTGTGTTTTATTACTTTAAAGAGGAGGAACTAAAAGAGGTCATAGTTGCTTTGTCAAAACGTTTTCCTGGGGGAGAGTTATATTTTGATGCTGAGTCAAAATTCGCACTAAATCTTTCGAATGCTACAGTAAAAAAATCTGGTAATAACGGCGCAATGATGCATTTTTATGTAAACAATCCAAAATCAATAGAAAAATGGTCTTCTAACATAAAAGTATTAAGCTGCTCCCCTTTCTTTAAACATATACCTACAAATAAGGATTGGGATGGTAGTACGCGAATTATGATGCGGATTGTAAATTTAATAAAGATGTTGAAATTCGTTCATTTGCGGTTCGAAAAATAATAAACACAGAAGACCTCAATAAATTTATATTTAGATCATAAATGTTAAACTTAATAAAATCAAAGGCAGGAACATATTTGATATGTTCCTGCCTTTTTATTATGGGGTACCGATACATAGTCATCTAATTAAGATTTTGAAGTACTTCAAAAACAAAAATTTCATCTCACCACAGTTTTCTATGAGAATCCAGTGCATTTTTTTGTTTTGGAGAACGATGAGTTTCTTAATTTGCTGGCGATGGGGTATCGTTAGCATTTTGGAAAAAAAACACGCTAAGCAAAAAATATAATAAGCTGTCCATAAGGACAGCTTATTTACATAATTTTCGATATCGGAAGTAAATTTAAGTTGTTTTTAAAGTAGGTATACCTAGTACAAATTCCTGAATTACGCCCGTTTGTTGAAGATTAATTTTCATTATACTTTTTGTACTGAGTCCAATGCTTTTTTTAATTCGTCTGGTTTTTGAGTGCCTATTACCACAGTGTTATATTTCAACTTTAACTCTATACCTTTCTTTCCATTCATGTTATAGGCTTTTTCACCATTAAGGTTAAAACGAATTCCCCATCCCCCAAATCGTTTTAGTGGACTGTAAGTAATGCATTCATAGTGATGTATATTTTTGAAAAGGTACTGCTTATATTGAAAATGAAAAGGAACAAAACGAACATAAAGACCTTTTTCACGGACCTCAATGATCAGTTTCAATACTCCAAGCATTAATATAGGAAAGGCAATCCCGAAAAACAACCACAAAACAATTAATACACCATTGGGAGCTGGTTTATCTCCAAACGGGATATCAAGAATAATTTGTTGAATGAATCCATACCACATCAGTATGGCAATCCCTAATATGAGTATCCATACCCAAATTGGGGATCGCTGAACCTCACGAAAGATAACGTGTTCTTGTTGTTTCATTAATGATTGTCACCTCCTAAATGGTTTGTTTTTCTCACTAATTTTAAGCCGTTTTGCATTTATGAAAAATGCGCTTCCAATTGTGAATATAACGGAAGAGATATACATTGTTATCCCTGAGTATTTATTATCAAACATTGTAATATTAAGTAAATTAATAAACATCATCAATATAAGTGATATGTACAATCCATTAATATATTTCACTTATGCCCCTCCCTTGCTTTTTTCGGCAACTTCTATGTAGTAAGTAGTGGTTTCTAAAGGCATTATTAAGAATCTCCTTTTCCCCTATTTTACCATTTACAAGAAGTGATATGTTGTTTGATTTTGGTTGTATATTATATACATGCTTAGTTATCATAACGTCTCATTATCAGTAACAATCAAAAACGGTGAAACCGTACTCTCACAAAAACATCTTCTTTTTTTCTATGGATCTATGCATTTTTTTATACATTCCTATCCTGGCGCGGTTTTAGGGTTCTTGTTTGTTATTGGATTAGCCGAAAAACTGTATAAAATTTCGCATACTCTTAGCGTGGGGGCCAAAATGCTGGCGGTACCCCTTACAGTTCCTTAATAAAAGATTCAACTCTATTAACTTAGTTTGACCTTACTATCCGCCCTATCTTTCCAAAAACTCTATTATCGTTTCACATACTTTATCCGTCTCTTCGATATCTGGAAAATGTGCACTATTTTCAAATATAACAAGTTTACTATTTTTCATTTGTCTCTTTATTCTATTACTCATTACCACACCCGTATTATAGTCATGCGCCCCGACTATGACACACGTATCAGTTTCTAAATCTTTAATGCGCTCAATAAGCGGTAAAGCTGATTTTGTTTCAAAAATAACTTTACTCATCTTCCCTGTATTATTTAACTGACTTTCCTCCCAAAGACTTCGATTTAGCTTTGCAAATTCTTCATTTTTAAACAATAGTCGATCTATAGTTTTGGTATCAACTACACTCCAAACTTGATTATATTTTTCTTTTAAAGAAACTTCTGACTTACTTATTATTGAGATTTGTTCATTCATGTTTCCTTCTGTCACCTGTAAAAAACCTTCTATCTGCACATTATACATATCATCATATTCATCTAACGATGGCGCTTGTACTACCATTTTTTTAATATTCTCTGGATATTTCAAAGCATATTCTAAACAGAGTTGTCCACCAAATGAATAACCTAACAAATTTACCTTCTTTACATTTAATTGCTTTGTTAGTTTCTCTAAATCCTCCACTAGAGTATGTATTGAATAATCATCGTCATCTTGTGGTGCATCACTTCGCCCACATCCTCTTTGCTCATAATAAACAACTGTTATATATTCTTCTAACCTTACACCGAGTGTTCTTTCAAATACATAATGATTACCACCCGGTCCTCCATGTACAATTACGAGAGGAACTGTATTATGAGCGGTCCCTGCAACTTTACACCAATGCTGAATCCCATTAATCCCCAAAAAGTATACACCATCTTGCAACATATACAATCACTTATCCTCTCTCCTTATCACTCACTTACTACTACCTAAATGTATATATTCTAATCATTAACACTTTTTTCCTTTGAATTTTTTAGCCTCTAATCTCTTTATATCGATATTGGGACCCTCCCTCGTAAGTAAACGATTTTAAAACGTTTTCATATTTTTTCTTTACTTTCTACTCAAATTCTCACTTTTATTTATAGAGGTTTTATATATCACAATGTTGAATTATTTAATATAAATTTGCCATACATAATAATTACCACTAGGAGGATAACCATGAATAAGCCAGAATTTTACGTATATCACATCGTTACAAGGAAAAAAATGAATATTGGACAAATCATTCATTTTGACAAAAATCAAACCAATACCCTATATCACTTCTTTTTTGAAAGGGAACAAGTAAATTCTAATGGTGAAGACTCCATGCAGATCTTAAAAAATCATTATATAAATGAGAAATTACATATAAATAATGAAAATGCTAAAATAGTTATGAATTATATAGATCAAACAATTAGAGCGGTTAGAGAAACGATTGTAGAAATGGTTAGACTGCAAGAATTTCCTGAATATCCTTCAAGGTTGTCTTGCTTATATGCTTCGAAAAGCTATGAAGATACTTTGAAATGGAAAGCGCTATTTGATTCTTACCATCGAGAAGTTTTGCAGATTGTTAAACTTCGTGTAATTGGTAGTTCTTTTGAAGGTGACGGAAATCTTTTACCGAAAGAAGATGGTATTCCTTTCGCTCAAAAAATTGAACAAGCTAGAGAGTATTGGAAAGGAAATGTTAGAAATGAACTTCCTGAGCTATTAATTAACGGGAAAATTGAAGTGGTGGAAATTATTGATGATTTTTCAACTGCCAATAATCTGTAAATATATGAATCATGACAAAACATAAAAAAGAGTATTGAAGTTACCTTCAATACTCTTTTCGTACATTTAAATTATATTTGAACAGCATAAGCTTCAATTTAATTTGAGTTAAGTTTTACAGATTAACCATTTCATAACCATTTACAAAATATGTTATTGTTTCTAGCTCATCTTCATTTAATTCTCTACCCAATTCTTGTTTATACGTTGCCTTTATCTTCTCTTCATCGCCTTTATGAATTTCCGTATAAGTTCCTACTGCTTTTAACAAACGTATCTCTTGTAAAAACTCATCCCGATTTATAGCTGTCCCATGAGAAAGAATATATGTCTCAGCATCAAATTCCTCTAATTCTTGTATCAGTTTAAACGTTCTTTTCGTCGTATAGTTCCACTTCGAAGAAAAAATATCTGCATATATACAGTCTCCTAAAAACAATATCTTTTCTTCTTTTATATACATAACAACAGAGTCATGTGAATGATCTCCGCCCACATGCTTTAACACGCATTTCACTTCACCAAGGTCTAATTCAATTTGATTCTGGAACGTTAAGGTCGGAGGAATAATTGTAATATTTCTCGCTTTTTCTTCAAACTCTTTTTTGATGCAATCCGCACAAAATTCAATTTCAGTACCCTCTTTTACACGTGTGTCCAAAGCTTCATCTGTCCATTCATAAGAAACAAGTTTATTCATCTCTTTTTTCGTTTCAGAATGTGCAATAGTTAATGCATTTTGTAGTACAGGCAATCCAAAAATATGATCCCAGTGCCAATGCGTTAATGCTACGAAATTAGGATTTGATACATTCTGTTCTTTTAGCATTTCTAAAAACAGTTGTGCATGTGCTTCTGAATTCCCTGCATCTATCATCAAAGTCTTTTCTTTTCCAACTACCATCCCTAAAATAGGTCTATCTGTTTCAGAAACAGGTGTCATATACCAAAATGAGTTTCCTATTTTTTTAATTTGCTGCATAACTAATTCCTCCATTTTATGACTGTGTAAAAATTTCCAGACGAGAAATTCCTTTATTTTGTATTTTGATTACTATTAAATAACAATGTCAGAAATGAAATCATTCTACATTTTTTATTATCTAGTGAAATACAAATACTAATTTTGACATGGGAATCCTTTCTCAACATTTGTTATTTTTAATCTATTTTACGCTACGAATTTACATTTAAATTATATTACAATTTGTATAAATGAGATACATTTTACAATATCGAAGGGGTGTTGAACCTTGAATGCAAAGGAAACAATCATTCCCTATTTCGGTAATGTGTTAACAGGTAAAGTGTTGATCAATCAATGAATTTAATGAGGAGGGCTACCATGTTATCAGCTGAATAAAAAGCAGCAACTATACAGTTGCTGCTTCCAACATTTCTTTTTGTATTTCAACACGTTTGATTTGGTGAGGGTCTTTAGAAAGAATTTTAAATGCATATCCTTCGCTATTTATTGTTTGCCCTTCCTCTATATCATAATTCTGCATCAGAATCCAACCACCAATCGTGTCAACATCACTATCATTCATATGTAATCCTAGTAAATCATTTAATTCGCTAATTAATACCTTACCTTCTACGACAACATGACCTTCATTCATTTGCTGGATGGGCGGACGCTCATCTTCATCGTATTCATCACGGATTTCTCCTACAATCTCTTCCAGAATATCCTCAATGGTTACAATACCAGCCGTACCGCCGTATTCATCATATAACACAGCTAATGGAATACGTTTCTTTTGCATTTGTAGTAAAAGATCATGTATTGGTATAGTTTCAATTACTCCGATTACTGGACGCGTATACGATTGAATTGAACTAAATTCTTTTGTTTCTTTATTCATATAACGAATAAAGAAGTCTTTCACATTCACCATACCAATGATTTCATCTTTATCTTCCCCAAATACTGGGTAACGTGTATACTTTTCATCACGAATTATTTTTAAATGATCTGCTAAAGAATTATCTACATGTAGCCCTATAATTTCTGTACGAGGGACCATGATTTCTTTCGCAATACGATTATCAAATTCAAAAATATTATTTACATATTTGTATTCAGCTTGATTAATTTCTCCACGTTCATAACTTTCAGAAAGAATCAATCGTAATTCTTCTTCTGTATGTGCTACATCATGCTCTGATGCAGGTTTTAAGCCGAACATTCCTGTTATCATCCTTGCAGAGCCATTTAACAAGCGAATAAACGGATACATGATTTTGTAGAACCCGATAAGCGGAGCCGAAAGTAATAAAGTAACTTTCTCAGCCTTTTGAATCGCGAATGTTTTTGGTGCTAATTCACCAACTACAACATGCAAGTACGTCATAATAGTAAAAGCAATCCCTAAAGATAATATACCTGCAATGGAAGGATTGATGTTCCACTTATCAAATAAAGGGTGTAAAAGTCTCTCAATCGTTGGTTCACCTAGTGCCCCAAGTCCCATTGCTGTAACTGTAATCCCTAATTGACAAGCTGACAAATATTCATCCAAGTTTGATGTCACTTTCTTAGCTGCCAGCGCACCCTTCTTTCCTTCTAATACAAATTGATCAATCTTTGATCCTCTTACTTTTACAATAGCAAACTCAATTGCCACGAAAAATGCAGTACATGCGATTAAAACCGCTACCATGATTAAATTAAATATGTCCAACTAATTCCCTTAGCTTCCTTGAAACTAAAGGATTCACCTCCTGATATATTTTCTCTTTCCATACCTACAATTTCATACACTTTAACATGTAATTGAATATAATCTACATTCTCAAAATGATGAGAGGTACTTTGAGAAAATCGAGGTCATTTAGCCACCTATCCGAGTCAACATCTGAGTCCAATACATTTCCACCGCCTTGATTAAATTATCTATATGTTAGCATGAGAAATAAATCCCAGTCAACGTTTACATTTGAAATACCCTAAAAAAGAAAACATAGTTGTAGTTTGGTTAGTTAATTTTACCCCTTTGAACCTGTCCAATTCGACGTCATCACATGTTATTTATCTATATTGGAAATAACTGCTCCAGTCATGGCATCAATGTACTGGATGGAGGTCCTGGAATGACGATCACACGCTTGATAAACAAGGACATAGGATTCTGTTTCACTATCATAATTTTTGTTCCAAGCTAATTCAAAATCCAAATGATTGATAAATATTTCACTTGCTTCTTTTTTTGAAATAACCGGTTCAACAGGGATATGGCTCAATTGTTCCATATCAAAACGCGGTCCACTATAATGATCAACCTGTCCTGTTTGACGATTAACAACAACCATAACTAATTCAAGTTGAATTGGTATACCATGGCCGTTATGCATATGGAATGTATATGATTCTTTCATTGAAGAATCATCCTCTTCTTCCTCGTTTTCTCGAACAACCAGTTGTAAATACCGATAATAATCTGGAACAATCATTTGTAAAAACGCAATGGCTTTTTGATAACATGCCTCACGACTTAGTCTAAGATCGCCACTTCGTTCATTAAACCACATAAAGCTTCTGATTTTACCAGTTTTCTTGGAAATGAAGGCTTTAACTGTATCTTCTGACTGTCTTTTGAAAAAGCCATTTATAGATAAATCCCCTTCCTTCATCTCCCAGTCCCGATTACGCCACACGATGCCCGTTTCTTCTCCCATATCTACTTCACGAATGACTTCCATCCTCTCGGTAATACCAATGATATCTTCAATAGATAAATCTCTTCGTACGGTCGTACTCGAAGGAGGAGTAAGCAAGACATATGTTTGCGGAGCGTCTTCTTCATGTATAATCGTTAACGTTGGTTTCAAAACGTCAGCTTTATATTTCATAAAAAATTGCTCAGGTTCGTACACAAGACGGAGTCCATCTACTGCTACATCATGAGTAGCAGTAGACAACTTTGCAATTGTCAGTTTAAAATTAAGTCTATTTTGTACGTGTTCAACTAGTTTTTCTTTTGAAATCAACATTTTTGGAATATCATGAATCCTTTTTACACCTTTATATGTAAAGTTAACAATATTCCCCACGAGGTCTATATCAATATAACAGCCAGCATGTTCTAACGGTAGGTCCATAACGATTTGTTCATAGTAAAAACGGTCTGCACAAGTAATTTTTTTTGTTTTATAGTATGTTAAATCTTTTAATGCTTCAGGATAATTGCTAAGTAAGAATTTTTCGGCACATTCTCTTTTTTCCTCTATATTTAAAGGAATCACATCTGAATTTTTATCGTTATTATCAATTGATAAACCCGTCAAATTACCAGATAAATCTAGGTTAATAGTAATACCCTCATCTTGTTCTTCGTTTGTCCATGAAAAAATAGCCTCTCCTTCTCCATCCTCTCGCTCAACATACTCCTCTATGAGAGGGTGAAAATGACTAGGAATTTGGACCATCGATATTGCACGTTTCTTTAATTCTTCTCTTAGCAAGCAAGCCACCTCTGTATTTTTGATATTTCTTTCTCTTTCTCAACTATTTTAATGTTACATTACTTAAAAGAATTGATATATTTTCCTGCTTCTTTGAATAACGTCAGTATAATAACTACTTCGAAACCTTTTCAAGAAATCCCTGCATATTCCATTATTACATCCATTTAAATTCAATATATAAATTATAAAGAATCGGTATATTTTTCTCCATAATCAAACACTATTATTTGGACTAATCTGCCTCGCCTGTTAGTAAGCTAAAAACAAGGGGATAGAATCGGAGTGTGATAATATGGAACGTTTATGGATTCCAATAATCGTTACGTTTTTTTCGTTCGGTGGATTACTATTAGGAGGTGCTGTTGGAGTAGCAACACGCCAACTAATTGAAGAAAAGATGCATCGCTTATACGCATTCTGTGGTGGGATTTTGCTTGGGCTTTTATCACTTGAAATTATTCCTGAGACATTTTCAAGCTATGAAATAATAGGTCCTATACTTGGGATAGCTATCGGCATTTTAGTTATGAGTTTATTAGATAACTATTGCCATCAACCGATTATACATAAGAAAGATCAACAAGCATGGCAAACCTTCCTTTTTCTCTCTTTCGCTATCTTTATTCATAATATGCCAAGTGGCTTTGCTTTAGGCACAGCTTTTATAAATCATACTGACTCTGCCATTCCCTTTTTAATGGCAATCGTCGTTCACCATATTCCGGAGGGATTAGCTTTAATTATCCCTTTTCTCTTTACAAAACATAAATATATTTCATTTCTATTTACAACTTTATTACTTTCCCTTATTCTCGGTACCGGTACGGTCTTTGGCATTTTGATGGAAGGAAAAGCTCTTCATTTACAAGGTCTCATTATGGGAAGTGCTATTGGTTCACTTGGCTATGTCACAGTTCACGAAATGCTTTGGAAAGCAAAGAAACAGCTTTCTTTCCTTACATTTCTACCGTGGGCAACTAGCGGTTTTTTACTAATAACAGTATTCACTCTATTCTCTGGACACCACTAAAATAAATTCGCTTTATTATTTGTATATTTTCCCCCTTTCTCCAAAACATAATAGTATCTACCTATTATAAGGAGGAACAATTATGTTTGGGAAAACAGCCGGTGAAGCATTAGTTGATCTATTAATTGACTGGGGAGTAGAACACATATACGGTATGCCTGGAGATTCCATCAATTCTATAATTGAAGCTTTAAGAAAAAAACAAGATAAAATTAAATTCATTCAAGTTCGCCATGAAGAAGCTGGTGCATTAGCAGCGGCTGCCTATGCAAAATTAACAGGAAAACTTGGTGTTTGTATGGCAATCGCAGGACCTGGCGCTATTCATTTATTAAATGGTTTATATGATGCGAAACTTGATAAAGCCCCTGTACTAGCAATTTCAGGACAAGTGGAATCTGATTTACTCGGAACAGATTTTTTCCAAGAAGTAAACTTAGAAAGACTGTTTGATGATGTCGCGGTTTATAACCAGCGCATCATGTCAGCAGAACAACTACCTGCTGTAGTGAATCAAGCGATTCGAATGGCATATACGAAAAAAGGGGTATCCGTTCTTACTATTCCAGATGATGTTCCGAAATTCGAAGTGAAAAATGGTGCTCGTGTTACAAACACTTCTTTTACATTGCCTGAGTTATTTCCGCAAGAAGAAGATTTACATGCAGCGAAACTCGCAATAAATGAAGCAAAAAAACCTGTTATTTTAGCTGGGAAAGGAGCAAAGCATGCAAGAGAATCTTTACTTGCATTCGCAGAACATATCGGTGCTCCAATCGTACTTACATTACCCGCTAAAGGAATCATCCCTGATGAACACCCTCTTTGTATCGGTGGATTAGGATTAATTGGAACGAAACCATCTTATGAGGCAATGAAGCATGCGGATACTTTAATTATGGTTGGTACTTCTTATCCGTTCACTGGTTTCTTACCTGAGAAAGCAAAAACACTTCATATTGATACAGATCCTGCTCAAATCGGGAAACGTTATGCGACCGACATCGGCTTAGCTGGTGATGCTGATAAAACATTAAAATGGTTAATTGGAAATGTAGAAAAACATGAAGACCATTCCTTCTTAGAACACCACCAAGAAATGATGAAAAAGTGGGAAGAAAAATTACACAATCAAGAAGAAGACTCTTCGACTCCAATTAAACCACAGCGAGTTATGCATGCACTGCAGAAAGTAGCAGAAGATGACGCAATTCTTTCAGTCGATGTTGGAAATGTAACAGTGTGGACAGCAAGGCACTTCCGTATGACAAACCAGCAATTTATCATTTCTAGCTGGCTTGCAACACTTGGCTGCGGTTTACCTGGGGCACTTGCTGGACAAATTGCTTTCCCAGATAAACAAGTGTTTGCAGTTTGTGGTGACGGCGGATTCGGAATGACAATGAATGACTTCGTAACAGCTGTTAAATATAAACTACCAATCGTTGTAGTCGTATTAAATAATAATAAAATCGCCATGATTAAATTCGAACAAGAGGTTATGGGTAATATCGAATTCGGTACAGACTTAACAAATCCTGATTTCGCAAAATACGCAGAAGCTTGTGGTGGTATTGGATATCGCGTCGAACAGTTAGATGAATTACTCCCTGCTTTTGAAAACGCAGTAAAACAAAATAAACCATGTATTATTGATGTAGTTGTAGATGTAAATGAAGCACCAATGCCAGCAAAAATCACATTTGGTCAAGCAGCTGGTTATACGAAACATATGATAAAAGAATTATTTGAAGAAGGTAAGATTGATTTACCTCCACTTTAAACGAAAAAAGATAGCTGAAAACAATTTGTCTTCAGCTATCTTTTTTTATTTTTGTACCTCTTTATAGAAAGAAAAATCATTCATAGTAGGTTGTATTTGTTTCTCCGCTTTCACTTCTTCCGTCTTCCGATTCGCTTTTCTAACATTTCCTAGTTTTATCGCATCTTGCATACTATTACTAATTAAATTTCCTGACAAGATTGTCATACTATAGAAAGCGATTGGTATAAGTACAATCCATGTATGTGTAGTTAAGTGACGGAAATTTTGACCAATTAGACCAGTCCATTCTTTTGTTACACTATCTGCGTCTATACCACCAAAGATTATTGTTCCACCAAAAAACAATTGCAACAAACCAAGGTGTAAGAGAAGTAATAAAGTGCTTACAAATTGCTGAGCTACTAACAAAAGAAATGATGATAACATATGCGGCCATACATGGCGTTTCAGTCTCTGCCACTTATTTCCTCCAAGCACTGTTGCCGCCAACATAAATTCTTCTTTCTTAATACGTTTGACTTCTTGTGCTACATACAACATAACTGTTGGTACTGCAAGACATGTAAGAACTAAAATTTGAAACGCAACTCGCAAATGAAACGGAGCAGCTACCTCCCCACTGTCGAACATTAAAACTGTCTTTAATATAAAATAGGAAATCATAATCATCGGTACGATACTAAACGGATCAAAAAAAGATGAGATAACTGGAAATGAGCGTTTACTGTACATACCAAGTAATAAACCAATAGCTCCCCCAATCACTACACGTAAAACTGCGATAACTATACTCGCTCCTACGGTCCATTTCGCTCCCTCTATTATTAATTGAAAAAGATCGCGGCCTTTCACATCACTTCCAAACCAAAATTTACTCGATGGTGAAAACGGAGCAACCTTTAATTCTCCTTTTTCGTTATACATCATCGTTAGTTCACGAATATTCCCATCGAAAAACAATGTATTCCCAATACTAACAATCATAAGGACACTTAAAAAAGTTACACCAAACCAAAATCTTATATCTCTTTTTACAACTTGCCACATATTACGCATCCTCCTGTATTACATTTTGTAAGAACGTATGTAATAAGCGAAATATGATAAAGATCGGTACGTATAATATAATTAAACTTACTGTGAAAATTTCTATATTCGGATGTTCTTTTACGAATACAAACATTCCATATGTGTTAAAAATCCATTCAATAA
>NZ_BOQD01000101.1 GCF_018332515.1 Bacillus hominis | reverse complement strand
TAAGATTCGGAATTACAACACATAATAGACCTTTTAGCATTAAACTAAAAATACTATTTACTACAATCTCTCCACTTATAAAATTTGTAACAAAATACGTCCCTACACCTATAAACACATAAAATATATAGTTCGAAAAATAAATTCTTATGGGTTTATAAAACACTTTTTTATAAACTAAATACGGAGTAAGCCAAAACGGAACTGTCAATGCACTTATAAGCGTCCCTATAAAAACCCCTACGATACCAATATATTGAACTAGAATAAGAGAAAAAATCAAATTAATCGCCGCTTGACATAGTGGCGCGAATCTATCTTCATGAAAAATTCCAGATGTTGTTTTTACCGTAGTTATAGAATTTCTCATTCCTCTCTCATAAAAAATAATCATTAGTGTTAATAACACATTTTTATTCATTAAAAATTCTGAACCTAACCAGATAGAAATAAACGGTTCTACCATTATATACAAACTTATAGTAGAAAATGAATATAACCAAAAGTTAAGAAGCCTATATACTTTATATACAGTATAAACTTTATCAACAGTTTCACTCGCAACTAAATTACCTATACTATGATAAATATTATTAAAAATTTGATTAATAAAGCTTCTACAGATTTCAATTAACATATTATAATTGGAATACAGCCCAACCGCTGCAACACTAACAAATGAAGAAATTATTATATTATCAGTTCCAAACACTAAGTAATTCCCTATATTTTGCCAGACAATGGCTCTAATATTTTTAATGATGTTTTTTTTAGTTTTATAATCTAATTTCCCTGCAGTTTTCTCTTTCAAAAATGGATACATTTTATTTACTATGCTCACTAATACAATAGTAGTAACAATTGTTATCACGCTATCTACAATTAAATATAAAATATAATCTTTCGTATAATATAATATTGAAATTTTAAGACACATTGAAATTATAGAAGA
>NZ_BOQD01000100.1 GCF_018332515.1 Bacillus hominis | reverse complement strand
GTAAAGCAAAGAAGCTAGATGGGAGTCGGGCTGCCCGTAAAAGCCCGATTGGTGAAGGCTAATAATCAGTGAGGGATGGATAAAACCCTCACTGATTATTAGCCTTCACTTTATTTTACCTTTATATGTCTGAATTTTCAATAAATGTATGTTGAGAAATAAAAAACGCTATATGCATATTTACATATTTTTAGCGGATATATGTATGCTATCATTTCAAATGAAGGATCGCTTTCTGCTTAGAAGGCTCCTACATTGCATGAATCTAGTGTACCCAAACTTTAGATTATGTAGGGAAAAGAGATCCGTTATAGGGTTTCTTTTCTTTTGTTTGAATCATGTGATGGTAAATATGTTTCCGCATTTCATAATTATCATCAGTGATATATGTAAGGCATCCATATGAAAATACGAGGCTGTTCAAGAGTTTTCCGTACTTTTGGACAGCCTCACCCCGTTAAAAAGGTGATACTTTGATGTATCACCTTTTTATTTGTATAAGCTTTTTGTTTATAGGGATGTTACATACTTAAAAATAATAAAAAACAGCCGATTTAGTAGAAGGAACCTACAAAATGGCTGTTTTTTTATTATAGTTGAGTTAAAATAATTGGCTCGCCACGAGTGACAACAACTGTATGTTCACATTGTGCAACAAGACTTTTATCTGGTGTAACGAATGTCCAACCATCATCACCGCGCTCAATAATGTGATCAGCTTTCATAGAGATAAATGGTTCTACAGCGATAACAAGACCATCTTTTAGAAGCGCATTATCCATTGGATCATAGTAGCTTAAAATATGATTTGGAGCTTCGTGTAAGCTAAGGCCAATACCGTGACCAGTTAAGTTTTGGATTACGTTATATCCACTTTTATGTGCAAAGTTAGAAACAGCACGACCAATTTGATTTTGTTTTGAGCCAGCTTTTACTTTTTTCATTGCTTCCCAAAAAGAGTCTACTGCTGCTTGGCAAAGTTTTTCTTTTTCTTCATCTTCTCCAAGAACAAATGAGATACCTGTATCTGCATAATAGCCGTCAAGTGCTGCCGATACGTCTACGTTTACTAAATCGCCTTCTTTTAATACGCGATCGCTTGGAATGCCGTGAGCAACTTCTTCGTTTACACTAATGCAAGTTACACCTGGGAATTTATATTCTTTTTCAGGCGCTGAAATAGCACCGTTCTCGTCTAATACTTTTTTACCAATTAAATCAAGCTCTTTCGTTGTCATACCTGGCTTCGCTTGTTTTTTCATTTCTTCGCGTGCAAGTGCAACGATGCGGCCGATTTTTCGTAAACCTTCTAAATCTTGTTCATTACGAATAATCATGAAAACCACTGTCCTTCCTCGAATATATGTCTTATCCGATTGTATCATGTTTATTTTTGTACTGCTACTCGTCGCGTGAGGTATGCGGGTTGATTCCTCTCATAAAGAATACATGACAATTGTCATATGGATGTCATGACGCATCATACTGTTTCCTAAGTTTTCCAGCGCATACAATGTAAATATAAGAAACGGCGGGGGTGGAGAGATGGAAAAGATTATTGAAGTAAATGGTGTTTCTAAAACATTTAAACATAAAAAAGCAGTAAATAACGTTTCATTTCATGTGAATAAAGGGCAAATAGTAGCATTGCTTGGCCCGAATGGTGCAGGGAAAACAACGACAATTTCGATGATGCTCGGGTTAAAAGATCCAACAGAAGGGAATATCTCTATATTTGGAAAGAGTCCGAAGCATAGAGAGGTTCGCAATAGCCTCGGCGCGATGCTGCAAGAAGTAAGTGTGATTGATAGCATCACGGTAGAAGAGGCAATCGAGTTATTCCGTAGTTATTATACGAATCCTGTAGAGAAAGAAACATTACTGCAGTTGTCAAACTTAGAACCAGAAAGAAAGCAAAGATGTGAGAAATTATCGGGCGGTCAAAAAAGAAGGTTAAATTTTGCGCTGGCACTTGCAGGGAATCCAGACTTGTTATTTTTAGATGAACCAACTGTAGGGATGGACATTACATCTCGAAAAACGTTTTGGGAAACGATTAGAAAATTAGCAAGTGAAGGGAAAACGATTATTTTAACAACACATTATTTAGAAGAAGCGGATGCGTTAGCAGATCGAATTTTATTATTTGCGAACGGAAAGATTATCGCAGATGGCACACCGGATGAGATGAAAGCGACGATTTCTCGAAAAACAATCTCGTTTTATTCGAAAGAGAAAATTCCTAAGAGTTTACTAAAGGAATTACCGCATGTAACAGAAGTACAGTCAAATGAAGGGCGCTTCACTTTAACGACGGAAGATACAGATGCCACTTTACAAGCAATTTATCAGAGGAATCTACCTGTAACAGACGTTTCAGTTGAACGTGGAAGCCTCGATGAAGCATTTGAACAGTTTGTTGCAAATCAGAAGGAGGGAATCGCATGAGAGCATTATGGATGCAATGTAAAATAGAGGTTTTACGTACGTTCCGCAATAAATTATTCATCTTTTTCTCATTATTAATGCCAGTTATGTTTTATTACATCTTTACAAATGTTGTTCAGGTCCCGCAAAACGGAGATGCTTGGAAAGCACATTATTTAATTTCAATGGCGACTTTCAGTATTGTAGGGACTGCCCTTTTTAGTTTCGGTGTGAGACTTTCTCAGGAGAAAGGGCAAGGATGGACACATTTGTTAAAAATTACACCGCTTCCAGAGGGCGCATATTTAGCAGCTAAAATTATTGCTCAAACAGTAGTGAATGCTTTTTCAATCTTAGTTATTTTTATGGCAGGAATATTAATTAATAACGTTGAGTTAACGATAGGCCAATGGATTGGTGCAGGATTATGGTTATTACTAGGCGTGACACCATTTTTAGCTCTTGGAACAGTAATAGGTTCAATTAAGAAGGCGGATGCAGCTGCTGGCTTAGCGAATATTTTAAATATGAGTCTAGCTGTAATCGGTGGATTATGGATGCCAATTGAAGTATTCCCGAAAATTTTAAGATCTATCGGTGAATGGACACCAACATATCATTTCGGAAGCGGTGCATGGGATATTGTAGCTGGAAAGTCGATTGGCTGGGAAAATATCGCGGTACTAGGAGGTTATTTCCTTATATTTGTTGTAGTATCAATATATATAAGAAAAAGACAGGAAGCGGTATAAATGATAGAGAATAAAAGGTTTGAAGTTTTTCCGAAACAGATGGGTTTCTTCCCGTATATGTGGCTCGTGTATTTATTATTTCCAATCTATAATTTAACACAAGTATCAGGATGGAAGCTTGTAATAGGGATCGGTATGTTGATAGTCTTCACCGTCACATACCGGCAGCTTTATTTTGTTAAGAAAACGTTCATTTTGTGGGCGTGTATTCAAATGATGCTCACATTCTCATTTGCTCTATTTTATAATCCCTTCATGATATTGTTTGGATATTTCACGGCGAGTGCGATGGGATTTGCGCCAAGTAAGAAAGCGTTTCGTGTGCTGTTAGGTTTATTAGTTGTAATGCTTGGAGCTTTTATATTTGTAAATGTTAATCAACTAACAATCCCGAGTTTAGTGAATATCGTTCCGATGTTTATTTTAATGCTTCTTACGCCATTTGGAATGCGTAATTTTAATCAAAAAAAGATGTTAAAGAATCAACTAAACGAAGCAAACGAACAAATTAAAGACTTAGTAAAACGTGAGGAACGGCAGCGAATTGCAAGAGATCTTCATGACACATTAGGACACACACTATCTCTTATTACTTTAAAAAGTCAGCTCGTGGAGAAATTGATTGTGAAGAACCCAGAACGCGCAAGTATAGAGGCGAAGGAAATTACACAAACATCTCGTACCGCTTTAAAACAATTGCGCGAATTAATTTCTGATATGCGTATGATTACAGTGGAAGAAGAACTTGAGCAAATAAAAGTGATTTTACAAGCAGCAAATATCGAATTAGAAATAGAACAAGAGGCGAGCGCGAGTTCGTTATCACCAATTGAACAAAATATTTTAGGAATGTGTTTACGTGAGGCAGTGACCAATGTTGTAAAGCATAGTAAGGCGACGCGGTGTATGGTCTCTGTATTAGAATCACAAGGTGAGTTGATTTTAAAAGTGGGAGATAATGGTGTTGGGTTAGAGGCTCAAAATAGTGATGGAAATGGTATTCGTGGTATGAAGGAGAGAATTGCACTTATTGATGGATTAGTTGAATTGGATACGATTAATCCCGGGACGCTGTTAACGGTGAAAGTTCCAATTGTAATTAGAACAGGAAAAGATGAGGTGAGGGCATGATTCGAATTATTATTGCAGAAGATCAACGGATGCTTCGAGGTGCGTTAGGAGCCCTGCTTGATCTAGAAGATGATATTGAGGTAATTGGGCAAGCTGCGAACGGTGAAGAGGCGTTAAAATTAATCGAATCGCTAAAGCCGGATATAAGTATTATGGATATTGAAATGCCGATTCAAAGTGGTTTAGATGTGGCTGAAATTTTAAAAAAAGAAAAATCCTCTTGTAAAGTAATGATTTTAACAACATTTGCACGACCGGGTTATTTTGAAAGAGCGATGAAAGCTGGTGTACACGGATATTTATTAAAGGATAGCCCAAGTGAAGATTTAGCTTCAGCAATTCGTAATGTCATGAAAGGGAAGCGAGAGATTTCTCAGGAGCTAATGTTTGGCTTATGGCAGGAGCAAAATCCGTTGTCAGATCGTGAAAAAGAAGTGCTTTTACTTGCGAAGGAAGGAAAGACTGCAAATGAAATTGCGAAGGCACTTTATCTTTCTCCTGGCACAGTTCGTAATTACATTTCTGAAGTATTAACGAAGCTCGATGCGAAAAATAGGATTGAAGCAATTACAATTGCAGAAGAAAAGGGATGGATATAAAAAGAAGTTTACCTAAGAGTGGTAAACTTCTTTTTTCTTATAAACAAGTATTTCAATAGAGAGTTTCGTCGCAGTCGCATAGCTCAGAATTTGAAGTATATCGCGTAATTTAGATTTTACTTCATTTTTCGACAAAAAATTTGTTATAGTAAGATTAGGTTGTTGGTCTAAATTTTGGACAACTTTACCACTAACAGTTGTAATTACTCCATTTTTATCTACTTTTACAATAAGATCTTGGCCATATACTTTATAATTTTTGTAAGTTTGTGCAAGGCGAACTTCGGTTTTATTTTCTTTTGTATCTTTATTTGTAGGTTGGGAATCTACATTCATTTCAGTTGTCACTCACTCTTGTTGAGCTTTAGCCTCATTTATCTCACCCTTTAAATACTTTTTCGCCATATATTTTTGTATCATTTTGAGGTTGTGTTAATTTTTAAATCGTTAAACTAGGCTGAGCAATTTCAACGTTTACTTCATTTCTATCTAGTTCTTGGGTGTGAATAGCTTCTGCTGATAAAGGATAAAGAAGACCGAATGTAACGAAAGCACGGGCAAATTTTCTATAATTTATCTATAAAATTACTAGTCTATTATATTATGTGAGATGGATTGTATGAAAAATTCGCCGAATTTTATATATATTATGCATTATTTCATATCAAAAATTGTCGAATTCACATTATTGTAGTGGTATGACAACTCAAAAAATTAGATTGTTATAATGGGATGGTGAGTAAGTATGCACGCAGAAAAACTAGGAAGTGAAATTAAGAAAATTAGGGTGATGAGAGGATTAACACAAAAGCAGTTATCCGAGAACATATGTCATCAATCGGAAGTGAGTCGAATTGAATCGGGCGCGGTATACCCAAGTATGGATATATTGCAAGGTATTGCAGCGAAGTTACAAGTTCCCATTATTCATTTTTATGAGGTACTCATTTATTCTGATATTGAGAGGAATAAGCAATTAAAAGATCGAATTATTATGCTTTGTAAGCAAAAGAAATATAAAGAAATTTATAATAAGGTATGGAATGAGTTGAAAAAGGAAGAATATCATCCCGAGCTTCAGCAATTTCTTCAATGGCAATATTATGTAGCTGCTTACATATTGAAAAAAATCGATTACGAATATTGTATTTTAGAATTAAAGAAATTGCTCAATCAACAATTGGCAGGAATAGATGTATATCAGAACCTTTATATTGAAAACGCAATTGCAAACATTTACGCTGAAAATGGCTATTTTAAGAAGAGTATTGAGTTATTTGAAAATATATTAAAACAATTAGAGGCATTACATGATAATAAAGAGTTTGATGTGAAGGTGAGACATAATCATGCAAAAGCATTATACTTAGACAATCAATACGAAGAAGCGCTTTGTCACGCAAATAAAGCCATTGAACTATCGTGTCGAATTAATAGTATGACATTGATTGGACAGTTATACTATCGAAAAGGTGAATGCCTAGAAAAGATCGAGTGTGATAGAGCAGAAATTGAAGATGCTTACGAAAAAGCGTGCTTCTTTTTCGATATATTAGGAAACCATACGTTAAAAGAATCAATTATAAAAAAAATGAAGAAATAAAAAAAACAAAAAACAAATATGCATAATTGCATACGGTATGGATAAATTTTCATGATATATTTAAAGAAAAAATGCGGGTGATGGAATATGAAAAAACTACTTATTGGTAGTCTATTAACGTTAGCGATGGCATGGGGTATTTCATTAGGAGATACAGTTTTAGAGAAAAATCAAGTAATTTCTTATAATGATCAAGAGATACAAGTAGCTTCAGATGTACCTTTTGAGTACTAAAAAACAACCGTCTTACTTAGACGGTTGTTTTTTTGTGGAGTAACATCCAAACGTCTTTACTAGAAACCGGTTTACTAATAAAGAATCCTTGAATGTGGTCACAATTTTGTTTATGTAAAAATTCCCATTGTTCCTCTGTTTCTACACCTTCAGCAATAACTTCTAAATTTAGTTCTTTTGATAGTGTAATAATGGAAGCGATAATCGCTTCTTCTAAAGGACTATTTGTAATACCACAAATGAATTCTCGAGCAATTTTTAATGTGTTGATTGGATATTTTGTTAGATAGGCTAAGGAACTATAACCTGTTCCGAAGTCATCAATTGAAATTTGGATACCGAGATTTTGAAGTTCTTCTAGTTTAGCAATTACAGAATGATTTTGATTAATCGCGATACTTTCTGTAATCTCAATATCTAACGCTTCTGGTTTTAGTTCTGTTTCTTTCAAGACTTTTGAAATAGTTGATATTAAATCTGCGTGATTAAATTGAACAACAGATAAATTCACACCAACTTTTAAGTGAGAAAAGCCTTGGTTATGCCATTTTTTTGCTTCCAAGCAGGCTGTATGTAAAATCCAATTACCAAGTTCAATAATAAAGCCTGTTTCTTCTGCTAGAGGAATGAATTGGACAGGTGATACAATTCCGAGTTTGGGATGTTTCCAGCGAATTAACGCCTCAAAGCCGATAATTTGTTTTGTTTTTGTATTTACTTGCGGTTGATATTCAAGGAAAAATTCATTTTGTTGTAGTGCTTTTGAAAGTTCACCTTCAAGGAAGTGTATTTCGTTTTGCGCAATACTTATTTCTTTTGAGAAGAAAATGAATCTATTTTTTCCATTAGCCTTTGCTCGATACATAGCCATATCTGCATTTTTCATTAATTCGGTTACGTCAGTTCCGTATTCCGGATACATTGCAATTCCAATACTCGGTGTAACAGAAAGTTCTTCATCTTTAATGAAGTAAGGCTTATTTAAGGTAGTTAAAATTTGTTCAGCTATAAAAGAAGCACTTTTTTCGGAGTACATATCTGGTAATAGAATCGTAAATTCATCTCCGCCTTGGCGGGCAACGATATCTTTTGAACGCAAACATCCACGTAATCTTTTTGCTACTTCAATTAATAATAAATCCCCGACATCATGGCCGAGTCGATCGTTAATTTTTTTAAATCGATCTAAGTCGAGGAATATGACCGCAACGTCATTAGTGTTGTTTTGAGCTGTATTTAAAATCGTTTTTAAATCTTTTTCGAATTTCCGGCGATTTGGTAGTCCTGTAAGTGCATCATGGAAAGCCATATGCTCTACTTGCTTTTGTTTTTCATATAAAGTTGTAATATCACGTGCTATGCCGAACATCCCAACAACTTCTTTATTTATGAAAGTAGGGATGAGTGTAATGTGAAGGTAATAGTAGTAGCCTTCTTTTTCTTTTGTACGAACCTCTAAAGTTTGTGGTCTACCTTCTTTAGTTATTTGTAAAGCTCTCTTTAGTAGATCATGGTCTTTTAAATCAATAAAGTGTAGAAGGGAATAGCTTTCGACTTCACAATAGTAGGCAGTAAATAAGCTTTCACAAGCCATATTAGATTGTTGAAAAATTCCGTTCATATTTAAAGAAAAAACAGCATCAGGATGATCTTCGAATAAAGATTTATAACGTTGTTCACTTTTTGATAGGGCAGATGCACCTTCTTCGACTTTTCCTTCTAGTTGTGTAGTCAACTGTTCGTACGTATCGATTAATGCTTGATTATCTTTCCACATGTAAAGTTGTCGTAGGAATAATAAGATTAGTGATAATACTAGACCGATTAGCATGAACTTATCATCCCAAGGTTGAATAACAATAAAGGAAAAAGTAATGATTATACTAAAATAAGGTAATATAAAGCGTACATAATCAAATCGATAATATTTCATTTTCGTTTTATGTTGCATTGGTTTATCCAAAATGTAAAGTATGGACGATAAACCAATTAATAAAATTGAGGCAGTATGTATTAAATAAGAGACTTCAGAAGATGTTTCCATACCTAAGTTTATCTGAAGTAAGTGTATATATCCGTAAACAAGTATGATAGTAAAGCCGATAATTAATGATATTCTACTAGAAGAATACCGTTCTCTCCTATATAGGCTAATAACGGCGTAAATTACTAATGATTGTGCGATAAAATACCCAATCAAAAGCCACATGTCCTTCGTCAACATACGAAAGCTGGAAATATCTAAAATAAAGGTTAAGGTAAAATAAATATTCATAATAATAATGAATATGCTATCGAATGAAAATTGAGCAAGACCTCTAATGGAGTAATGTTTTATAAACTTTATAGCAAAGCCAGAAAAGAGCAAAATATATTGTATGATGAAAAAAGGTAGTGCTTTATATGAGAATATAACTTGATCATAAATAGAAAGTGCATGAAGAAATAAAGTTATTTCCATAGCTAGTCCACATAGGCAAGTACATAGTAGTAAAACCCAAAATAGTTTGTCACCGTGCTTCATCTTCTTAATTGATTTATATAAGCAATAGCAAGAAAAGATTGCAGCAAAACAAAATAAGAAGAGAATTCCAATTTCTTTTATATTTAAATCCTTAGGAATAAGGAATACCCAAAGAGAAAATATAATTATATACATCATGACAAATTGTACATATTTTTTCTGATTAATCATATTATAACTCCGTTTCAATAAAGTTGAATCTCAGGGGAAAAATGCTAATTTAAATAATAGCATATAAATTGGGGTATTTTTCACTATAGGAATTACTTTTTTTTGAAAAAAATAGCGCAACGTTACAAATTACCATTGTAACGTTGCGCCATTTTTTCTTTTTATTCCCCTTATAGAAGAAATTTCATCTATTAACTGAATAAGTGCTAAATCCTTTTGTTTACTTTCAATCATAATATCGAAATTATGATCAATTTTTTTTGCAATGTGTAAAAAAGGTTTAATAAAGTCTAAATCAATGTAATCTGAGTGGGCCCTAAATTCTTTTTCTGATTTGGGAGAAGAAATATGAACTTTAGGAGGGACCTTTGTATGTGACCAAGTTTTAAATATCATAGGAAGTAATTCTTCTAGCGGTTCATTACAAAGGTTCGCTATGTGATGATGATAATCGAACACGAAAGGGATTTTTTCTTTTTGACAAATAGCCAAAGTTTCAGAAGTTGTATATGTTTTATCATCATTTTCAAGAGTCATTTGTCTTTTTATATGGTAAGGGAGTTTTTGTATATTTTCATGAAAACGTTCGATTGCCTGCTCCTTATTTCCATACGCGCCACCTACATGGATATTAATGTAGGAAGAATCTGCAATTCCCATAGCATGTAACACGTTATAATGATAGGTCATATCTGTAATTGCATTAGTTGTAATATGTGGTTTGTCGCTTGTAAATAGTGTAAATTGATTTGGGTGAAAACTTACGCGTAAATTGTGTTCTTGAATTAATGCTCCTATTTTACGCCATAGTGGAGCAAATATTTGAATGTAATCAAATTCAACTTCAGGATGTGTTGCAAGCGGAACGATAGAAGATGATAAACGATATAATGGAATTTCGTGTGCAATATTGTAATGAAGGATGCGTATTGTATGTTCTAGATTTTGTAGTGTGACATTATATAATTTATCTTCACGCTCTTGTTTTTTTAGTTTTTGCCAGCTTGTAAATGTCACTGTTTTGGCAGGCGAACAGTCCCATAATGCCATAGCATGTGAGACATATCCAAATCGCATTATCATATGTGATGCACCTCTTTAGCTCTTGAAATTTCCCTATAAAAAGAACGCGAGTATCGTTCCTATCCATTCTTTTCCTCTATCAATAATGGAGAGAGGGTTGACATCTTCAAAGGAAAGTAATGAGGAGCGCCCCAAATCTTCCTCGAATTTGCTTTTTACTTCTTGTATGAAATGTTTATCGTATAAAAGGCAGTTGATTTCATGGTTAATATATAAACTTCTCATATCAAAATTAGCAGTTCCGATATCACAAATATGATCGTCTACTATAATAATTTTTGCGTGGAAAAATCCTTGCTGAAAAGCGTAAATATTACAACCAGCTTGTATCAATTTTCGGCAATATGGGAATTTTGCTTCTCGAACGAGGGCGTGATCAGCTTTTTGTGGAACGAGAATAGTTATTTGAACCCCACGTTTTCGTGCTTTTAATAATGCGTTCATAATTTTTTTTCCAGGAATAAAATATGGTGTACCGATAAAGAGTTCTTTTTTCGCGTTTTCGATTAAATGTAAAAATGTATTTTGTAAATAGGCACCATCAGTAGGGATGAAACGATGTAGAACGGTCCCTGGTTGTTGCCTAGGAAAATAAAGAGATGAATCTAATAAATTTTGGTCTGTATCGTCGAGCCAATCATGTAAAAATTGTTTTTGTAAATCTTGTATCCCTTCTCCTGTAAGGCGCAAATGATAATCTCTCCATAACCCTAACTTTTGATTATGCCCTAAATATTCCTCGCCAATATTAAATCCACCAATATAACCAATTTTCCCGTCAATAACTGTAATTTTTCTATGGTTTCTTTGATTGGCAGAAAAGAAAGGAAAAGGAAATTTCACTTTGTGACAAAATGAAAAAGAAACACCATGCTTTTGTAGGGAGTAAATTGCTTCTTTTGATAAATAATGACTTCCAAACCGGTCGAGTAAAAGCCTTACTTCAATTCCCTCTTGTGCTTTATCGATAAGTAACTTTAAAAACTTACGACTTATTTCATCGTTTTTGACAATAAAAAATAAAACGTGCACATGGTGTTTAGCTTGTTTTATATCAGTAAAGAGAGCATCGTACAGATCATTTCCGTATGTATAAAGGCGAAAATCACTTTGACGTAAAGGGAAAGAACGAGAGCGTACATGCTTTAAATGAACAATTCTCCCATATGAAAGGTCGATTATAATCCAGAGAGCGCTGCCTAATAACAAGAGAGATAAGAAAAACATAAGTAAATTCCCTCCTTCACGGTCATTTCACCATCAATTTTTTACAAATCAAAATGTCACTTTATCCCGCTATTTACGGGCAGTAAGCCTCCTACCTCAAAATTAGGCTTACTCAAAGGAGTCAGGCGGGAGGCAACAGCCTGTAAAAGCCCGATTGGTGTGGGCTAATAATCAGTAGGGAATAAACAGCTCCCTATTGATTAAAGTTTCACTTTATAGTTTCACCGAAATAAACAGCTTTATGAAAAAAATGTGTTGTTGTATAACAAAAAACTGTTGACTGAATGCTCACTCATTATATAATGGGAATAGGGGATACAATTCAGAAAATTATATATTTTCGAAGATTCTAAAAAAGAAAGAGGGCTTACAAAGAGAGGGGTAGCATAAAATGAATAGCTTACTAATCATTAATTGGCTGGCTGCCATTGCTGTTATTGCTTATGCGGGATATTTGTTTGTATATCTTATACGAACGAGGATGGCCTACATACAGCTAGGAAAAAAGATCGAATTTGACCGTCGTTTTAAAGAGCGTTGGGATCTTCTTAAGGTCAATGTTTTCGGTCAAAAAAAGCTGCTGAAGGATAAAAAGAGCGGCATCATTCACGTTATGTTCTTTTACGGATTTATTCTTGTCCAATTTGGAGCAATTGACTTTGTTTGGAAAGGACTCGCACCAGGATCGCATCTTCCACTTGGACCACTATACCCTGCATTTACATTCTTCCAGGAAATTGTCACACTTGTTATTTTAATTGCAGTCTTTTGGGCTTTTCATAGACGCTATGTTGAAAAGCTTGTTCGTTTAAAACGTAATTTCAAATCAGGTCTTGTTCTTATCTTTATCGGTGGCTTAATGATTTCTGTGCTACTTGGTAATGGGATGGGAATTATATGGCACGGTGAGGAGCTTTCATGGAGTGAACCAATTGCTTCTGCAATCGCTTACGTTTTCTCAGGGATAAATGAAACCGTAGCCATTTCAGTATTCTATTTCTCTTGGTGGGTGCATCTACTAATCTTGTTAACGTTTTTAGTTTATGTTCCACAATCAAAACATGCGCATTTAATTGCTGGACCAGTTAACGTGTTTTTTGGTCGTCTTTCAAATCCGGGAAAACTTGAAAAAATCGATTTTGAAGATGAAACACAAGAAACATTCGGTGTTGGTAAAATTGAAGACTTTAGACAAAATCAACTTATCGATTTATATTCTTGCGTCGAATGTGGTCGTTGTACAAATATGTGTCCGGCAACAGGAACGGGGAAAATGTTATCACCGATGGATTTAATTTTAAAACTTCGTGATCATTTAACTGATAAAGGAGCAGCGGTAACATCAAAAGCACCGTGGGTTCCGGTTGTTGCTTTTAATAATACACAAGGAAATCAATTAGCGATGATGGCAGCTGGAAAAGGACAACAAGAATCAGCAGCTACAACGCTCGCTTACGATCCGAGTTTAATCGGAGATATTATTACAGAAGAAGAGATTTGGGCATGTACAACGTGCCGTAACTGTGAAGATCAGTGTCCAGTTATGAATGAGCATGTTGATAAAATTATTGATTTACGCCGTTATCTCGTTTTAACAGAAGGAAAAATGGACGCGGAAGCACAGCGCGCGATGACAAACATTGAGCGTCAAGGAAACCCATGGGGTCTGAACCGTAAAGAGCGCGAAACATGGCGCCAAGGTGATGATGAAGTAACCGTTCCAACTGTGAAAGAGAAATCAAAAGCTGGCGAAGAGTTTGAATACTTATTCTGGGTTGGATCAATGGGTTCGTATGACAATCGCAGTCAGAAGATTGCGATATCATTTGCGAAGCTAATGAACGAAGCAGGCATTTCATTCGCGATTCTTGGTAATAAGGAAAAGAACTCTGGAGATACACCGCGCCGCCTCGGAAATGAATTTGTATTCCAAGAGATGGCGACAAAGAATATCGAAGAATTTGAAAAAGCAGGAGTGAAGAAAATCGTTACGATTGACCCTCATGCTTATAACACATTTAAAAATGAGTACCCGGACTTTGGCTTACAAGCAGAAGTCTATCATCATACAGAATTACTAGCCCAGTGGGTGAAGGAAGGACTTTTAAAACCTGTTCATAGTATTGAAGAAACAGTTACGTACCATGATTCCTGCTACTTAGGAAGATACAACGAAGTATATGAAGCGCCACGCGATATTTTAAAAGCAATTCCAGGTGTAAACCTTGTGGAAATGGCACGTAATCGTGAAACAGGAATGTGCTGTGGTGCAGGTGGCGGCTTAATGTGGATGGAAGAAACAGCAGGTTCTCGCATTAACGTTGCTCGTACAGAGCAAGCACTAGCTGTGAAGCCATCCATTATCGGTACAGGATGTCCATATTGCTTAACTATGATTAGCGATGGTACGAAAGCAAAAGAAGTGGAAGAAAAAGTTCAAACTCTTGATGTAACAGAGATTTTAGAACGCTCTGTTATTGGACAGAAGAAAGAAGCAATGTAATTTGTAGGAATGAATACAACTTTAGAAAGAGGTGCAATAATTGCGCCTCTTCTCAACGTAGGAATACCGAGCGAGCGCTCAGCGCTAATAAAGAAAATGGGGGAAATAAACATGAGTAAAACAGTTATTTTAAGTGCTGCAAGAACACCAGTTGGAAAATTTGGAGGAACTTTAAAAGATGTGAAGGCAACAGAACTTGGAGGAATCGCAATTAAGGCAGCGCTTGAAAGGGCGAATGTTTCCGCTAGTGATGTTGAAGAAGTTATATTTGGAACGGTTATTCAAGGCGGACAAGGACAAATTCCATCACGCCAAGCAGCGAGAGCGGCTGGAATCCCTTGGGAAGTGCAGACTGAAACGGTGAATAAAGTTTGTGCGTCGGGGCTTCGTGCAGTTACTTTAGCGGATCAAATCATTCGTACTGGCGACCAATCACTGATTGTAGCTGGTGGAATGGAATCGATGAGTAATAGTCCTTACATTTTACGAGGGGCAAGATGGGGATACAGAATGGGTAACAATGAAGTTATCGATTTAAACGTTGCCGATGGTTTAACGTGCGCATTCTCAGGCATACACATGGGTGTTTATGGCGGAGAAGTTGCAAAGGAAGACGGAATCTCGCGTGAAGCGCAAGATGAATGGGCATACCGTAGCCATCAACGTGCGGTTTCAGCACATAAGGAAGGTCGTTTTGAAGAGGAGATTGTACCAGTAACGATTCAGCAAAGAAAAGGCGATCCTATCGTCGTTGCAAAGGATGAGGCGCCACGCGCGGATACAACGATTGAAAAATTAGCGAAATTAAAGCCTGTATTTGATAAGACGTCAGCAGTGACAGCTGGTAATGCTCCTGGACTAAATGATGGCGGTGCTGCACTTGTATTAATGAGCGAGGACAGAGCGAAGCAAGAAGGAAGAAAGCCATTAGCGACAATTTTAGCGCATACGGCAATCGCGGTAGAATCAAAGGATTTCCCAAGAACACCAGGTTATGCAATTAATGAATTGCTGAAAAAAACAGGCAAGACAATTGAAGACATCGATTTATTTGAGATTAATGAAGCATTTGCAGCGGTAGCAATTGCGAGTACTGAAATTGCAGGGATCGACCCAGAAAAATTGAATGTAAATGGCGGCGCAGTGGCGATGGGGCATCCGATTGGAGCAAGTGGAGCACGTATTATCGTTACACTTATCCACGCACTGAAGCAGCGCGGCGGCGGAATTGGAATTGCTTCTATTTGTAGCGGTGGCGGTCAAGGTGACGCAGTGATGATTGAAGTTCAATAATTAAGATTAGAAGATATATAGTTTATTAAAAATTAAGGGGGAAGAAAGAATGGGTGTACAAAAGATTGTTGTAATTGGTGCAGGACAAATGGGATCGGGAATCGCGCAAGTATGTGCAATGGCAGGATATGATGTGAAAGTGCAAGATTTAAAGCAAGAGCAATTAGATAAAGGGCTAGCTGTTATTTCGAAAAATTTAGCCCGTCAAGTAGAAAAAGGCCGTATGAAGGAAGAAGAGAAAGAAGCGACTTTAAATCGTCTTACATGGACGCTCGATTTCAATAGTGTAAAAGAAGCAGATCTTGTTATTGAAGCAGCTGTTGAGAAAATGGATATTAAAAAGAAAATTTTTGCGAATCTAGATGAAATTGCTCCAGAACACGCAATTTTAGCGACGAATACGTCATCTCTACCAATTACTGAAATTGCAGCGGTAACGAAACGTCCGGAGAAAGTAATCGGCATGCACTTTATGAATCCAGTTCCAGTTATGAAGCTCGTTGAAATTATTCGTGGTTTAGCTACAGATGATGCGGTGTATGAAACGATTGAGGATATTACGAAAAAGATTGGGAAAGTTCCAGTTGAAGTAAATGATTTCCCAGGGTTTGTATCGAACCGTATTTTATTGCCGATGATTAACGAAGCGATTTATACGTTATACGAAGGAGTAGCGACGAAAGAAGCGATTGATGAAGTAATGAAACTCGGTATGAATCATCCGATGGGACCACTTACATTAGCTGATTTTATTGGTTTAGATACGTGTTTATACATTATGGAAGTGTTGCATGAAGGATTAGGAGATAGTAAATATCGCCCATGTCCATTATTACGTAAGTATGTAAATGCAGGATGGTTAGGACGTAAAACGGGTCGTGGTTTCTACGTTTACGAATAAATTCCTCCCTTTATTAAAATAGTGGTCTTACCAAATTATTAAAAAGATATATAGCAAACGGAGGCGAAGTACATGAATTTTCACTTTACTGAAGAGCAACAAATGATGAGGAAAATGGTTCGAGATTTTGCGCAGAAGGAAATAGCTCCCTTTGTTCCTAGTATGGAACAAGGGGTGTTCCCAAAAGAGATTTTGCAAAAGATGGGTGAGCTTGGACTAATGGGTATTCCAGCGCCTGCAAAATATGGTGGGGCAGAAATGGATTTTATTTCTTACATTCTAGCGATTGAAGAAATTTCAAAGGTAAGTGCAACGGTTGGTGTAATTTTAGCTGTACATACGTCAGTTGGAATGAATCCGATTTTGTATTTCGGAACAGAAGAACAGAAGCAGAAATATGTTTCTAAACTGGCGACTGGTGAATACTTAGGCGCATTTGCTCTAACAGAACCGAATGCAGGATCAGATGCAGGTAGTTTGAAATCAAGAGCTGTAAAGAAAGACGATCACTACATTATTAATGGATCGAAAGTATTCATTACGAATGGCGGTGAAGCAAGTACATACATTGTATTCGCTTCTACAAATCCAGAGGCGGGGAAAAGTGGTATTTCTGCATTTATTGTAGAGAAAGATACACCAGGCTTAATCATCGGAAAAGATGAGCATAAGATGGGGCTTCTTGGTTCTCGTACAGTGCAACTTACGTTTGAAGATATGAAAGTGCCAGCCGAGAATTTACTTGGTGAAGAAGGACAAGGATTTAAGGTGGCAATGGCGAATTTAGATGTTGGACGAATTGGAATCGGAGCGCAGGCATTAGGAATCGCGGAAGCGGCGCTTGCATGTGCGATTGATTATGCGAAAGAGCGTGAGCAATTCGGAAAGCCAATTGCGGCGCAGCAAGGAATCGGATTCAAACTTGCGGATATGGCGACTAGCGTAGAAGCAGCGCGATTACTTGTATATAGAGCGGCATCGCTTAGAGCGCAAGGATTACCATGCGGCAAAGAAGCTTCTATTGCAAAATTATTTGCTTCTAAGACAGCTGTTGAAGTTGCGATTGAAGCGGTGCAAGTATTTGGTGGTTATGGTTATACGAAAGATTATCCAGTAGAAAGATTTTTCCGTGATGCGAAGATTACACAAATATATGAAGGAACGAGCGAAATACAAAAGCTTGTAATTAGTCGGGCTTTATAAAAAGGAAGAGGGGGAGACGGGAATGCATTTTAAATTGTCAGAAGAACATGAAATGATAAGAAAAATGGTTCGGGATTTTGCAAGGAATGAAGTAGCACCGACAGCAGCAGAGCGTGATGAGGAAGAGCGATTTGATCGCGCTTTATTTGATCAAATGGCAGAGCTTGGTTTAACCGGTATTCCGTGGCCTGAAGAATACGGTGGAATTGGAAGCGATTACTTGGCGTATGTAATTGCCATTGAAGAATTATCCCGCGTCTGTGCTTCTACAGGTGTAACGTTGTCTGCTCATACTTCACTTGCTGGGTGGCCGATTTTTAAATTTGGAACGGAAGAGCAAAAACAAAAGTTTTTGCGCCCAATGGCTGAAGGGAAGAAAATTGGTGCATATGGCTTAACAGAACCAAGCTCTGGATCAGATGCTGGTGGAATGAGGACGACTGCAAAACGAGATGGAGACCATTACATTTTAAATGGTTCGAAAATCTTTATTACAAATGGCGGCATTGCTGATATTTATGTTGTTTTTGCATTAACAGATCCTGATTCGAAGCAGCGTGGCACGAGTGCATTTATTGTGGAGAGTGATACGCTAGGATTTTCAGTTGGGAAGAAGGAAAGTAAGTTAGGGATTCGCTCTTCACCAACAACTGAAATTATGTTCGAAGATTGCCGTATTCCTGTAGAGAATTTACTTGGGGAAGAAGGACAAGGGTTTAAGATAGCTATGCAAACATTAGATGGTGGTCGTAATGGTATTGCGGCGCAAGCAGTTGGTATTGCACAAGGAGCTTTAGATGCTTCTGTAGAATATGCAAGAGAACGCCATCAGTTTGGGAAGCCGATTGCGGCGCAACAAGGGATCGGCTTTAAACTTGCAGATATGGCAACGGATGTAGAGGCAGCACGTCTTTTAACATATCAAGCGGCTTGGCTTGAATCTGAGGGGCTTCCATACGGGAAAGAATCAGCGATGTCAAAAGTATTCGCAGGTGATACAGCGATGAAGGTGACGACTGAAGCAGTACAAGTATTTGGTGGTTACGGTTATACGAAAGATTATCCAGTAGAGCGTTATATGCGAGATGCAAAGATTACACAGATTTATGAAGGAACACAAGAGATTCAAAGGCTCGTAATTTCTCGTATGTTAACGAAGTAGGAACGAAAGCGTAGGTATTTTCCTACGCTTTTTCCTTCCAAAAAAAATAATAGAGAGAGGTGAAGGCGATGGTTAAACATAACGTACATGCATCCGTGAAAGATGAAAAATTAGTTGCGTTAAGACGTGAACAAATGATTAAAGGTGCGGTGCAACTGTTTAAGCAAAAAGGATTTCCACGCACAACAACGAGAGAAATTGCGAAAGCGGCGGGATTTAGTATCGGAACACTTTATGAGTACATTCGTACAAAAGATGATGTTTTATATTTAGTTTGTGATAGTATTTATGAACACGTAAAAGAACGATTAGAGGAAGTAGTGTGTACAGAGAAGGGAAGTATAGAAAGTTTAAAGATAGCGATAACGAATTACTTTAAAGTGATGGATGAATTGCAAGAAGAAGTATTAATCATGTATCAAGAGGTCCGTTTTTTACCGAAAGAATCACTTCCATATGTATTAGAAAAAGAGTTTCAAATGGTAGGGATGTTTGAAAATATTTTAGAACAGTGTACAGAAAATGGGACATTTACATTAAGTGAAAAGGAAATACAACTTCTTGCACATAATATTTTCATACAAGGACAAATGTGGGGATTTAGACGCTGGGCCCTGCAAAAACTGTATACACTTGAAGAATATACTGAAATGCAAATTAGATATGTACTGCAAGGAGCGCATATGTTTCCGAAATAAGGAATAGACAAATTATAATTTTATTACCATATAAAAGTTTCCCGTTTTTTTTGTAGCATATTTGTGCGAGTTTTGTTTATAATGAATAGTATGGATTTTTTTAGGCAGACCGTTGTATATAAGGTTATATTTGAAGAAAGGAAGTGCCGCATAAGTGAATTTTAAGCAATATTCACCAGAAGAGCTAAAAGAATGTTCAATGATTGAAGTTGTACATAGCGTTTTAGGGGATAAAAGACAAGCAACGACATTCAACGAGTTGGTTCAAGAAATCGCTCAAGTGCTGGGACTATCTCAAGAGCAAGTTAATGCGAAACTCGCACAATTTTATACAGATTTAAACATCGATGGACGTTTCATTAATTTAGGAGAAAATCGTTGGGGGCTACGTAGCTGGTACCCATATGAGCAAATTGATGAAGAAATCTTACCTCAGCCAAAACCGAAGAAGAAACGTAAAGTTGAAGAGGACGGTTTTGACGACTACATCGAAGAAGATGACGATGAATTCGGCGATGCAGAAGGAAATGCAGACGAAGAAGATGTAGAAGATTTGGACAAGGTTCTTGAAGAAGAAGACGCAGATGATGATGATGATGATCTTGATGATTTAGAAGAAGATGATGAAGAATTCGCAGAAGAAGAACTTGAGTACGATGAAACTGAAGAAGAAGAAGAGGAAGAGCGGTAGTTCTTGACTTTTCATTATCGTCCATGTAGAATCATTTTTGGGCTCTTTAAAAAAGGACGATAATACTTTTAAAGTGTAAATATAAAAGAAAATTGCTCCCTACTTATTACTTTATGTGATGAGGGGAGCAATTTTCTTTTTTGTTTTTTGTTTAGAAAATAAAAAGAGTCTAACAATAAGATAGATACAGTGTTATCTACATACGTTGCGCTTTGCAACGGTGATTATATAACAACGAATTAGGAGGGAGCTTTTTCATGACTAAGTATATTTTTGTAACAGGCGGTGTAGTATCGTCTTTAGGAAAAGGTATTACAGCAGCATCTCTTGGAAGACTTTTGAAAAATCGTGGTTTAAACGTAACTATTCAAAAGTTTGATCCATACATTAACGTAGACCCAGGGACTATGAGCCCATACCAACACGGTGAGGTATTCGTAACAGATGATGGTGCAGAAACGGACTTAGACCTAGGTCACTATGAGCGTTTTATCGACATTAACTTAAATAAATACAGCAACGTAACAACAGGTAAAATTTACTCTTCAGTTCTTCAAAAAGAGCGTCGTGGTGAATATTTAGGAGGAACAGTTCAAGTTATTCCTCACATTACTAACGAAATTAAAGAACGTGTATATCGTTCTGGTCGCGAAACAAACGCCGACGTTGTTATTACAGAAATCGGTGGAACTGTTGGTGATATCGAGTCTCTACCATTCTTAGAAGCAATTCGTCAAATTAAGAGCGACATCGGTCGTGACAATGTAATGTACATTCACTGTACGTTAATCCCTTACTTAAAAGCAGCGGGTGAAATGAAAACAAAACCAACGCAACATAGCGTTAAAGAGCTTCGCAGCTTAGGTATTCAACCAAATATTATCGTTGTTCGTACAGAACTACCTGTTTCTCAGGACATGAAAGACAAGCTTGCATTATTCTGTGACATCGATACAAAAGCAGTTATCGAAGCACGCGATGCAGATACTTTATATGCGGTTCCATTATCTCTTCAAGAACAAAATATGGACCAAATCGTTTGCGATCACTTGAAATTAGACAATCCAGCTGCAGATATGACAGAGTGGACTGCGCTAGTTAATAAAGTACGTAACCTTTCTAAGAAAACAAAAATCGCTCTTGTTGGTAAATACGTAGAGCTTCAAGATGCATATATCTCTGTTGTAGAAGCACTTCGTCATGCAGGTTACTCTTTCGATACAGATGTAGAAGTGAAATGGGTAAATGCTGAGCATGTAACAGCAGAAAATGTAAAAGAATTAGTAGGAGACACAGATGGTATCCTTGTACCAGGTGGCTTCGGCGATCGTGGTGTAGAAGGTAAAATCGTTGCGATTCAATATGCTCGTGAAAACAAAGTTCCATTCTTAGGAATTTGCTTAGGTATGCAACTTGCATCGATTGAATTTGCACGTAACGTATTAGGATTAGAGGGAGCTAACTCTTCTGAAATTAATCCTGACACACCTTATGCAATCATCGACTTATTACCAGAACAAAAAGATGTAGAAGACTTAGGTGGTACACTTCGTCTTGGTCTATATCCATGTAAGCTTGCTGAAGAAACAAATGCTTACAGAGCTTACAGTGAGCCGGTTGTATATGAGCGTCATCGTCATCGTTATGAGTTCAACAATCAATTCCGTCCGGATATGGAAAAAGCAGGATTTGTATTCTCTGGTACAAGCCCAGACGGCCGTCTAGTTGAAATCATTGAATTAAAAGACCACCCTTGGTTCGTGGCAGCACAGTTCCATCCAGAACTTGTATCTCGTCCAAACCGTCCACAACCATTGTTCCATGATTTCGTAAGTGCTTCTATTACGAATAAAGAGAGCAAGTAATAAAAAAAAGCGCCTGAAATAGGGCGCTTTTTTTAATATTCATTTAACATTTCATCAATTGTAAATTTCAATCCGTGATAAGCAAATAAAGCTATAATTAAACTTGGGAATCCATAGCGGTTACCCTCATCATCTGGAATAAGACCCTTTAACAGTTTTATATCAATATGTACATCTGTATATTGTTCTAACGATTCGGGACTTTCATGAACAGCTGAGATACCAACGATAGATTGACCTTCTTCTTGAAGTTTTTTTGCAATCGTCACAACCTCTTCATCTGTTGAAAAACGACTAATAAGAAGTACGCGGTCCGCAGAAGTCACTGCCGCCAGTTCACCGTTTTCTATTAAGCGTTTTGCTTGTTTCATTGGTTCAGCGCCAAATAATGCTTCTGAAACAACGCCCTCCATTTCGTTTGTACCATGCAAGTAAATGAAGCCATCGCCAACTAACGCTTGGGCAAGTAGACGAGCGCTATCTTCTATATTCATGTCCTCTTTTTGAGAAATTTTGGAGAAATATCCACTTAATTGAGTTGAGAAAATTTTTAACATGTTGTTGCTCCTTTCTTTCGTGTTAGTTGGTTCCCATTATAGCTTATTTTTTTTTGAAAGGGGAAATAGTAGGTGGCATAACAAAATAGGAAACGGTAAAATAAGAAAGAACAGGAAGGAATTTGGCAAAGAATAGCGAAAATAAATCGATAAGATATAAGAAGCTTTAAATCTTGTACTTACACAGAGAGGTTGGGAGTTATGGAAGGGAAAATTTTAATCGTTGATGATCAATATGGCATTCGTGTTTTATTGCATGAAGTGTTCCAAAAAGAAGGTTACCAGACATTCCAAGCAGCGAATGGATTTCAAGCTTTAGATATCGTTAAAAAAGATAATCCGGATTTAGTAGTGTTAGATATGAAAATTCCAGGTATGGATGGTATAGAGATTTTAAAACATGTAAAAGAAATTGATGAGAGTATTAAAGTGATTTTAATGACTGCTTATGGAGAATTAGATATGATTCAAGAAGCGAAAGATTTAGGTGCTTTAATGCACTTTGCTAAACCGTTTGATATTGATGAAATTCGTCAAGCAGTGAGAAATCAGCTTGCTGTAGAGGCGTAAAAATGAATTTTTTATAAAAAATATGGAAAAAAGCGTTTACATGGACTATTGAGCAGGTGAATACGGTTGAGTTTTTGAGTACAAGTTGTTATCCTATTGAGTGTAGAAAGAAGTCCGGTATGTAAATATACATATTTTACCTTATTCTGGTCATACTACCAGCGATAAGAATTTATCGGATACAAAAAACGTTTTTTAGGAGGATTCACCATGCCTTTAGTTTCTATGAAAGAAATGCTAAACACAGCACTAGAAGGAAAATACGCAGTTGGTCAATTCAACATGAACAACTTAGAGTGGACTCAAGCTATCTTAGCTGCTGCGGAAGAAGAAAAATCTCCTGTAATCTTAGGTGTATCTGAGGGTGCAGCTCGTCATATGACTGGTTTCAAAACAGTTGTAGCTATGGTTAAAGCTTTAATCGAAGAAATGAACATCACTGTTCCTGTAGCGATTCACCTTGACCATGGTTCAAGCTTCGAAAAATGTAAAGAAGCAATCGATGCAGGTTTCACATCTGTAATGATCGACGCTTCTCACCACCCATTCGATGAAAACGTTGAAACTACTAAAAAAGTGGTAGAATATGCACATGCTCGTAATGTATCTGTAGAAGCTGAGCTTGGTACAGTTGGCGGACAAGAAGATGACATTATCGCTGAAGGCGTTATCTACGCTGATCCTGAAGAGTGTAAACACCTTGTTGAAGCAACAGGTATCGATTGCCTAGCTCCAGCTTTAGGTTCTGTACACGGTCCTTACAAAGGTGAGCCTAACTTAGGATTCAAAGAAATGGAACAAGTTCGCGACTTCACTGGCGTACCTTTAGTATTACACGGTGGTACTGGTATCCCAACTGCTGATATCGTAAAAGCTATTTCTTTAGGTACTTCAAAAATTAACGTAAACACTGAGAACCAAATTGAGTTTACAAAAGCTGTTCGTGAAGCATTAAGCAAAGACCAAGAAGTTTACGATCCTCGTAAATATATTGGACCTGGCCGCGACGCTATCAAAGCAACTGTTGCTGGTAAAATGCATGAGTTCGGTTCTAACGGTAAAGCGTAAGAATAAAATTCCGTTTTGGAAACCGTCTAGTCTTTTAGACGGTTTCCTTTCGTTGTATAATGAAAGCGTGAACAAGTCTAAAGATTTTATAAAGTGAATTTTTAGGCTGCAAATATAGAAAATAATGTGCATAGTCCTATTAATAAATGTGATAAGTATCTGAATTGATGAATTAGATTCGATGAATAGTTAATTTTCATCTATTTGTACAGCATGGGAACTACAGGTGATGGTTTTCTACTTATTGAGGTTTAGGGTGGAAAGAGGGATTGAGATTCTTAAGGGGAGCCTTCTATTACTTCTTATAAAGAAGTAATAGAAGGTAAATACATTCACAAGAAGGGAGCTCAATATGGAAAAATTGCTAGTCGAAGGCGGAAGAGCTTTAAATGGAACAATTCGCGTGAGTGGTGCAAAGAACAGTGCTGTTGCATTAATTCCAGCGACGATTTTAGCAGATACTCCAGTAACTATTGGTGGCGTTCCTAATATTTCGGATGTGAAAATGTTAGGAGACTTACTAGAGGAAATTGGAGGGAAAGTAACTTATGGGCAGGAGGAAGAGATGGTAGTAGATCCTTCTAACATGGTTGCGATGCCTTTACCAAATGGAAAAGTGAAAAAATTGCGCGCCTCGTATTACTTAATGGGTGCAATGCTTGGCCGTTTTAAAAAAGCTGTTATTGGGCTTCCAGGTGGATGTCATTTAGGGCCGCGACCGATTGATCAGCATATTAAAGGGTTTGAAGCATTAGGTGCACATGTTACAAATGAACAAGGTGCCATTTATTTAAGAGCAGATGAACTACGTGGAGCGCGTATTTATTTAGATGTTGTTAGTGTAGGAGCGACGATTAATATTATGCTAGCGGCTGTACGAGCGAAAGGTAGAACTGTTATTGAAAATGCAGCGAAAGAACCAGAGATTATTGATGTAGCTACATTGTTAACGAGTATGGGAGCGCGTATTAAAGGTGCTGGTACAGATGTAATCCGAATTGATGGTGTGGATTCTTTACATGGTTGTCACCACACTATCATTCCAGACCGTATTGAAGCTGGTACGTATATGATTTTAGGGGCAGCGTCAGGAGGAGAAGTAACGGTTGATAACGTTATTCCTCAGCATTTAGAATCTGTTACTGCGAAGCTAAGAGAAGCTGGTGTTCAAGTTGAAACAAGCGATGATCAAATTACAGTGAACGGCAATAGAAGGTTAAAAGTAGTTGATGTAAAAACGCTTGTATATCCAGGATTTCCAACAGATTTACAACAGCCGTTTACAACGCTTTTAACAAAAGCGCATGGGACAGGAGTTGTAACTGATACAATTTACAGCGCGCGTTTCAAGCATATTGATGAATTGCGCCGTATGAACGCACAAATTAAAGTAGAAGGCCGTTCAGCAATTGTGACTGGACCCGTTTTATTGCAAGGCGCGAAGGTGAAAGCGAGTGACTTACGAGCTGGTGCGTCCCTTGTTATTGCGGGTTTAATGGCAGATGGCATTACAGAAATAACGGGACTGGATCATATTGATCGAGGTTACGAAAATATAGTAGACAAGCTTAAAGGGCTTGGTGCAAACATTTGGCGAGAACAAATGACAAAGCAAGAAATTGAAGAAATGAAGAACGCATAAAGTGAAGCTTTAATCAGTATGGGGCATCCCCCACTGATTATTAGCCCTCACCAATTGGGATAAGGTGGTGATACTTCCGTTAATGGGGAGCGAAGAATCACTACGGACGGAAGTGCACTTTATAGAAAAACACGGTTCACAAAATACGGCAGAAATATAAAGACTTAAAGGAGAGGGATTATTGTGGAAAGAAGTTTATCTATGGAGTTAGTACGTGTAACAGAGGCTGCAGCATTATCATCAGCGCGTTGGATGGGGCGCGGAAAAAAAGATGAGGCAGACGGTGCAGCAACATCAGCTATGCGTGATGTATTTGATACAATTCCGATGAAAGGTACAGTTGTAATTGGCGAAGGTGAAATGGATGAAGCGCCAATGCTATATATCGGAGAGAAATTAGGTACAGGATATGGACCACGCGTAGACGTTGCAGTTGATCCTTTAGAAGGGACAAACATCGTAGCAGCTGGCGGCTGGAATGCACTTGCTGTTATTGCAATTGCAGATCACGGTAATTTGTTACATGCTCCTGACATGTACATGGATAAAATAGCGGTTGGCCCAGAAGCAGTTGGGGCAGTTGATATCAACGCACCTATTATCGACAACTTACGTGCCGTTGCGAAAGCGAAAAATAAAGATATTGAAGATGTTGTAGCGACAGTTTTAAATCGTCCACGTCACCAAGCAATTATTGAAGAAATTCGTAAAGCTGGTGCTCGTATTAAGTTAATTAACGATGGAGATGTAGCTGGAGCAATCAATACAGCATTCGACCGTACCGGTGTAGATATTCTATTCGGTTCTGGTGGAGCGCCTGAAGGTGTATTAGCAGCAGTTGCATTAAAATGCTTAGGTGGAGAAATTCAAGGAAAGCTCTTACCACAAGACGAAGCTGAATTAGAACGTTGTAAAAAAATGGGCATTGAAGATATAAATCGCATCCTTCGTATGGAAGACTTAGTAAGAGGTGACGATGCAATCTTTGCAGCAACAGGTGTAACAGACGGGGAACTACTACGAGGCGTTCAATTTAAAGGTAGCGTAGGAACAACACAATCCCTTGTTATGCGTGCGAAATCAGGTACAGTACGCTTTGTAGATGGCCGCCATAGCTTAAATAAAAAACCGAATTTGGTTATTAAGTAAAAAGCGGAGGTGGCTCGTTTAGAAGGGGAAGGCATTGGAGCTCCTGACGAAGAGGCGTTTTTTGCCTCGCAGGAAGGGGTGAAATGGCTGACCCTTCTAGCCACCGGAGCTGGATTAAATAAAAAGCGTAAGCAGCTCGTTCAGAATCGCAGGAGGATGGAGCTTCTGACGTAGAGGCGCTTTTTGCCTCGTAGGAAGACGCGAAGCCACCGGAGATTCTAGCTGCTGGAACTGGATTAAATAAGAGCGAAAATGGCTTATCTATTCTTCCTCATAATAGGGTGAGTAGAAAAAAGAAAGAAATATGAAAAGCGAAGACAAATTTTCTTGTCTTCGCTTATTGTATTTGTGTTTCAACGTATTGATTAAAACTAGATAAAAGGGTTACAATAGTGAATATTATCCTACTTGAACTTATTGCCTTTCATTATTATTTATTTGCCTTCCGTATTTTTTCCCTTTACCCATGTGAAAAGAGAATAACGTTAAAGTGTGGTGTCTGAATGAATTTGTCAATTGCAGCATTAGAAAACATGAAATTAAAAGAGTTATACGAGCTTGCGAAAGAATTTAAGATTTCGTATTACAGCAAGTTAACGAAAAAAGAGCTGATTTTCGCTATCTTAAAAGCTCGAGCAGAAAAAGAAGGTTTCTTTTTCATGGAAGGCGTATTAGAAATTATTCAATCAGAAGGATTTGGATTCTTACGTCCTATCAATTATTCTCCAAGCTCAGAAGATATTTATATCTCGGCTTCGCAAATTCGTCGTTTCGATTTACGTAATGGAGATAAGGTTTCTGGTAAAGTACGACCTCCGAAAGAAAATGAACGCTATTTTGGATTATTACAAGTTGAAGCTGTAAACGGAGATGATCCAGACTCAGCAAAAGAGCGTGTGCATTTCCCTGCATTAACACCGTTATACCCAGATCGCCAAATGAAGCTGGAAACGGAAACGAAAAAGTTACCGACACGCATCATGGATTTAATCGCACCAGTTGGATTTGGACAACGTGGTTTAATTGTCGCGCCTCCAAAGGCTGGTAAAACAAGTCTGTTAAAAGAAATTGCACATAGTGTCACAACAAATCATCCGGAAGCAGAATTAATTGTACTTTTAATTGATGAGCGTCCAGAGGAAGTAACAGATATTGAACGTTCTGTTAAAGGTGACGTTGTAAGCTCTACTTTTGATGAAGTACCAGAAAATCATATTAAAGTAGCTGAGCTTGTATTAGAGCGTGCAATGCGTCTTGTAGAGCATAAAAAAGACGTTGTCATCTTAATGGATAGTATTACCCGTTTAGCGCGTGCTTACAACCTTGTTATTCCGCCAAGTGGTAGAACTTTATCAGGTGGTATTGATCCAGCGGCTTTCCATAGACCGAAGCGTTTCTTTGGGGCTGCACGTAATATCGAAGAGGGCGGTAGCTTAACAATTTTAGCAACAGCGCTTGTTGATACAGGTTCTCGTATGGATGATGTAATTTACGAAGAATTTAAAGGAACTGGAAATATGGAACTTCATTTAGATCGCTCATTAGCTGAGCGTCGTATCTTCCCGGCGATTGATATTCGTCGCTCTGGTACGCGTAAAGAAGACCTATTAATTCCGAAAGAACATTTAGACAAGCTGTGGGGTATTCGTAAAACAATGCGTGATACACCAGACTTTGTTGAAGGCTTCTTACGTAAACTTCGTCAAACAAAGACAAATGAAGAATTTTTACAAAACATTGTTGCAGACTCAAAAAGATATGTGACAACTAAGTAAAGGGAAAAGATTGGGACTCGCTTATTTCGTAGTAAGCGAGTTTTTTATGCTTTTAAGGGAATATTAGAGAGTAATATATGGGAAAAATTTGTTTTTTGAAATGAAAATCATATTTTGTGTTAGAGCTCCAGTGCCCTACGATTCTGGGCGAGCCGCTTGCACTTTAAAGTGTTATCTAGCTCCAGCGGCTAAAATCTCCGGTCATTTCGCTCTCTCGCTCGAAGCAAAAAGCGCTTCAAGGTCGAGAGCTTGAAATGTCCTAGGTTCTTAATTAATATCCAGTTCCGGTGGCTAGCTCTTCGCATCTAAGAACCTTCCGCCCGAAAGGTAAAAAGCACCTTTAGGGCGAAAGAACCTTAGCTGGTCAGAGCTGAGCGAGCCACCTCCACTTTAAATTTCAAAAGACAAAAACAGGTAGTTGCAAAATGGAGTTAGCCTTGTTATAATTTCATCATATGTGTTTCATCAATATAGTTGTGTAAGCAGCTGAAGATGAAAAACTCTGTTTCGAAAATGATTCAGGGCGGAAGGAGATGAAAAGAATGAAAGCAGGAATCCATCCAAATTACAATAAAGTTGTATTTATGGACACGAACACAGGCTTCAAATTCTTAAGCGGGTCTACTAAAGGCTCTAGCGAAACTGTTGAGTGGGAAGATGGTAACACTTATCCATTACTAAAAATTGAGATCAGTTCTGATTCTCACCCATTCTACACTGGACGTCAGAAGTTTGCTACTGCAGACGGACGTGTTGACCGCTTCAATAAGAAATACGGCATCAAGTAATAAAGAACATAAAACAGGCAAGTGTATGTATTCGCTTGTCTGTTTTTTTTGCGAAAATATTAAACCTTTACCCTACTTTGGATTAGGAAAGTAGATGAAAGGAGAGCTCAATGTACTTAATGAATCAAAATGGTTGGATTGAAGTGATTTGCGGGAGTATGTTTTCTGGAAAATCAGAAGAGCTCATCCGCCGTATACGCCGTACGCAATTTGCGAAACAACATGCGATTGTATTTAAACCATGTATTGATAATCGTTATAGTGAAGAAGATGTTGTATCACATAATGGATTAAAGGTTAAAGCAGTTCCTGTTTCAGCTTCAAAAGATATATTTAACCATGTAACAGAAGAAATGGATGTTATTGCAATCGATGAGGTACAATTTTTTGATGGGGACATTGTGGAAGTGGTGCAAGTATTGGCAAATCGTGGCTATCGTGTCATTGTAGCTGGATTAGACCAAGATTTCCGAGGTCTACCATTTGGACAAGTTCCTCAGCTGATGGCGATTGCTGAACATGTAACTAAATTGCAGGCAGTTTGTTCTGCGTGTGGATCTCCTGCAAGTCGTACGCAACGTTTAATTGATGGAGAACCAGCGGCATTTGATGATCCAATTATTTTAGTTGGGGCTTCAGAATCGTATGAACCACGTTGTCGTCATTGTCATGCAGTACCTACAAAACAAAGATAAATGAAACTCGCTATGTAGAGCGGGTTTTTTTCGAAAATAGATGAAGATTGGTGGCTCGCTCTTCGCACAGCTAAGAACTTTAGGCAGTCAAAGCCGAACGAGCCGCTTGCGCTTTTAAATATAATCTAGTTCCGGTGGCAAGCTCTTCGTGTCTAAGAACCTCCGCTACTCAAGGTAAAAAGTACCTTTTGTACGAGAGAACCTTAGCCAGTCAGAGCTGAACAAGCCACCTGCGCTTTTAAATATATTATCTAGCTCCAGTGGCTAGAATCTCCGGTCATTTCACTCTCTCACTCGAAGCAAAGAGCGCTTCAAGGTCGAGAGCTCCAATGTCCTGCGATTCTGAACAAGCCACCTGCGCTTTTAAATATAATTTGCGTTTTTTTGATTAAGTACCATATACTATTTGTATTAGATACTAGGATGTAGAGGTGAATGGTGTGTTAGATCGTTTGCAAGCTGTAGAAGATCGTTATGAGAAGTTAAATGAATTGTTAAGTGACCCAGAGGTTATTAGCGATACAAATAAGCTTCGTGAGTATTCAAAAGAGCAATCTGATATGCAGGAAACGGTAGAGGTGTACCGTGAGTATAAAGATGTTCGTGAGCAATTACGAGATGCAAAAGCAATGTTAGAAGATAAGTTAGACGCTGATATGCGTGACATGGTAAAAGAAGAGGTTTCTGAATTAGAAGGACAAGAAAAAACATTATCAGAACGTCTGAAAATTTTACTTGTTCCAAAAGACCCTAATGATGATAAAAACGTTATCGTTGAGGTTCGTGGTGCTGCTGGTGGTGACGAGGCAGCTTTATTTGCTGGTGATTTATATCGTATGTATAGCCGTTATGCTGAGGTACAAGGTTGGAAAACTGAAATTATCGAAGCGAGCTATACAGAGTTAGGTGGATATAAAGAGATTATCTTTATGATTAACGGTAAAGGTGCTTTCGCGAAGCTGAAATTCGAGAATGGTGCTCACCGTGTACAACGTGTTCCTGAAACGGAATCTGGTGGACGTATTCATACATCTACAGCAACTGTAGCTGTATTACCAGAGGCAGAAGAAGTAGAAATTAATATTCATGAAAAAGATGTTCGTGTTGATACATTTGCTTCTAGTGGTCCTGGTGGACAAAGCGTTAATACAACGATGTCAGCGGTACGTTTAACACATTTACCGACTGGTGTAGTTGTATCTTGTCAGGATGAGAAATCACAAATTAAGAATAAAGAAAAAGCGATGAAAGTATTACGCGCACGTGTTTATGATAAGTTTAGACAAGAAGCGCAAGCTGAGTATGATCAAAACCGTAAACAAGCTGTTGGTACGGGAGATCGTTCAGAGCGTATTCGTACGTATAACTTCCCGCAAAACCGTGTTACAGACCATCGAATCGGTTTAACGATTCAAAAGCTGGATCAAATCCTACAAGGTAAGTTAGATGATTTCATCAATGCCTTAGTGATGGAAGATCAGGCGCAAAAGATGGAGGCAGCTGAGTAATGCGTGTCTATGAAGCCCTGAAATGGGCTTCTTCTTTTTTACAGGAAAATGGACGAGATGAAAATGCGGGAGAAATTGTCCTTTGTCATGTATTAAAGACGAACAGAACCGGAATGCTCATGAATATGCGTGAAGAAATAACTGTGGAACAAGAGAAAAGTTTTGCAGAATTTATCCACAAGCACGTAGAAGGTATTCCGATCCAATATATGCTCGGTTATGAAATGTTTTATGGCCGATCATTCTTTGTGAATGAAGAGGTATTGATACCAAGACCGGAAACAGAGGAACTTATAGTTGGAGTGCTAGAGAGAATTGAGCGCCATTTTGGTAATGAGGAGCTTCACATAGCGGATATTGGAACAGGTAGTGGAGCGATTTCTATTACGCTCGCTTTAGAAAATAAAAATCTTCATGTGTATACAGTAGATATCGCACAGGAGTCGATTGAAGTTGCAAAAGAAAATGCAAAAACTTTAGGGGCGGATGTGACTTTCTATCACGGTGATTTACTGTCTCCGTTTTATGAAACGGGTCAGAAGTTAGATGTTGTTGTTTCCAATCCTCCGTACATACCAGAGGAAGATTGGCGTGGTCTTTCTACTGTTGTGAAAGAGCATGAGCCGAAAAGAGCGCTTGTTGGCGGCGAAGATGGATTAGATTTCTATCGTCGTTTTATGGAGGAATTGCCGAATGTATTACAGAAAAAGGCGATTGTGGCGTTTGAAATTGGTGTAGGGCAAGGTGAAGATGTGAAAGCATTATTACAGCAAACTTTCCCGCACGCTCACGTTGAAGTTGTCTTTGATATTAATGGAAAAGATCGTATGGTATTTGCAGAGATAGAGTAAGGCATAAGCCTTACTCTATTTTTTGTATGAAAAATTCGTAACTACTCCGCCATACATAGCCAGTCCCTCTCGACCATTTAAAAAAATGTTTTTCTGTCGGTTTTTCATAGAGTGGCTGAGTAGTTACAAAAATTTATATAGATTTTGAATTTAATAGTTTAGAAAGAAGTAACTCTGTCCACACTGTTTCTAGAGGGGACGGTGGAGGAAATGAAAAAACAAGTTATTGCTTATTTTCTTTTATTATTAATTGGTGCACAGTTACTCGTGCAGTTTGGATATATGAAAGCTGATGCAAAAGGGCCTGCTGTTATTCCGAAAGAGGCCGTTCGATTACGTATTTTAGCTAATAGTGATTCCGATAAAGATCAGGCATTAAAACGTAAAGTACGTGATGAAGTGAAAGCGCAAATCGATGGATGGGTAGCGGATTTAACGTCGTTTGAAGAAGCTCGAAAAGTAATTCAAAATCATATTCCTGAAATTGAAAAGACAGTGGCAAAGACGCTGAAAAGAGAAGGAAGTAAAGAGGCGTTTCAAGTGAAATTCGGTAAGAACGTGAAGTTTCCTACAAAGGTATATGGAAATTTTATTTATCCAGCAGGAGAATATGAAGCGGTACTTATTACAATTGGAAAAGGGGAAGGTGCAAACTGGTGGTGTGTATTATTTCCACCAATGTGTTTCTTAGATTTTTCGAGTGGTACAGCTGTAAGGAAAGAAGAACATGTTGTGAAAGCTGAATCTCCTGAAGAAGAGCAGGTAAAACAACTAGATGAGGAAGTAGTAGATACACAAGAGAAAAAAGAGGATGAGGTGAAAGAAAAGGAAGTTGTAAAGAAGGAAGTAGCAAAAAAAGTAACAACTTCTGAAAAGAAAGTAGTAAAACATGAAACGCAAGTAGAAGAACAGCCTGTAAAAAAAGTAGAAACAAAAACTGTGGAAAAAGTGGAGAAACCTGTGGAGCAAAAACAAGAAAAGAAAAATGAGTATGTAAAAGTAGAAGAGGAAGAAGAAAAACCAGAGGTTAAATTATTTATCGTCGAAGCTTTTACATCTTTATTCTCTAAATAGTACTATTAATAAATCCCTCCTCATATATATATAAACGAGGAGGGATTTACTATGAAGAACGTGTATTTTGCTACGAAAGCAGATGTAGAAAGATTGCATTCTTTTTTCGGACAAGCTAATAAAAAAGATGATAAAATAAATGAGTTGTACGCACAATTTATGATTTTGGAAGAGGCGGGAGAAATACGAGCGGTAATTGGATATGAACAAAGTGGAGAAAATGCACTTATTCGTTCTTGTTTATTCACACCTAATGTGGATAAACAGACTTTCTTATATTTTTTTGAAATGTTTTTGCAGTATATGAAAGAAAAAGATATTCGACAATTGTACTTACTCACAAATCATCCACAATCTGTGACAATCTTTCAGTTTTTTGACTTTGTCATTATAGAGAAAGAGAAAGTTCCAGAGGGAATTCGACAGTTAGAACACTTTTGTAAAAATATAAAAGAGCTAAATGCAATAATACTAAATTGTCAGCTATTCACAAAGTTATCCACGGATTAACAAGGTTTATCCACATTTTGTGGATAAACCTTGTTTGTCTTTTGGATAAATCTCATAGTAAACTAAAAATAGACAAGTATTTCATGGTAGAAAAGGACGTGTGAAAAAATGCATACAAATATGTGGGTTGTGGATAATGTTGTGGAAAGAAAAAAATATTATCCACAATTAAAAGAAGCAGCGAGATTATTAAGAGAAAATGAAGCGGTGGCCTTCCCAACGGAAACGGTATATGGGCTAGGAGCAAACGCAATGGATGATGAAGCGATAGCGAAAATTTTTAAAGCGAAAGGGAGACCGAGCGATAATCCCCTGATTGTCCACATAGGAACAAAATCTCAGTTAGATGGTATTGTAAGAGAAATTCCACCGGTTGCAGAAAAGTTAATGGAGCACTTTTGGCCGGGACCATTAACAATCATTTTACCGAGAAAGGAAGGAATTTCAGAGAGGGTTACGGCAGGTCTTAATACAGTCGGAGTGAGGATGCCGGATCATCCAGTAGCGCTCGCTCTTATTGAAGAGGCAAACGTGCCTGTTGCGGCACCGAGTGCGAACCGTTCAGGACGCCCAAGTCCAACGTTAGCTTCTCATGTGTATGAAGATTTAAATGGAAAAATCGCTGGTATTGTTGATGGCGGGGCAACAGGAGTAGGCGTTGAATCAACTGTAATTGATTGTACGAGCGAGGTTCCAACGATTTTACGTCCAGGTGGGATTACGAAGGAGCAATTAGAAGCAGTGATAGGGAATGTTTCTTTAGACCCAGCTTTAAAGGATGAGAAAGAAAAACCGAAATCACCTGGAATGAAATATACACATTATGCACCGAAAGCGCCACTTAGTATTGTTGAAGGATCACGAGAGTTTATTCAGCTTATTGTGGATGAGAAAAAGAAAGAAGGGCTTAAAGTAGGTGTATTAACGACAGAAGAGTATCAGCATGTGTATAGTGCAGATGTTGTATTGTCTTGTGGTGTTCGAAGCGATTTAGCCAGCGTTGCGACTAAGTTATATGATGTGCTTAGAACATTTGATGCAAGTGAAGTAGATGTTATTTTTAGTGAATCATTCCCGAATGAAGGAATAGGAAATGCAATTATGAATCGTTTAACAAAAGCTGCGGGACATCATATTATCACTGAATGATAATGTACCTTTAGTGAACAGAATATTTCTCCTCGGATAAGCATATTGTGAAGTAGCACGTCCGAGGGGGGATATGAATGACACTTGAACAATTAATACCTTTAATAATTATGGCATTCGCCCTGGGGATGGATGCATTTTCAGTGAGCCTCGGTATGGGGATGGTAACATTAAAGTTAAGACAAATCCTTTATATCGGTATGACGATTGGGATATTTCATATTATTATGCCATTTATCGGAATGATACTAGGACGTTTTCTATCAGAGAGGTATGGGGATGTCGCGAATTTTGCCGGAGCCATTTTATTAATTGGGCTAGGGTTCTATATCGTATATTCGTCTATTTTAGAAGGTGAAGAGACTAGAATTGCTCCAATTGGAATTAGTTTATTTGTATTTGCATTTGGTGTTAGTATAGATAGTTTTTCAGTAGGTCTTAGTCTTGGAATTTACGGAGCAGAGACAATTATTACGATATTACTGTTTGGACTAATAAGTATGTTACTAGCGTGGATTGGTTTATTGCTTGGTAGGCATGTAAAAAATATGCTTGGTACATACGGTGAAATAGTAGGCGGTATTATTCTTGTTGGGTTTGGATTATATCTCCTTTTTCCTATATAATTTTATGTAAGGATAAATTGCTGAAAATGGTATGTAACATTTTTCCCATGGTGGTTACGCCGACTTATCGTTTTGGGCGTTATTTTACAAATTGCGGTTCTCGGCTGGATTAAATTGATTCGTGAATGATGAGATATTTCCTTTTTATACATAGTTTCGTTTGCACTATATTCATTTAAATAAAAAAAACATTATATAGAAAGGATGAG
>NZ_BOQD01000099.1 GCF_018332515.1 Bacillus hominis | reverse complement strand
AGTGATTTTTCTTTATATATTATTTTCCTAAAACAAATTCAGCAACTTCGTCTAAGATCATTTCTTTACCTAGTGGGAAGTATCCTTTGTTTAGGTCTTCATTGCTAATTGTGAATACGTGATTATTTTTAACAGCGTTCATATTTTTCCAAATTGATTCTTCTTGGAATTCTTTTAGACGCTGAGAACCGTCACCAGTTGTAAATACGAATAAATAATCTGGGTTGTAATCGATTAAAGCTTCTTTTTGCACTTGTACTAGCGGTTTATCAGTTGGTGTACCTTTAACTGCTGGTAACTTTAAGTCATTAAAGATTACGCTACCGTAACCGTAGTCACCGTATACGCGGAAAGCATTTGGATATGCAGCCATTTTCATGAATGTTGCATCGCCAGTTTTAGCAACGATTTTGTCATGTAATTTGCTTGCTTTTTCATCATACTGTTTGAACCATTCTTTTGTTTCTTTCTCTTTACCGAAGATTTGACCTACTTCTTCGAATTTTGGACGCCATTGGTCTAATGGTGTTTTTAACATAACTGTTGGTGCAATTTTAGATAATTGATCATAAATCTTTTCTTGACGATTGTTTACAAGAATTAAGTCTGGTTTTGCAGCAGCTACTGCTTCGATGTTAATTTTATCGCCCCAAGCAGAACCAACTGGTTTTACACCTTCTAATTTCTTCGCAATATGTCCATCAATTTTTTCTTGTGTTGTATTTGCAGTAATAATCGGTTTCATACCGAAAATTAATAATTCTTCTGTTGAACCACTAAGGTCAGCAATTTTCTTTGGATTTGCAGGAATTTTAATTTCCCCTTTTGCATGTTGTACAGTGCGCTCTTCAACCTTCGCATCTGCTTTCTTTTCTTCTTCTTTGTTAGAACAAGCTGCAAATAGTACAGAAGTAACAACTAGTACCATTGCTAATAGTGCCATTTTAAAATTCTTCATATTCCCACTTCACTCCTTCTAGCTGTATTTCTCTTATAATTCGCATGTAACTATAAGAAACGAAAACAACATTTAATTAATATATTTTTATTAATTGTTGTTTATAGCCCGTTCTAACGGGCGTTCAACTTCCCATCTACGGGTAAGAAGCTCAACGTCCATTAGAAGTCCCCCCTCTCACCTCTTTAAGAGGGGGCAATTCTATTAATTATGCTTTTTTACGCAATTGATTATTAATCATCGCTAAATCGTATGTTAAACAAATTGGTTTACAGTTTACTGGACATGGAACGATTTGAGCTTCGATTTCAAATACATTTCGAAGCGTTTCACTTGTCATAACTTCATCTGGCGTTCCTTGTTTCATTAACTTCCCAGCTTTTAATGCAATCATATGATCAGAGAAACGAGAAGCATGATTTAAATCGTGAATAACCATAACAATCGTTCTGCCTTCTTCTTTGTTTAACTTCTTCAGTAAGTTTAATACTTCAAGTTGATGAGCCATGTCTAAGTATGTTGTTGGTTCATCTAACACGAGTAAATCTGTTCCTTGTGCAAGAGCCATCGCAATCCATACACGTTGACGCTGACCACCTGATAAAGCTTCTGCTGGACGATTTGCGAATTCTGTCATCCCCGTCACTTCAAGTGCCCAATGAATGTAGCGATAATCCTCTTCTTTCAATGTTCCAAATCCTTTTTGATGAGGAAAACGTCCATATGAAACAAGTTCAAACACAGTAAGGCCTGTTGGCACTTCTGCAGTTTGTGGTAAAATCGCCATTTTCTTTGCGATTTCTTTCGTTGGCTGTTTCTCAATTGCTTTTCCATCAAGATAAACAGTACCTCGTTTTGCTTTCAAAATACGAGAAGCCGTTTTTAGTAATGTGGATTTCCCACAACCATTTGGTCCAATAATCGTTGTAATTTGCCCTTCCGGAATTTCAACTGTTAATCCATCTATAATTAACCCTTCATTATAACCAACAGATACCGCATCAACTGCTAAAGTTGCCATACAAAAAGCCTCCCTTTATTTTGTCCTCATAAGTAAATATATGAAATATGGTGCGCCAATTACAGAAATAACAAGACCGACCGGTATTTCTGAAGTTGGTAACACACTTCTTGAAATTACATCTGCAAATAAAAGCAAGAATGTTCCTATTAATGCAGCCGTTGGTAACATAATTTGATGCTTTCCACCAACAAGGCTTCTCGCTAAATGAGGCGCCATTAAACCGATAAAACCGATTCCGCCTGCCACCGCAACAGATGCACCTGCTAAACAAACTGCAATAAATAATAGTTTACGTCTTTCCTTTTCTACGTTTACACCAAGGCCAACTGCTGTAGAGTCGCCTAAATTCATTACATTTAATATGTGTGCTTTACTAATGGCAAGTGGTAAGAAAATAACCATCCATGGGAGTACACTTAGTACGAACTTCCAATCTGTTCCCCATAAACTTCCTGCCAGCCAAATCGTTGCAAAACGGAAGTCGTTAGATGTCATCTTCATAGAAAAAATTAAACTAACAGCACCAAATCCGGCTGCAACAGCGATACCGACAAGTATTAATCGAGTCGATGAAACGCCGTCTTTCCATGCTAGTAAATAAATAATAACTGCTGCTAATATCGCACCAACTAGCGCGAAAAATGGAAGGATAAATACAGATAAAAATGTACCAGTTCCAACTTTTCCAAAGAAAAAGTAGACGAATACAACAACTGTTAATCCCGCTCCGGCGTTAATACCTATAATACCTGGATCAGCAAGTGGGTTTCGTGATAACCCTTGCAAAATTGCACCTGACATAGCTAATGCAGAACCAACTAATATAGCAATAACCATACGTGGCATACGAAATTCAAATAAAATAACAGATTGATCTTCTGCACCCAATCCAACTAGTGACTTTAATACATCTATTGGAGGAATTTTAAATGTTCCTGTATTTAAACTTACTAAAAATACAGCAACAATTAATCCTACTAAAATCGTTAAAATAGAAATGTTCTTTTTTGTTAAGACGCTCGTCCTCACATTTTCCCTCTCCCTTCGTTACGTGCTAAGTAGAGGAAGAATGGCACCCCAATTAGCGCTGTAATTGCTCCAATTGGCGTTTCAAATGGTGGATTAATAACGCGAGATAACATATCTGCACATTCAATTAGCAATCCACCTAAGACCGCAGAACATGGAATAACCCATCTATAATCTGAGCCTACAAGGAAACGAGTCATATGCGGAATTACAAGTCCAACAAATCCAACTGATCCTGCCATAGAAACCGCAGAACCTGTTAATACAAGAACAAGTACTGTTCCGATAAATTTAATTAATGTCGTATTTTGACCAAGTCCAATCGCAATTTCTTCACCAAAGCTTAAAATTGTGATATATCTCGACATCATAATTGCTATAACGAGACAAACAAGACCAATCGGTACTAACATATTAATACTTTGCCATTTCACCCCAGCAACACCGCCTGCATTCCACATACTTACCTCTTGGGCAAGGTTGAAATACAATGCAATTCCAGATGAAATTGCCCCTAATAAAGCACTAATTGCCGCACCAGCTAAAGCTAATTTCACAGGCGTTAATCCACCTGGTGAAGAAGACCCAATACCATATACAATGCTAGCTCCAAACGCAGCTCCAATAAAAGATGCGATAACAAACATTAAATAAGGTGAATTAGGGAAGAATGCATACATAATTGCAATCCCGAATACAGCACCATCTGTAATCCCCATTAACGATGGCGATGCAAGTGGATTTCGTGTCATACCTTGCATAATTGCTCCTGATACCGCTAAAAAGGCACCTGCAACTACGCCCCCTATTGCTCTAGGCATGCGAAGTTCTTGAATTACGTTATGATGCGTATTAGACCCATCAAACTGAAATACAGCTTGCCAAACGGTCTTTAAACTAATATCTGCTGCACCAAACGAAATAGAAACTGCCATGCTTAAAGCTAACAAAATTGTGCCCGCTATTAAAATAATAGAAGCAACGAGTGGTCTGCTCTTAATCTCTTTAACATTCACATCTTGCTGTTCTATACTCCTTGCGCTTGCTTCCATCCCTCAACCATCCTAACCAACAACATATATTTAATAAAATGAAATTTATTCTCAAATAATAATAAAAAAATTAGGTGAATTGACCTTTTCATGATAATGATTATCAGAATCAGACACTTTCTATTCTACCTAGTGCTTTAAAAGGCTGTCAACCATTATTTTGAAATACGAACCCACACAAAATCCGCATTTAATATCACATCTCGTTTTATAAACATAAAAAAAGAAGAGTAATCTGTTCACTCTTCTTTTTCTTACTTATTTAATTTTGCTTCAATTTTTACAATTAATTCGTCTTCTGTTGGAGCCGCAACTGGACGATTATTTACAAATGCGAATGATTTTTTACGACCAGGGCCACAGTAAGACTGACATGCAACCTCAATCTTTGCACATGAATCTACTTTTTTTAACTTCGGAATCAACGTTTTAACATTCGTCGCCTGACAATCATCGCACACACGAAATTCGTTTCCCATTATATATAACACTTCCTCTATTTTAAACTTTTCACAAGTACATTTAAAAATAAACACTAAATGGTATTTTACCGCTCTTTGAAGCTTGTTGCAAGTCTCCGGGCGTAGCTCTATTCCTGTATAAGGCTACCTATTATTTATATTTTCTCCTTCAAAATCTTTCATCATTCATAGCCACATTTTTTCTCTTCATTGAAATCTACCATATTTTTAAAAGCTTTGTATAAAAGCTCATTTTTTTGCCCATTATAAAAATAGGAAGTTCATAAAAAGAAAGGGAGTTGAATCTATGAAAGTAAGACAAGATGCTTGGACAGACGAGGACGATTTATTACTTGCTGAAACAGTCCTTCGCCATGTTCGAGAAGGAAGTACTCAATTAAATGCATTTGAAGAAGTTGGTGATCAATTAAATCGCACATCTGCTGCTTGTGGTTTCCGCTGGAATGCTGTTGTTCGCTATAGCTATGAACAAGCTCTTCAACTAGCAAAAAAACATCGTAAAGATAAAATGCGTGCTGCGGGCGGTGAACAGGCAAAAAAACGTTTGCTTTATACACCACCAGCTTCCGGGGCGATAACTGATTATGAAGAACACGTACCGTATGAAACAGCTGTTCAATATACAGAAGCTATTCCATATCAAGAGCCGACTGTTCCTGCTTCAAAAAGTTCAATAACAATGCAAGATGTTATTTACTTTTTACAAACAGTTGGATCTTCAAATATAAAAGTAACAGCTCTTGAAAACGAGAATACGAGATTGAAACAAGAAATGAAAGCGCAAATCTTGCGAAATGAAGAACTAGAAAAGAAACTAGAAAAATTAGAACAACAATCTCATACTGTACAAGAGGATTACGAAACACTTATGAATATTATGAACCGTGCTCGTAAATTAGCAGTAATGGATGATGAGGAGCGCTCACAAACATCTTTCCGCATGGATCGAAACGGTAACTTAGAAAAAATTGCAGAATAAAAAGGATGCATGCAATGCATCCTTTTTGTTTTTTCATTTCCAAACCCCCACTGATTAAAGTTTCACTTTATATCCGAGAAAACCCCTTTCTTCATTTTTTGCTATAATAGGGGTTGTCATTTTATCCCGCTATTTGCGGGCAGTAAGATTCCCACCTCAATATTTAGCTGAATCAAAGAAGTTAGGTGGGAAATCCACTGCCCGTAAATGCCCGATTAGTTCAACTAATAATCAGTGGGGGATGAACAGCCCCCCACTGATTAAAGTTTCACTTTATAGATAAGGGGTTAGTTATATGAGCAATTCCCGTTCGATTTTATCTCAGCCAGAGTGGCGTATTGTAGATCAGTCTAGTTTAGGACCAACATTCCATGCACTTCAGTCATTCGCAATGGATGACACGTTATGCACAAGTATTGGAAATGGCCTATCTGCTGCAACAATGCGCTCTTGGGTTCATCACAATACAATTGTTCTTGGCATTCAAGATTCACGCCTACCACATTTAGAAGAAGGTATTTCCTTTTTAAAAGAACACGACTTCAACGTTATCGTTCGTAATTCTGGTGGACTTGCGGTCGTACTTGATGAAGGTGTTTTAAACGTATCACTTTTATTCCAAGAAACAGAAAAAGGTATCGACATCGATCTTGGATACGATACGATGTGGCATTTAATTAAGGAAATGTTAAAAGATTACGATGTTACTATCGAGGCAAAAGAAATTGTTGGTTCTTATTGTCCTGGTAGCTATGATTTGAGCATTCGCGATCAAAAATTTGCTGGTATTTCTCAGCGTCGTATTCGCGGAGGCGTTGCTGTACAAATTTACTTATGTGCGACAGGAAGCGGATCTGAGCGCGCCGCACTCGTTCGTGATTTTTACAACGTAGCGATTCAAGGAGAAGAAACACGATTTACGTATCCTGAAATTGTACCGAGTACAATGGCTTCACTATCTGAATTACTTGGCGAAACAATTACAGTGCAAGATTTAATGATGCGCCTTTTAAAAACATTGCAACAATTCGCTCCAAAGTTAACACCATCTCAGCTAACAGTAGATGAAGTTCCTTTATACGAGACGAATTTACAACGTATTATTGATCGTAATAATAAAGCACTTGTCTTAGAAAAATAAAAAAGACCACCCTCATTTCAAAAGAAATAGGGTGGTCTTTTTTCATATTAATTCACTATAGAATTAAAGTGCTTGAGCTGCTGTAATTAAAGCTAACTTGTACACTTCTTCTTCGTTACATCCACGAGATAGATCATTTACAGGCATGTTTAAACCTTGTAAGATTGGTCCTACTGCTTCGAAGTTACCTAAGCGTTGAGCGATTTTGTAGCCGATATTACCAGCTTCTAGGCTTGGGAATACGAATACGTTAGCATCACCTTTAATTGTAGAACCTGGAGCTTTCTTCTCAGCTACAGATGGTACGAACGCAGCATCGAATTGGAATTCTCCATCTAAAGTTAATTCAGGAGCCATTTCTTTTGCAATGCGAGTTGCTTCTACAACTTTTTCTGTTTCTGGAGATTTCGCAGAACCTTTTGTAGAGAAGCTTAGCATAGCAACGCGTGGGTCAATGCCGAATAATTCAGCAGTTTTCGCACTTTCGATACCAATTTCAGCTAAATCTTGGCTGTTTGGTGCAATGTTAATTGCGCAATCAGCGAATACATATTTCTCTTCTTCACGTACCATGATGAATACGCCTGAAGTTTTTGTAACGCCTGGTTTTGTTTTAATAATTTGAAGTGCTGGACGAACTGTATCAGCTGTAGAGTGAGCTGCACCACTTACTAAACCTTGTGCTTTGCCCATGTATACAAGCATTGTACCGAAGTAGTTTTCGTCTTTAAGGATTTTGCGAGCATCTTCTTCTGTTGCTTTACCTTTACGGCGTTCAACGAAAGATGCTACCATTGCATCCATTTCTTCGTATGTAGCTGGGTCGTAAATATCAACGCCTGCTAATGTTAAATTCATGCTAGCAGCTTTTGCGCTAATTTCTTCTTTATTACCAACTAAGATTGGTTTTACTAACTCTTCTTTTGCTAAACGCTCTGCAGCGCCTAAAATTCTTTCATCAGTTCCTTCAGGAAGTACGATAGAAATGCCTTTTCCTTGAACTTTTTCTTTTACTGTTGTAAATAAGTTGCTCACGAATAAACCCTCCTACTTATGTTAAAAAACTCTATCTTTAAGAATACTGCTTTTCCTCTCTATTTTAAACTTATAGCTCCCAAAAAATAGATAAAATGAAAATGATTATATTTTCATAAAATTCAGCCGGAAAATAAAGCCTACTTAAGCCTTATTTTCTCCCGTTTTTCAGTAAATATAAAGTGAAACTTTAATTAGTGGGGGGAGGTTCATCCCCCACTGATTATTAGCCTTCACCAATCGGGCATTTACGGGCAGCCCGACTCCCACCTAACTTCTTTGCTACAGCTGAATTTTGAGTTGGGAGTTTTACTGCCCGGCAAATAGCGGGATAAATGTGACAGTTTTATGCACCGAAACTTTATGTAGATGTTTTTAACCCTATATATGCTATAGTTAACGTGTAAAATATCATTAACTGAGGTGAATAGAATGAGTGAAGCAACAACAACGTTAGATGGCTGGTATTGTTTACATGATTTACGTTCTATTGATTGGGCAGCATGGAAAACATTATCTAGTGACGAACGCGGACAAGCAGTGTCTGAATTTTTAAATGTCGTTGAAAAATGGAATGAAGTAGCTACTGCAAAAAAAGGCAGTCATGCAATGTATACAGTTGTTGGTCAAAAAGCAGATATTATGCTTATGATCTTACGTCCAACAATGGAAGAGTTAAATGAAATCGAAACAGAATTAAATAAAACAACATTAGCTGAATATTTAGTTCCTGCATATTCTTACGTATCTGTTGTTGAACTAAGCAACTATCTTCCAGCTGATGAAGACCCATACCAAAACCCACAAGTCTTAGCTCGCTTATATCCTGAGTTACCGAAAGCAAATCACATTTGCTTCTATCCAATGGATAAGCGTCGCCAAGGTAATGATAACTGGTATATGCTTCCTATGGATGAACGTAAGAAACTTATGTACAGTCATAGCAAAATCGGTCGCCAGTACGCAGGTAAAGTGCGCCAAGTTATTTCAGGATCAGTCGGATTTGACGATTTTGAGTGGGGCGTAACATTATTTGCTGACGATGTTCTTCAATTTAAAAAACTTATATATGAAATGCGCTTCGATGAAGTAAGTGCTCGCTACGGTGAATTTGGAACATTCTTTGTCGGAAACATTTTACCAAGTGAAAAAGTAACAACATTTTTACACATATAATATAAAAAAGGAACGAAATTCGTTCCTTTTTTTATTACCCTCTACATTTACCTGCAAAAACCTTTTTTTCTCTGCAAATTTGAACAAAAATCGACAAATCCCTTACAAAATTGTAACCTTTCTATATCCAAATTCATGCTAAAATAGTACGAGCTATATGCTAATAACGATGCGAAGGTGATAATGTATATGAAGAAAATCTTGTCTATTTCACTATTGTTTCTATTGTCATTTTCTTCCTTAGGAGTAACAACATCCCATGCGGAAGAAAAAATACATATAGAGGCAGCTGCTGCACTTCTATTTGATGCAGATACAGGAAAAATACTGCATGAACAAAATCCAGATGAATTACTAGCTATCGCTAGTATGTCAAAATTAATTGTTGTTTATGCCGTATTAGAAGCAATTAAAGAAGGAAAAATCACTTGGGATACGAAAGTAAACATTTCTGATTACGCTTATGAAGTTTCACGTAATAATGAATTCTCTAACGTACCGTTCGAAAAGGGACGCCAATATACTGTAAGAGAATTATATCATTCTATCGTTATCTTCTCTGCGAATGGATCTAGTATTGCTTTAGCAGAATTACTTGCAGGAAGTGAAAAGAACTTCTTAAATCTTGCAAATGAACATGCGAAAAAACTAGGGTTAAAGAAATATAAATTTGTAAACGCTACTGGGTTAAACAACGCTGATTTAAAAGGAAAACATCCTGAAGGAACTGATCCGAATGGAGAAAACTCCATGTCAGCTCGCGATATGGGTATTCTTTCAAAAACAATTATTACAAAGTATCCAGAAATGCTAGAGGATACAAAACAAAGATTTAGAAACTTCCCAGATAATCATCCGAAACCAATTCGTATGGAAAATTGGAACTGGATGTTACCAGGTGCTGCTTTCTCTTATGAAGGAGCAGATGGTTTAAAAACAGGAAGTTCTGATACCGCTGGATATGGATTCACCATTACAGCAAAACGCGGTGATTTACGTCTTATTTCTGTTATTATTAAAACGAAATCAATGGACGAACGTTTCACAGAATCTCGCGCATTAATTGAATATGGATTTAATAACTTCGAAAAACAGAAATTAAAAGTAGATAAAAATAATAAAATTTCTGTAGTAAAAGGAAAAGAAGACTACGTAACAGTTGCACCCGAAAAAGAAGTGACAGTAGTTACTGCAAAAGGTAGCAAATCACCTTACAAAATTTCAGCTGAAGCAGATAAATCACTTGCTGAAAATGGGCATTTAGTTGCCCCTATTAAGAAAGATGCAAAAGTAGGTTCAATCGTCTTAGAATCAACTGATAAATACGGTTTCTTAGATGGAAATAAAAGTATGAAAGTTGCTGCAAAAACGACAGAAGAAATAGAAAAGGCAAATTGGTTCGTGTTAACAATGCGCTCCGTCGGTGACTTCTTCTCAAACTTATGGTCTAAAGTATTTTAATGATAAAAAAGCTAGCGTGGGCTAGCTTTTTTTCTTTTTCTCTCAAAATGTAAAACTTCGTTTGGTTGTCATATCTGAGTCCTTTTTCTCATACGTATGAACTAGTAATTGTTCCACACTTCATCTAGAAAAAACCTCTTTCCAAAGGGTATTCCAAAAAGAGAGGTGACACATAATGGGTGTTATCGCGCATACAGAAGAAGATGTAAAGTTATTAGCTAGACTCATGCGTGCCGAAGCTGAAGGAGAAGGACAACAAGGCATGCTAATGGTTGGAAATGTCGGTGTAAATCGTGTCCGTGGGGATTGCTTAGACTTTAAAAAAGTACGGAACTTACGTCAGATGGTTTACCAAAATCCTGGCGGTTTTGAGGCAACCCAAAAAGGGTATTTTTATCAACGAGCAAGAGAACAAGATATTGCCTTAGCAAGGCGAACAATTCAGGGGCAACGTTTTTGGCCTGCTAACTTTTCCTTATGGTTTTTTAGGCCTGAAGGTCCTTGTCCGCCAACTTGGTATAACCAACAAAACTCTGGACGTTTTAAGAAGCACTGCTTCTTCCAACCATCTGGTGAGGATTGTCCAGGCGTATATTAGGGAAAAATGAGGAGGGATTTTTGAATGGCACAGCAACAAAACCCGTATTATGGAACAGGTTTTTATCAACCATCCGGAACTTACGTACAACCGCAACAAATGACCCCACAACAACAGCAGCAACAACAACAGCAGCAAGCAATGCAACAACAAGTCACACAAGCTCAACTTGCAGTTTCTCAAGGGATGTTGCCAATAGAGCAATCGTATATTGAAAACATCCTTCGTTTAAACAAGGGTAAGCCAGCTACAGTTGTAATGACTTATGAACGTGGTAGTTCGCTTGGTACACAATCTTATACAGGGATCATCGAGGCAGCTGGCCGTGATCATATCGTTATTAGTGAACCGAAATCTGGAAAGCGCTATTTGCTACTAATGATTTACTTAGATTATGTAGAATTCCCAGGAGAAATTACGTATTTACCTAGTCAACAAGCAACTTACGCTCCAAGACCATAAAAAAAGCTGGCAAATGCCAGCTTTTGTTTTTTATAACCCTTTTACAACTGCAGTTCCGACTAAAATCCACGCCACAATAAACGCTACACCACCAAGAGGTGTAATTGGGCCAAAGAACTTAATCCCTGTTGTACTTAACGCATAAAGGCTACCTGAGAACATAATTATCCCAGCTACCATAAGCCAACCTGCAGTACTTAAAAGTGATGATTGCATTTTGTCCATTAATAAAGCAACTACGAATAAGCCACCTGCATGAAACATTTGATATGTAACGCCCGTCTTCCACACTTCTAACATTTTTGCAGAAATTTTATTTTCTAAACCATGTGCTCCAAAAGCCCCTAACGCAACAGATAGCCCCGCTGCAATACAACCTAGTAAAAAGAAAATTTTCATCTTAATTCCCCTTTTTTACCTTTATCATAAGCAATTTTTACATATAAGCCAAACGATTTAATTCTTAAAAATCAAATAAAGAATTACCATTTGCACCTTCTTCTTTTATATACACAGGTTCTCCAGAAACCGGCATAACTGGTTGAACTGTTGTTATAGGCTGCGATCCAATTACTTGCGATTGAATTTGCGGCTCTCTATACGTAGAAGATTCAACCTGTTCATCTAACAATAAATCGCATAAAGCACGTACAACTAATAAATGATCTTTTGATTTTTGTCCTTCACTACTTTTTGCCTTTGCAATTTCATTTGCCATTTTATTCAAAATCTTATCGCTCGATATTTGCATTCCTTATCACCTCGTACTTTGTAGTTCTTTCTCAAATTGCCCCAGCTTCTCTACTGAACCAAATACTATTATCATATCATGTTCTTGCAATTTTTCCTGCCCCGTCGGATTATGTATAATATCCCCATTTCTCAAAATCGCTAAAATTGTTACATCAAATTGATTTCTCACATCACTCTCTAGTAATGATTTATTGACTAAGATAGAATCGTTCCCGACTGAAATTTCTTCAATTACAAATGATTGCTCTATTCCATACAATACTGTATCAATATAATGAACTGTTAACGGATTCGCAATACCTTTTGCAATATGAATGCCTGCCATACTAGATGGATTAATAACCTTATTTGCACCAGCGCGCCGTAATTTTTCTTCTGTTTCTGGCTTTTCAGCTCTTGCTACAATTTTAATTGCATCATTAAGCCCTCTTGCCGTTAATGTAATAAATACATTTTCAGCATCGTTTGCTACGATAGCAACTAGACCGGCAGCCTTCGAAATTCCGGCATTATGTAACACTTGATCTTCAGTTGCATCTCCATGTACATATAGAAGCTTTTCCTGTTCGAATATACTTTCATCTTTATCCACAACTACAAATGGGATTTTCTTTTCCTGTAATTCATGTACCACTTGAAGCCCTACTCTTCCGCAACCACATACTATAATATGCTTTTGTAACTGTGCTATTTGTTTATCCATCTTCTTCCTCCGCACTGCATGAAATAAGTTACCCTCAATGATCATAGCTGCTACTACCCCCATTGCATACGTAACGATACCGACGCCAACAGGTATAATAAGGAGCGCAAAAAATTTCCCTGCCTGTGTTACAGGCACTACATCACCATATCCAACCGTTAATACAGTAATCATCGTCATCCAAAATGCTTGAAACAAGCTAATCTCTTCAATTGTCATAAATCCTAGCGTCCCTAGAATTACAACAAAAGTCATACATATAACTGCTATCCATAATTGCTTACGTGCATTCATATTATGTTTCAACTCTTTTCTCTATCTACAATCTTTGCCAAAGGAAATGAAATACCTATATACTAGAAACGGAATCTATGAAAGAGGTTGATATAATGAAGCTATTTCTTTCTGCCTTACAATGGGCACTATTTATTTTAGCTGGAAGTCTTATTGTACCAATTAGTGTCGCAACTAGTTACGGCCTTGATGGCACTGAAGCTATCGCGTTTGTACAAAGAACATTATTTGTTCTCGGATTTGCCGGTCTCTTGCAAGCTATATTTGGGCATAAACTTCCTATTCAAGAGGGTCCCGCAGGCCTTTGGTGGGGAATTTTCTCTCTTTATGCAAGTTTAGGCGTCGTATTATTTGGATCAAGCAATGAAACACTTAAGGTCCTTCAGTACGCTTTCTTACTAAGCGGAATTATTTGTATTATTCTTAGTGTTTTTGGACTTATTGATAAACTAGTTCGCTACTTTACACCTACAGTAATTGGAACGTATTTATTCCTTCTTGTCGCACAACTTAGTGGCTCCTTCTTAAAAGGCATGTTTGGCCTTGATGGACAACATACAGAAGTACAGCCAAAGATATTTATTCTATCACTCATTGTTATTTTACTATCTTTTTTCATTATGAAGCTACCTATTATTGGACAATATTCCGTTCTTTTCAGTATCGTCTGCGGCTGGATATTATTCGCGTGCTTCGGATTATCTAATCCAGTAACACCTGTGGCAGATATAATTCGTCTTCCGTCTCTATTTGTTTTCGGAATGCCTCGCATTGAATGGAACATGGCAATTACGGTAGTTTTCGTCACACTATTACTTCTAACAAATATGTTAGCAAGTATTCGCGTTGTACAAAAGGTTGTTTCTAAATATGAAGAAGGTGCCGCGGAGAATCGCTTCAAACAAGCTGGCATTATAACAGGAATAAATCAATTACTAGGTGGTCTGTTTTCAGCCATTGGTCCTGTTGCCATTTCTGGATCAGCAGGGTTTATTGCAACGACAAATATTTATAAACGCCTCCCATTTATGTTAGGGTCAAGCTTTATCATTCTTGTTAGTATATTCCCAAAGATTACTTCATTCTTTGCAGCAATCCCCGTCGCAGTTGGATATGCTGCGATTTACCCTGTATTTGCAAGCATGATCGGTCTCGCTTTTCGCGAATATGACACTGTACAAAATAAAGAACAATTATTTAAAGTAGCAGGCCTTTCAATCTTTACAGGAATCGGAGTTATGTTTGTTCCAGCCGGGGCATTTTCTACGCTACCGCCATTTTTAGCTTCATTTTTAAGTAACGGTCTCGTTCTTGGATCTGTAATGGCTATCTTGCTGGAAATACTATTTTCTCGTTCGCACGAAAAACAACTATCGTAAATTGGAAAACTTCCATTATTGCACTCTACCTTTAGAGTTGTTACGATAATGATAAAGTGAAACTTTAATCAGTGGGGTTTTTGTTCATCCCCACTGATTATTAGCCCACACCAATCGGGCGTTAGCGGGATAAATTATCATGGGCAACGCGCTCATGATAATTTATACTAACAATGCAGAACTTCTCCTAATTTCATGTAAAGAGGTTCGATGTCTTACTATATATTCCCCAATATCTTCATAAAAATTTATTTCTATTCCAACAAAGAAAGGAATTTTCTATATGACTTATAAAATGATTGTTTTAGATTTAGATGATACTTTATTACGCGATGACCATACCATTTCACCTCGTACGAAAGAGGCTTTAATGACAGCACAAGAGCAAGGGGTTAAAGTTGTACTTGCTTCTGGGCGTCCAACGTTCGCAATGCGCGCAATTGCAAAAGAATTACATTTAGAAGAATACGGTAGTTTTATTCTTTCATTTAATGGTGCAAAAATAATTAACTGTAAAACAGATGAAGAATTATTTAGTAGTACATTATCCCCTGAAATCGTTCACAGCTTATACGATATTAGTAAAGAAGAAAATGTATGGATTCACACATATATTAGTGACGATATTATCACTGAAGAGAATAACTCTTATACAGAAATTGAAGGTCAAATTACTGGTATGCCAATCATAGAAGTAAATAACCTGAAAGAAGCTGTACAACAACCCGTTGTAAAAGTACTAATGGTAGAGAATCCAGAACACTTACAAACTGTAGAAGCAAAACTACAAAAACAACTAGAAGGCCAATTAAGCGTTATGCGTTCAAAACCATTCTTCTTAGAATTTACCGAGCATGGTGTTACGAAAGGAACGAGCCTAAACCAACTCATCCAAACACTTGGCATTAAGCGTGAAGAAGTTATCGCAATGGGCGATAGCTATAACGACCAAGCGATGATTGAATTTGCTGGTCTTGGCGTTGCAATGGGCAATGCACCAGATGATATTAAAGAAATTGCGAACTACGTGACAGATACAAATATGAACGATGGTGTTGCAAAAGTTGTAGAGAAATTCGTTTTAAAAACGGAAGTACTTGTTTAATATTTTCATTCATAAAACCTATTTGAAGTCAAATACTTCAAATAGGTTTTTATTTAAATTACAATGCTTTTGTGACTATATTTTGAACTTTGCACTATTCTCGTAGTGTAAACTTTCTTTTTGTATATAATGGAATAAAATAGACTATTTTATTTTGAAAAAGAATACAAATTTACTATATACAAGCATACGTTAAAGGAGGATACTTCATGTTATCTACACCAATCGGACGATTAAGAGCAATCGGCTTAGTTGAGGGGATTTCTTTCCTATTACTATTATTTGTAGCAATGCCATTAAAATATTTCGCGGGGTTTGCAACAGCCGTTAAAATTACAGGTATGGCTCACGGAGTTCTATTTATACTATTTATCTTTGCGGTAATTCAAGTAACAATCGTACACCGTAAATCAATGTTATGGGCACTTGGCGCACTTGCTGCATCAGTTATCCCATTTGGTACTTTTGTACTAGATGCAAAACTAAAAAATGAACAGTAATAGTAAAAAGGTAGTTAACAATTGTTAACTACCTTTTTTGCGTTTATATATTTGGAATTTCCCAATCAATTTCTCTCCCGCCCATATTAGATAAAATCGTATTTACTTTAGAATACGGTTTACTGCCAAAGAAACCACGTCTTGCTGATAACGGACTCGGATGTACAGACTCAATAATATGGTGATTCGTATTCGTAATGAGCTTCTTCTTCGCCTGTGCATGGCGTCCCCATAATATAAAAATAACTGGCTTTTCACGTTCATTTAATAGCTCAATTACGCGATCCGTGAAATGTTCCCACCCTTTTCCTTTATGAGAATTTGCTTCACCTTGTCGCACTGTTAATACAGTATTTAATAACAATACTCCTTGCTCCGCCCATTTTACTAAATAACCGTTATTCGGAATTTCATAACCGTATTCATCTCGAAGTTCTTTATACATATTTAGCAATGACGGTGGCGTTTTTATACCAGGTTGTACAGAAAAACTTAAACCATGTGCTTGATTCGGCCCATGATATGGGTCTTGTCCTAAAATAACGACCTTTGTATTTTCATAACTTGTATACTGAAGAGCGTTAAAAATATCTTCTTTCTTTGGATAAATCACATGCTCCTCATACTCTTCTTTTAAAAATTCAGCTAAAGCTTGATAGTATTCTTTCTCAAATTCTGGCCCCAATAATGGTCCCCAATCATTCTGCAAAATGTTTTCCACGCCTTCACTTCCTATCCAATTAATTCACCATATCCTGCCTTGTAAATACTACAAATGAAATGATAAGGGAAACGACTGCCCAAACAGTTAAATTCATTAACGAAAACCCCATTGATAACCCTTGTAATGCAGGCAATTTTCCTGATAAATAATCCGTTAACGATAAATTGACACTAAAAATATATTTTGCCCCTTCCCAAGACGTTGCAAAAGAACTCAAAATCCCGCCAGCAATTAATGCAGCTAGCATAACGCCCATACCAGCTGGTGTATTTCGAATTAAAACAGAAACCATAAACGATATAGTTCCTACCACAATGGCAACAAACCAAGCTAGTCCGTACGCCATTAATATATATTGCCACTGTGGGATAAGATGTACAAAGTTCGTATTTAATGTCTCCTTATCAATAACAAATCCAGTTAAAACAGGCAAATTCCATCCTGAGTATCCAAATACAAGCCCCGATAATGCGTAAGCAAACACACCGACAAGAAGCAAGATGAGTGAAATGAAAAATAACATCGTCACGTATTTACTAAGGAGTATTTTCCAGCGCCGAATTGGCCTCGTAAGGAGCATTTTCATCGTACCGTCACTTCGTTCTCCTGAAACAATATCAATTGCGACAATCATAACGAGCAATGGAATAAATAACGTTATTCCTTGTTCAATAAACGCCCTCACAAATGTCGGTGCTCCTGGCGCAGTCGGATTAATATCATGATCTAAATAATATTGTTGTTGCTCCACCCTTACTTTTAGCCAATCCCGCCATTCTTCTGGCAGTCTAGAATTGTTCAAGCGGTTTTGTGAATCAACAATTTGTTGCTGTAATGATACTTTCCAATCGGTCGTACCAAGCCTTTTTTGCGTTGTTTCTATTTCACGATACTGAGCATACACAAAAAGTGGAATCAAGATTGCTAAAATAAGCATGACAACAACAATCCGTTTCTTACGATAAATCTTTTCTGATTCATTCAAAACTAGATTCGCAAATTCACGCATGTTGCTCACCCCTTGTAAGTTCAATAAATAAATCTTCTAGCGTAAATACAAGCTCTTTGACGCCATGTACATCTATCCCGTTTTCTACAAAGTGCTTATTCCAAACATTAATAGACGCAACATCCATGCGACATAGTAAACGCTCATCTTCTATACTAACTTCCTCTACCCCTTCAGCAGCGTCTAACATGTCTTTCGCTTTGGAAATGGGTGTAACGACCCATTCTACACGATCACTCGCTGTTTTGATCAACTCTTCAATAGGTGCAACTGTTATCATTTTTCCTTTATGAATAATAGCAACACGGTCGCATATCATTTGCACTTCACTTAATAAGTGACTCGAAATAAATACACTCATGTTTTCTTCTTTTACAAGCTTATGTATAAATTCTCGCAGTTCCCTAATCCCAGCTGGATCTAAACCATTCGTCGGTTCGTCTAATATGAGCAATTTTGGGTTTCCAAGAAGCGCCTGTGCAATTCCGAGGCGCTGCTTCATACCAAGGGAATATGTTTTTACCTTATCGTGAATACGCTCATCTAAATGAACCATTTTTGCAATTTCAATAATACGTTCATCTGATATATCACCAAGCATGCGCGCAAATTGCTTTAAGTTTTCCCATCCCGTTAAATATGTATAAAGCTCTGGGTTTTCAACGATACTTCCAATTTGACGCATCGCTTCTCTGAAATTTTCCTTAATAGAATAACCACCAATAGAAATCGTACCTTCTGTCGCTTTAATCAGTCCGACTAACATTCGAATTGTTGTCGTTTTCCCAGCTCCGTTCGGTCCTAAGAAGCCAAACACTTCTCCTTGTTTTACATCAAATGAAATGTCTTCTACAAGTGTCTTCTTTCCAATTACCTTCTTCACGTCTCGCACGGAAAGTATCGTCGTCATTTTACCCCTCCTTGTTCTAGTTTTAGTTTACTTGCAACATTTTTAACTAAGCGTCCTGCCATATATGTATACCCGACTTCATTTGGATGAAAATGATCAGAGTATAATAAATCTTTTCCGCGATTTTGAAATAGATCAAATGTTGGTGTAATATACACATTTTTATCGTTTAGCGCTAATTTCTCTAAAGCTGCATTCCAGTCTACAACAATGTTTGAAGATCCTTTTAAATCTTCTACATCTTCAAAAGGATTGTATAAACCGAGCCAAAAAATAGGGCTATCCGTATTTAATTTACGAATTTCTTCTATAATTTTCTTTGCTTCATTTTGAAACGTTTCCGTATCAGGGCGATACGTCTCTAAGTCTATCTTTCCGAGCGATTCCCAACCTGGGAACAAATCATTTCCTCCAATTGTTAAAACAATTACATCTGCTTGCTTAATTGAATATTGAGCTCCGCTGCTTTCAATTTGTTTTAATAAATCGGGCATTTTCGCACCACTAACTGCCAAGTTAGTTAGTGCAACTTTTTGTTTATAATCTTTTTGTAAATCCTCTTTCATTCGTCCAATATAGCCAATTCCTTCTTTATCACCAACGCCGCGCGTTAATGAATCACCTAAACTAACTATTTGTAACGTTCCCGTTTTCTTTTTCTCTTTTTCCACTACGTCAGTCTTCTTAATTAATTTTGAAGCTTTCGGATTTAATACATCATTCACACCCGAAACAAAACCGTATGTAAATAAACAGAAAGACGCAATTGTAATGAGTAGAATTACTTTTACTAATTTTGATCTCATATCAAAACCCCTTTTAGCCCCTATAGATTGTCCATAATTATACCAAACGAATTTTCGAAAAGCGATTTTCGTACCTTCTCTATTATGTCGTTTCCCTATCTACCAAATTCGGTAATAACTCTACATGTTTCACATCTATTTCCTCATCATTAATCTTTTCATATAATAATTCAAATGCCTTTACACCAACATTTTTACTAGAATGCGAAATCGTCGTAATACCTAATATATCTGCCACCTCTTGATCATCACATCCGATAATCGTAATATCCTCTGGGATACGAATTCCTTGTTTTTTCGCCTCCGTTACCATTCCTGCAGCAATATGATTGCAAGATACAAGAAAAGCCGTCGGTTTTACAGACATACTAGCCCATTCCCTGACTACATTGCGCCCATCTTCCACCGTAAAACATCCTTTAAACTTCCAAGCATCTAACGGTGTTACAGCAATCTGTTGAAGTGAATCCTCATAAGCTTGTTTCCTTCTTTGACTATTAATGCTATTACTTCTTCCAATGCAATATCCGATACGTGTATGACCAGCATCTATTAAGCTTTTCATCCCGCGCAAAAATACTTTGTAGTAATCAATATGTACACTCGAAATGAAATTCGACTCTATTTCTTCACACATCACAATTGGACCAAACCTCGTATACTCTTCAAGCTTTTCCTTACTATTTGTCCGTGAACATATAATTACTCCATCAAGCTTTTTCATTTTTAACATATGTAAAATTTCAAGCTCTTTTTCTTCGCTATAATTTGTCTGGCAAAGCATCATATTATAATTGTTCTTTGCGGTTTCCTTTGATATCCCCCCAATAATGGCACTGTAATATTGATCATTTACGTGCGGCAATAAAACGCCAATTACATTCGTTTTTCCTTTCACTAAATGAATAGCATTCACATTTTGCGTATAATTTAATTTTTCTATAATCGCCAAAATTTCTTTTCGTTTCTGCTCATTCACGTACGGATGATTATTCAGTACACGTGAAACAGTTGAAACAGATACCCCAGCAAGTTCAGCAATCTTTCTTATATTCGTCATCCCATTCTCCCCTTCTCACAAAAATTATCCCTTGACCTGGTAAGCTTTCCACAATATATCCTTTCCTAGCAAATACATTTTGAAAGGATATACAACTATGCTTCGATTCAAATTAGAATATATATTTTTCATTGGTGGTTTACTCATTCTCTCCATCGGTATTAACATGATGACGACAATTACTTCCTTTGGACTTAGCCCTTATGATTCCTTCTTTATTGCACTATATCAAAATTTCGGGATAAGTATTGGTTTTTGGATTTTTATGATTAACTTTGTTTTTACCCTTATCGTACTCTTTTGGGACAAAAAACAAATTACAATCGGCACAATTGTAACAATGATTCTTATTTCTCTTTTTGTTGATTGGGTTGGTTCCATTACAACTATTATGGACGCTATCCGCTCTCTTCCAAAATATATAACACTTATTTGCGGAAATCTATTCGTCGGAGCTGGCATCGGTCTTTATGTCTCTACAAACCTTTGCGCAGCGCCTCAAGAGGCTTTCGTTTTAACTGTTGCCGAGAAGAAAAAATGGACATTCAGAAGAACTGAAATTTCATTAGCTTTTTTATTTTTAACGTTAAGCTTCTTATTAGATGGGCCAATCTATTTTGGAACGATTATCTTATCCTTTACAACAGGTTGGATTATTCAAGCTTTTATTCAAATTGGTACGCAGATTTTAAATAGAAAAAAGCCTATTCAGCACGCCGCTTAATAGGCTTTTTCGTTCTATTAGAAGAGATACTACTTAGCATCTCCTTCAATTCGGTAATTTGCTTTCAAACAATCTATTTCTTCATACCCTTGCAATGTATGTAGAATGTACTCGTAATCCGCAAGGGAAGCGCGATGCGTTACAATTACGATTTCTGCTTTCCCTTTCTCTTCAAGTGGCATTTGAATAATCTTTTCAAAACTAACACCGCGCTCAGAGAACAATGATGTAATTTTTGCAAATACACCAATTTCATCTTTTACATGCAGTCTTAAAAACTTTTTCACAACAATTTCATCTGGCTCTTTTAATACTTTCTTATACTGAGGAGATACCGCACTATTTCCGTTTACACCTAACCTAATATTTTGCATTACAGCAACTAGGTCAGAAACAACAGCTGTCGCTGTCGGTAAGCTTCCTGCTCCCGGACCATAAAACATCGTTTCTCCTACCGCTTCACCATACACATAGACAGCATTATATTCATTTTGTACTGCCGCAAGAGGATGTGTATTTGGAAGTAAAGTTGGCTCAACTGTAACCTCTAATTTTTCACCATCTCGCTTTGCAAGACCAATTAACTTAATTGTATAGCCTAAGCTCTTACTATATTCAATATCTTCTGCTGTAATAGAAGTAATTCCTTTTACCTTCACATCTCCAAGCTCTACATTTGTAGAGAAACCGAGAGTAGCCAAAATCGTCATTTTCCTTGCTGCATCTAAACCTTCTACGTCTGATGTTGGATCTGCTTCTGCAAATCCAAGCTGCTGAGCTTCTTTTAACACGTCGTTATATGCTCTCCCTTCGTCTGACATTTTCGTCAAAATAAAATTTGTCGTTCCATTTACAATTCCCATTACTTTCGTAATAAGATCTGAAGAAAGTCCTTCTACGATGCTTCGTAAAATCGGAATTCCTCCCGCTACACTTGCTTCATAAAACAAATCAGCTTTATTATCTTTTGCTACCTCTAAGAGTTCCGCCCCATGTAACGCCATTAAATCTTTATTGGCAGTCACAACATGCTTCCCACTTTGTAATGCTTGCAAAATATATGCTTTTGCATCATCAATGCCACCCATCACTTCGATGACAACATCAATATTAGGATTATCTAAAATTTCATTCACATCTTGTGTTAATAGAGTAGAAGATACCTCGACCTCCCTCTCCTTCTCAATGTTTTGCACTAACACTTTCGTTACCTTCACTGGGCAACCTACTTGGTGTATAAGTCGTTCTTGATGATCTGTAATAATACGAACTACACCGCTACCAACTGTCCCAAGACCTAATAACCCCACTTGAATTTCTTTCATAATACTGTCCACCCCTCAAAATTGTGTTTAGATGAATTATATAGACGAAAAATCTGAAAAACAATGAATTTAGAACATTCGGAAAAATAAAGGTTAATCTTTACAAGGAAAACGCTACCACGTGTTACACAATCATTATTTACAATACATAAGGGGTTTCTTGATACACGTAATAATTCAACCAATTAGAGAATAATAAATTCCCATGACTTCTCCACCTAACAAGCGGCTTCTCATCTGGATTATTATGTTTAAAGTAATTTCTTGGCACATCAATATTTAATCCTTTTTGGCGATCCCGTTCGTATTCTTGCTTTAACGTATCACAACTATATTCACTATGTCCGAGTGCGAAAACTTGCCTTCCCTCTTGCCCAATAACAAGATGAACACCCGCTTCTTCAGAATTGGCTAATAACGTTAATTCTTGTACGTTTTCAATATCGCTCTCTCGTACTTCTGTATGACGAGAATGCGGAGCAAAAAATACTTCATCAAACCCTTGTAACAATTTCACATGTTGCTCACGAACCTCATGTTCAAATACACCAAACATTTTTTCCACAAGAGGATACTTCGGCACACCATAGTGATAATACAAACCCGCTTGTGCCCCCCAGCAAATATGAAGCGTAGATGTTACATTCGTTTTTGAGTACTCCATAATACGTCCGAGCTCTTCCCAATAATCTACTTCTTCAAAAGAAAGAGTTTCAACTGGTGCCCCTGTAATAATGAGTCCATCAAATTTTTCATTCTCAATATCACGGAATGTTTTATAGAAGCTCGTTAAATGGTCCTGCGCTACATTGCGAGACAGATGCGATTCCATATGAAGTAAATGAACATCTAATTGCAACGGTGTATTTCCAATTAAACGAAGTAATTGCGCCTCTGTTTCTTGCTTTGTAGGCATTAAATTTAATATAGCAATTTTCAAAGCACGTATATCTTGTGTTGCTGCTCGCTCCTTCGTCATTACAAAAATATTTTCCTTCTGCAATACTTTGCGAGCTGGTAAATCTTTATCAATTATGATCGGCATGTTGTTTGCCTCCGACTAGCGCTGCTTCTAAATCTGCAATAATATCAGAAACATCTTCTATACCGACCGATAAACGGATTAAATCAAATGTAACGCCAGCTAAACGCTGATCTTCTGCGCTTAATTGTCTGTGCGTCGTACTAGCAGGATGTATTACACAAGTTCTTGCATCAGCTACATGCGTTACAAGAGTTGCGAGTTTTACATTTGCAATAAATTCTTTTGCTGCTTCTAATCCGCCCTTAATACCAAATGTTAAAACTCCACTAGCACCTTTTTTCAAATACTTTTGTGCTAACGAGTAATTTTCATTACTATCTAACCCTGGATAATTCACCCATTCAATGCGATCATGATTAGCAAGCCACTTAGCAACTTCGAGAGCATTTTCACTATGACGCTCCATTCGTAAATGCAATGTTTCCAGGCCAATATTGCTAATATACGCATTGAATGGGCTCATACAGTTTCCGTAGTCTCTTAATAGCTGAACGCGTGCTTTCACAATATAAGCTGCCGCTCCAAAATTTTGAACATAACTCACACCATGATAACTCGGATCAGGTTCGACAAGCTCAGGGTATTTTCCATTTGTCCAATCGAAATTCCCTCCGTCTATTACAATGCCGCCTAGAGAACTTGCGTGGCCATCAATATATTTCGTTGTGGAATGGACAATGATATTTGCCCCATGTTCAAACGCCTGGCATAAATAAGGCGTCGCTAATGTATTATCAACGATAAAAGGTACTTCTAATTCTTTTGCTGCCGCTGAAAGTTCTTTGAAATTCAAAACGTTCATTGCTGGATTTCCTAACGATTCTGCATAAACGAGCTTTGTCTTATCATTAGCAAGTGCCGCAATTTCATCTGACGTTAAATTAGGATTAAAGAACGTAACATCGATGCCAAGCTTACGCAAACTCACTCCAAATAAATTAAACGTTCCTCCATAAACAGTTGAAGAACAAAGTAAATGATCTCCACTACTGCAAATATTTAAAACCGCAAGCATAATAGCTGCCTGCCCAGAAGCTGTTGCAACAGCCCCTACACCGCCTTCTAAATCTGATAACTTCTGCTCAAATGCAGCTAGAGTAGGATTTCCAATACGCGTATATATATATCCTTCTGCCTCTAAATTAAATAGTGCTGCTAAATCATCTGACGTATCGTATTTATACGTTGTACTTTGATAAAGTGGCAAAACACGCGGCTCACCATTTTTTGGCGTATAGCCACCTTGCACACAAATCGTTCCTTTCCCCCATGATTCTCCCATCTCTCATTCTCCTTTCTTTTATCCCGCTACTTACGGACAGTAAGACCCCCACCTCAAAATTCAGCGAATGTGAGGAAGTTAGGTGGGAGATAACTGCCCATTTGGTGAAGGCTAATAATCAGTGGGGGAGGGACAAAACCCCCACTGATTAAAGTTTCACTTTATACAAAATAAAAAACTGCCCCTTTCCTGAAAACAAGAAAGGAGCAGTTTGAAAACACGCTCTAAGGGCTCTTTCTTATCTCTCAGGATTATTACCTGCAGGATTTGGCACAATTCCGTTATACGGCTGTTGCCAAGGTTTCATCGGGCCTGTCCCTCCACCTTTTCTTGATAAGACTATGCAATTACCGTTGATTTTATAGCAATAATTTCCTGATGTCAAACGGTTTTTCTGAATGTTCTAAATTAAACGTAAAAATTTAATATAAACAACAAAAGAAATATATTCCATATTCATTTGAAAAAGACCTTTTAAAAACTCCGATCAATATATAGAATTAAATAAGTGGTTTAACTTATAGGACCCAAGCTCTAATGAAATCCCAATATATATATGTTGAATAAGCCAACCTCTCACAAAGATACTATATATATTCAATTCATTTCACACTAGCGTATTTAATCCTTTCTACATTAAAACTTACATAACGGAGGTATAACATGACAGATAAAAAGGACATGCACTATATACTCGCTCTATATGGCATTCTTTTAGGATCTATAGTAGGAGCTACAGTTTGGTTATTTTTAGTTACGCTAAATATCGGAATCCACTTTATTTGGGGATACTTACCTAACGTTTTCTCTTCCCCCCCTTATTACACCATTTGTGTAACAATCATCGGTGGTATCCTCGTTGGTTTAACACAAAAATACTTCGGTACATATCCACGTCTTATGCCAGAAGTAATGGGTGAATATAAAGAAACAGGTAGAATTGAATACCGTTTTGTACATAAAGCTACTTTAACTGCGCTTATTGTTTTAATATTTGGAGCTAGCCTAGGCCCAGAGGCCGCACTTGTTGGAATTATCGGTGGACTTTGTACATGGGTAGGGGATCGCTTTAAATTCGCTTTAAAGGGAATGGACGAACTAACAGAAGTTGGAATTGGTGCTACTTTGAGCGTCATTTTTAACGCTCCATTATTCGGTTATTTAGCTCCGAATGAAAATGAGGGTGAACAAATTAATGGGTTTTCTAAAAGAAAAAAAGCAATTGTATATTTAACTACTACTTTTGCTGGTTTTTCCGTTTATTTATTGCTTAGTAAATTCGATAATCGTGGATCCTTTATTGTTGATTTTGGGGAAGGGTCCCTTTCAATCAATGAATGGATCGCCTTTCTCCCTCTTACTTGCATCGGTGCTCTCGTTGGTTTCTTGTATTTCAAAGTAGAATTTACATTAGAGAAAATCATCCATCCTTTCCGCGAATACAAACTAACACTTGGAATTATAGGTGGTATTTTATTAGGAATTGCGGGGACTTTTCTCCCATACACATTATTTTCAGGGGAACATCAATTAAAAGATTTGGTCGTTGAATGGAGCCATTTATCTTTTTGGGTATTAGTTCTTTCAGGAGTTTTAAAATTATGTATTACTGCCGTTTGTTTAAATACAGGTTGGCGCGGCGGACATATTTTCCCAATTATATTTTCTGGGTCAAGTATCGGATTCGCAATGGCTTCCATTCTTCCTATAGATCCAATAGCATCTGTGGCCATCGTAACAACAGCAATCTCAAGCTATGCATTAAGAAAACCGATAGCTATAACATTATTATTACTTATGTTTTTCCCGCTTAATTTACTATTGCCGATGCTCGGTGCAGCAGCTGTCGGTAATGCATTTCCGCTTCCTAAAAACAATGAAGCTACAAACTAATACATACAGGCAGTAGGGACAAAAGTTCCACTGCCTGTTTTTATCCCGCTATTTGTGGGGGATGGCCAAAATCCACACTGATTAAAGTTTCACTTTATTACACATGCTGCTTTAATAGCGCGTATAACTCTTCAAAATTATGCACTTCATATGTTGGCACAATCCCACTATCATTTGGTTTTTTTTCTGGATTAAACCAACAAGTATCAATTCCTGCTACATATCCACCTTTAATATCAGCACTTAGCGAATCCCCAATAATGAGCCCTTCTTCAGAAGCGAAGTTAGGAATACGTTCCAAAACATAATCAAAATACTCTTTCATCGGCTTTTGGAATCCCGTATCTTCAGAAACAAAAATATCTTTAAACAATGAATGTAATCCTGCATTACGTAAACGTTTATCTTGCGTCTTAGAAATACCGTTTGTCACTATATATAAATCATACTCACTTTGAATTTGATTTATAAATTCAAATGCACCTTGCATGAGTTGGTTTCCTTCTTCTAAGTAGATACGATAATTATTTTCGAATAATATCCCATCTACTTCTTCCCCGTACTCTTTAAACAAAATCGAAAATCGTGTATTTACGACTTCATCACGGTTTATTTTACCTTCTTCAAAAGCATCCCAAAGGCTTTTATTAATTTTTTTATACTGCGCTTCAACCTCGCTAGTTAAAGGAATCCCTTTCTCTTCAAAGAGCATACGTAACGCCACTTTCTCCGCCTTCTGAAAATCTAACAATGTATCATCTACATCAAATAGCAATGTTTTATATTTTTTCATAAACCCCTCACACTCTCTTTTCTACAAAAATAAATTTAAATAAATCGTATCATTCTTTCTTGTAAAAATAATAGGAGATATCTCATACTACAATAAGAGGTGAAACTATGAAGATTAGCAAAAATAAAGAAGAAATTTATCAATACATACAAATTCACCAATTCGATACTCTTTTTTCTTTTCATGTCTTTCCATATGTAGAACTGCATTCTTTTCAAAAGAAAGAGTTGATATGTAAAGAAGGAACCGACCTCCCTTATCTCTATTACTTAATTTCTGGGAAGGCAAAAATATATATGAGTCATAAAAATGGGAAGGTGTCCTTAATTAACTTTATTCAAGCACCTTCGTTCATTGGCGAATTAGGATTAATTGGCGTAGAATCCGTTACGAAAGCAGTTGAAGTAATCGACGATTGTATTTGCTTAGCGCTTCCTCTTAAAGATTGTCAGCATCTTTTATTGCAAGATGCTACCTTTTTACAAAACCTATGCAAATTTATTGGAGAAAAAACAATTACTCGAACAGAAAATTACGCCAAAAACTATAGTTATCCATTCGAAAATCGATTAGCTGCGTTTATTTTATTAACAGAACAAAATAATTGCTATACCGAAAAACATACTGAGGCCTCCGAATACTTAAACGTCAGTTACCGCCATCTTTTATATGTATTAAACCAGTTTTGCCAGCAAAACTATTTAAAAAAAGAAGGCCGAACATATTATATACAAGATCGAAATCAATTAGAAAAACTTGCTGACGAGGTGAAAATATAAAAAACAGCATTAACATAAAAGTTAATGCTGTTTCTTTGAGTGACGATTATAATTTTAATTAAAATTTGCTTGCTACTTTAGCTGCTTCTTCAAGACCTGCTGTAATGATTTCTTCTGCTTTATCTGGGAATTGGTTATGTCCTTCAATAACTATCGTTTCCATGTTTGTTGCGCCGAAGAAGCCCATCATGCTTGCTACGTATTTAACAGCCATTTCCATTTCAGCTGCTGGTCCTTCAGAATATACGCCGCCGCGTGCATTTAATAATGCAATTTTCTTATCTCCGATTAGACCAACTGGACCTTCTGGTGTATATTTAAACGTTTTACCAGCACGGTTTAAATAATCAATATACGTGTGTAATACGGCTGGAATCGTTAAGTTCCATAATGGGAAACCGAAAACTACTTTATCAGCTTCTAGAAATTGATTTAAATACTTATCAGCAACTGCTACCGCTTTTGCTTCTTCTTCTGTTAAATCAAACCCTTTACCTGCTTTGAATGTACCATTAATCATATCTACGCCTACATATGGTAATTCTTCTTTATATAAATCAAGTTCTACTACTGTATCATTTGGATGTGCTTCTTTATAATTTGCTAAAAATGCCTCGTATAATTTCACACTAACTGCTTGTTCCGCTGGGCGGTTGTTTGCTTTTACGAATAAAATTGTTGCCATTATTTCTTCCTCCTACTACTCACTCTTAGTTGTTATATATCACTTACGAAAAAGGGTACTCCCTTGTAATTGTTGTTGCTTACAAATACATTTTATCTTTATATCAAGACAATTTCATCCTCACATAGACGTATTTTCCCATAAAAAAAGTCCACCTTCTAAAGGCGAACTAGGTCTTACGACTTTCGTCTTATACAATTCCATTTTTCACTGCATATAATGCCGCTTGTGTGCGATCGGATAAATGTAACTTGCTCAAAATACTACTCATATGAGCCTTTACCGTTTTTTCTGTAATAACTAAAACAGAAGCGATTTCTTTATTACTCATCCCTTTGGCCAATAGCTGCAATACTTCATTTTCTCTCGCCGTTAACACATCCACTTGAACGGCAGGTTCTTCTTCTTTTTCTTCCTCCGGTAATGTTTGAGAAAGAAGGGCATTTGCTATATCCGGATGTAATTGAATATTACCTTTATACGCGCTTCGAATAGCTTCAACAAGCTGATCTGGTTCTATATCTTTTAAAATATAACCACTCGCTCCAGCTTTTAGTGCCGGCATTACATGAGCTTGATCAGAAAAACTAGTTAATACAATTACTTTCACGTTTGGATATTCTTTTTTAATACAAGCTGTTGCCTCAATTCCATCCATCTCAGGCATATATAAATCCATTAATACGACATCTGGACTCGTTTCGCCTACTTTCACCAATGCTTCTTTCCCATTGTTTGCTTCCCCAACCAATTCAAAATCTTCCTGTGTGCTTAGAAAAAATGCCAATCCTTTTAAAACAACTGTATGATCATCAACTAACAATACTTTTATTTTCACAAACTTCCCTCATTTTCACATCATAATGGTACATTTACTTTTACACTCGTTCGTTTCTTGCTACTTACAATTTTAATTGTTCCACCAACTAATTCTACTCTTTCACGCATCGTAGTCATACCGAGTGATTTCTTCTCTTTTATATCTTTTTCTACAAACCCATTTCCTTGATCGACTATTTCTAATGATACATTTTTCTCCGTCACTTTGAAATAAATCGTCGCTTCTCCTATATTCGCATGCTTACTTACGTTATTTAAAGCTTCTTGTCCAATTCGCCATAGCGCTTCTTCTACTACACGCGGCAAATCACGCACACCTGTAACTTGTTCCCGAATTTTCAATCCTAAACTTTCACCATATTGCTTTAAAGCTGGTAATAACCCTTTCTCTAATCCAGCCGGACGGAGCTGCCAAATTAATGTCCTCATTTCTTTTAAGGCACCTTGCGCTAGTTCACGCATCTCATGCAAAGATCGATCTACCGTTTCATTTTGACCTTTTAAAACTGCCTCAGCGCCTTTCGTCATAAAGGTTAATGAAAACAACTTTTGTGAAACAGAATCATGTAAATCTCTTGCCAACCGATTTCTTTCTTCCATTCGTACAAGTTCACGGCGCTGCTCGTTTAATCTTAAATTCTCTATTATTAACGAAACATGGTTCGATAGCGCTTGGATTACATCTATTGTATTAACATCAAATTCTCCATTATTCAAACCAACACACAAGACACCAAATATATGACTTTGAATATGTATTGGCGTAGCAATAACGGCCCTATTTGGATGTACGATATGCCCAATTTGACGTTTTAATAAAACAGGCTCACCTTTTTCTAATGCCTTCTTTGCTGCTTCTGTCACATCGTCTTGTGACTCTTCCTGACCATAAGACGCTCGCAAAGATAATTCTGTTTCTTCTCTAATAAAAAACGCCACTTGATTCCATTGAAATACTTCACCTACGTGATTTACAACTTTTTCAGGTAGTACATTAAACTTATGAATCGTTTTTAAAGCTTGAATAAAACGTTCCAATTTCACATAATAATGTGCTCTTCGCTTTTCATTTTCATATAATTTGGTTCTCTTTAAAGCCGTCCCAATTTGAAAAGCAACGGATTGGAGCAAAACCAATTCTTCTTCTGAAAAATGTGTTTTACCTGGGCTTGCAACATTTAATACCCCAAATTTTTCTCCCCCGGCCTTTAAAGGAACTGTAGCATGATGAAGAATCCCTTCCGTATCTCCCCAATTATATTCGATTGCATTATTAATTCTTTTACATTCAATAATATTAACCGCTCGCTCTAATTTCCCATCTACAAAACCACGTAAACACCAACATTCACCTTCACACATTGGGCGTTTATTTTCATATGTAAGTGCCTCTGGTAACTGATAGTCAATTAACTTTGTATACCTTCCATTTTCATCCGCAAGAAAAATCCATCCTGTCGTTAAACCTGTTACACTGAGCAATTTTTCTAGCACTGCTTGCAATACATGGTAAGTATCATTTGATGTATTTAACGTTTCTGCAATTTCTTTTAATATAACTAATTCATTTGTACGATTATCTCGAAACATACCAAGTCTCCTACATACAAGATTTTAAATCGCTTCTCAAGTAAATCATCTACTTTTCACTTTGTACTTATTCGTAACATTGATATAATGGTGAAAACATAGTTTTCATTATATCACTTGAGGGGGCTTTCATAATGACATTAAATAAGGCACTTACAATCGCTGGTTCTGATACAAGTGGCGGTGCTGGTATACAAGCAGATTTAAAAACATTCCAAGAACTTGGCGTATACGGAATGACATCCCTTACGACGATCGTAACAATGGATCCACATAACGGGTGGGCACATAACGTATTCCCAATCCCAGCTTCTACATTAAAACCACAATTAGAAACAACAATTGAAGGTGTTGGAGTAGATGCTTTAAAAACGGGTATGCTTGGATCAGTAGAAATTATTGAAATGGTTGCAGAAACAATTGAAAAGCATAATTTCAAAAACGTAGTAGTTGACCCTGTTATGGTATGTAAAGGTGCAGATGAAGCATTACATCCTGAAACGAATGATTGCTTACGTGACGTTTTAGTTCCAAAGGCATTAGTTGTAACACCAAACTTATTTGAAGCTTACCAATTAAGTGGTGTGAAAATTAATTCTCTTGAGGACATGAAAGAAGCAGCAAAGAAAATCCACGCTTTAGGTGCAAAATACGTACTAATTAAAGGCGGAAGCAAGCTTGGTACAGAAACTGCAATCGACGTCCTATACGATGGAGAAACATTCGACCTTCTAGAATCAGAAAAAATTGATACTACAAACACACACGGCGCAGGTTGTACATATTCTGCTGCAATTACAGCAGAACTTGCAAAAGGAAAATCTGTGAAAGAAGCAGTAAAAACTGCTAAAGAATTTATCACAGCTGCTATTCGTTACTCATTCAAAATTAACGAATACGTAGGACCAACTCATCATGGTGCATATCGTAAATTCGTTGCACCGAAAGAGCTTGTCTAACATAAAGCTTTTTATTCATAAATTAAAAAATATATTAAAACCCAC
>NZ_BOQD01000098.1 GCF_018332515.1 Bacillus hominis | reverse complement strand
TGAATATGATTTAGACATGTAGTAATGGAATTAGAATATACCTGATTATTATATTCTTTAACACGTACTGCAAAAGTACATAATGCATCCTCAATTAATCTATTTACTGAATACATGTTATCTAGCTTTTCAATAGTTTGGATATATAAAGTACCGAGCGAAAAAGCAATATCTGACGGAAGGTTACCATCTATCGCATACCGAATAGCTAGCGTAATTGCGATAATACCATTATTTTTTTGATTTCTAAGTTGATCTCCTTTTGATACAATTGCCGCATCTTCCTGAGGAAATGAATACGCATATTGTATTACTTTTTCTTTATTTCCTTCTTTAATTGCTGAGAAAAATTTACGTTCTAATGATATGTTGTAATTTTGCGGGTCGTTCCGGCGACGTTTTGAAATATATAGATCAGGATTTACAATTTTGTAAGCAATATCTTCTAGTACTTTGTTTTTTTCCCAAACAATATCTCTATCTAACTTTTCATTAAAAATTACGTAATGTAACCAAATACTTATATCAATAAGAGTACTTTTTTTAATCTCAGGTAGAAATTGATAGTAGTCTACTCCTTGTTGCATTTTATTAGTACAGTTAAAATATTTCATAAGTTTAATCGCCATTTCATCAGATACTTTTGGATAGGTAGTAGGACCGATTATAATTGTGCCTTTTATATGCTCATGATTTGTTATATGGATGATGATGAAATTTTCAAGATACTTATTCCCTTTAAAAAGTGGGAAATTACAAGGAGCATTTTCTTGATACATCTCACTAAGATGTTCTTCTTTAGAAGAATAAAAAGGACTACAAATAGTATGAGAAGTAGCTTCATATAAAATTTTTTTGTCAGTAGATAAAAACTGAACAGGTACATGAAAAGTTCTATGCACAAGATCACATAAGTATTGTAGGTCGATGGAATTATTCATTATTTTCTCCTTTTAAATAGTTCATGAAACACCATATTAAATCTACATCCATTTCTACAAGGTATAAATTTCTTAATATTCATTTATTCTTACTTTTTTATTAAAAGATTGTATATATTTACGAATTCATTTACTTACATGTTGTATCACAATAGACGTATCGATGGTGCCCTCCGTAAAAGTTCTCTTTTGTATCTATTATACCAAATAAATGGATTTAAAAGAGGTATTTATATCCAAAATACAATGTGTCAATTTAAAGTGAAACTTTAATCATTGGGGGGATTCATCCCAAAATGATTATTAGTTGAAATAATCGGGTTTGTTATTTTGTAGTAAAATATAGAAAAAGGAGGCGAGAGTTATGCTACTCATTGTTAGCCTTATATTAATTGGGATTATGTGTAGTATGAGAATAGTATCCCTACATATGATAGAACGACAAACGATAGAGGAGCGATATGTATATTGCCCAAAATGTGATGCGAAAATTAGAAGAGGGAACTCTGCTCCTTTTTGTTCGAAGTGTAATTTAATATTTTAACGATAGTAAATCCGAAATCGCTTTGTATGGTTTTGGATTTTTTATGTTGAAAAATTCCAGCACTATTTCAGAAAAACGAAAGCGAAAGTTATGTTCTCTTTCGCTTTTTTTAGTTAAAATGGGTGTGCATGATAATGATATATATTTAAATGGAGTGTTATATTTGGAGGTTTTGATCATAGGAGGATGCCTATTATTAGGCATTATTTTGATTAGTATAAGTATTTATCAATTTGTTAAAGAAATAAAAGAAAAAATTTCAAAGAACGAGAAATGGGAAGTAGTAGCACAAAATTTGATAGGGTTATTTAGTGATCCGTTGCATGGAGCACGGTTCTACTTTTTAGTTGGTGGTCTCTTTTTTGTAGTCGGACTGTTATTTCTTTAAATACGTATGTAGTATAACTTGTCAGCATGAAGTGGCGTATGCTGATATGTACTTAGAAATAAGAGAGTATAGAACGAGAAGGTTAATTAAAAAAGAAAAGCTTATTAGAGAAGAAGATATGTACCAAATGTTTAATCATGTTAGTGATGTGGCTTGGAAGTTAAACTATAGAGTAATGTTGATGAACGATAAAGGAGAAACTGTGTGGATGTTAACCTTTTTAGAGAAAAATAATCCAGCTAGTTTAGTTTGGAAGATCGAAAGAATAGGTTGGAAATAGATAAGAAGTGGAGTGCGTATGATGGAGACAAAAATCGTTATTGGAATACCTGGTTTATGGAAAGATAGAACTGAATTAATACAAGAAGCTGCGAGTAAGAGCAGCTATATGTTAGCAGGGAATAGTATGCATCATAAGGAGAAAGAGATTGGTTTTGAAATTGATATATATGAACAAGATCCATCTTTAGGAGAAGCTTTCTTCTATGCAAGTGGTGAGCGTTTTGATGGAGAATTGCTTAGAAAATTGGAGGAGCATACTTATACAGTATATGTAATTGTGAAAGTTGAAGATATAGAAAGGTTACAAGAGGTCATTGATGTAGGAATGGAACTATTAAATGCAGGTGGCCTTGCTTTAAAAATTGAAACAGCAGGTGTAGCTTATTCGAAAGATGAATGGAAAGAGCTTGCAGAGGATAAGGAAATATTTCCTATGTATTCGCGCCTTGTAACTTTAGTAGGAGATAAAGAGGACGGTTATTATTCATGTGGAATGCAAGCATTTAATCTACCAGATGTTGTTTTAGACGGAGGAATAGATCCGGAAGTAGCTGTAGATTTATTAAATGATTTTAATCTACATAATATATTTGAAAAACCTAATTTGAAAGATGGAGATACAATTAGTTTCACAGAAGATTCTCCAATGTATCGTCTAGCTCATTATATAGATGACCGCTATGAACAAGAGGATCCATTTTATAATCCGTGCGGGGTATGGAAGTTAGAGAGTGCTTCGGCAAAAAAATCTATATTTCAAAAAATGAGGAGTATGCTAAGAGGATGAAAAAATGCATAAAAGAGCTTGAAACAATTCAAGCTCTTTTTCGTTATTATTTATGTCCTAAAATATGCTCAACCTCATGTACACTTAATTTACTTGCTTTAGCAATTGTTTCAAGTGGTACACCAAGTTCATACATATCTTTAATCATTTGTATTTTTCCTTGTAGAATCCCTTCTTTTCGTCCTTTTTCCATGCCTTGTTCAATCCCTTGTTTAATCCCTTGTTCCATGCCTCTTTTCATTCCTTCTTTTTCTGCGTGGGCGAATTTTGCGGCCTCATCCATTAAAACCTTTTCTCGTGCGTCATAGGCTTGACGGAAAGAGGAATCTTGACTCATACGTTCCCACTTGTTTATTGCTTTTTGTAAAATAGGATCTTGATTCATAGCAATATCCTCCAATGTTTTAGTTAAGTGCTCATCCTCATTTGCTGAAAGTAATAAAAGCCAACGAGCAAATGGATCCTTCCAGGGATTTACTTTTTCTTCTTGCCATTGTTCTGTTAACTTTGGAATTTCTACAATGTGAATTTCTATGTCATCACTCAGGAGTTTCTGGTGTTGAGTATTCCATAATATGCTCGTTGTATGGAAAGATTTTTGTTCGGAAAACATTATGAAGTTTAATAAGTTTATGGTGATGGTTTTATGGAGTGAGCTATATGGCATGCCCTTTTGTAATTGAGATGTGTATAATTTTCCCCAATAATATAAACTGCGTTTCATCATATCGTGATTATTATTGAGCTGTATTTCTACATTTACTTTTGTTCCCGTGTTTAATGTCGCTGAAATGTCTAAAATAGATAACTTATCCTCTTCATATTCCCGGTGTAAATGTGGATCTTCTAGTTGTAGAGAAGCGATAGGCGATTCTAAAGACTCTTGTAACATAGCGTTTAAAAAAGCGATTAGAATATCTTCACTACCATTCGTACCAAACAATTGTTTAAATGCAAAATCAATGCGTAAATTAACTAACTGTTGGTTGAACACAGCTTTTCCTCTCCCTTGTCTCAGGTTGTTTCTTTCTTTTATTGTACATAAAAATAACTAGGGCATGCAAACAGGCTATTCTTCTATTTTTTAGTAGTATTATTGGAATGTCACAGGCAAGTATATCCATGTTATACTCTAGTGAAATTAAAACATGTTTATATTGAGAAAAAGGTGATACATATGCAAGAAGATATTTTAAAGCTATTAGATAAAAAGCAAAGTAAGTATGAATTTCCTGCTTTTGATAATGAATATATGGATATTTCACAAGTGAAATTCTCTCTTCTCTTTAAAGATAATAAGGATTGGTTAATGGTGTTTCAAGTTGTCGGTGTAGGTTCATTAGGTGTATTTAATGATATTCAAATATATGGTGATAGAATGAATCATTCTATTGGTGATGATCGTATTTTGCAATTAAATGATGGAAATCATGAATTATTTGATAATGAAGGTGAATTTATGCCGGATATTTATACCGGCAGTTTAAAAATTCGTGGTCATCATTTTGAATATCAATTTAAAGAAGAAGATTATGTACATAACGGAATAGAAGTACAAACGACAGAGTCTTATCCAAGAGATTTCATGCGTATGCTTGCTACCAATGACGAAGCTAGAAAATTATTATGGTGGGATAAAGAAGAAATTTTAGAAGAGTTCGGTTTAGAAGGCGATTGGGAAGTAGCGTATGAAACGGAAGAGTGGAAACACGTTGAAGAAGAAAAAGTAAGTGAAAATGAATTTTTCCAATCAGTAGCTGCTGCGATAGAGAAGCAAGATCCAAGTGTTATTGTGAATAAGGATTGCAATACGCACTGGAAAAATTGGGTGGAGTTTGATTACGAAAGCTTATATTAAAAATTAAAGAGTATATCAAAATGCCTTGCTAATAAAAAAGACGAGCCAAAGTGTTGAAACTTTAGCTCGTCTTTTTGCATTACACAACCGCAGGATTATAAATCATCGTAAAATGTCCTTGTAATAATTCAATATGACAAGGTGTATGAAGCGAACTTTCTCCATCTGTATCTACTTCTTTTTCTTCTTCTGTTTCAATATGAATCGACTTTGCTTTTACGTGGAAGATGTCATTATCATTTGTGTCTTCAAATAATTTCTTTCCGATATAATCTTTAAAGGCTTGAATACCTGTGGATTTGACTACGAAAATATCAAGTGTTCCGTCATCGCATTTTACATTCGGAATAAAGGAAGGAATACCACCAAGATATTCACCGTTTCCTACCATCACAAGGACAGCTTCGTCTTCATATACTTGTCCGTCGTAAGTGATTTTTACTGGGAATGTTTCAGCGTTTTTGACCGTTCGAATGGTGCTTAAATAGTAACCAATTTTACCAAGCTTTGCTTTCTCTTCTGCATCAATATTGTTTGATACTTCAGATACGAGTCCAATGCCCCAGAAGTTTAAGAAGTATTGTCCATTTGCTTTTGCGACATCGATTGGTTTTATATGTCCTTTTGTAATGAGTTTTGCTGCTTCTGCAATATTTTGCGGAACACCAAGTGTGCGAGAGAAGTCGTTGCAAGTTCCGCCTGGAATGATTGCAAGTGTAGGTCTAGTTTCAAGAGGGGCTAAGCCGTTTGTGCATTCAAATACAGTTCCGTCACCACCAAAGACGATAATTAAATCTACTTTACTAGCAAACTCTTGACAATATTTTGTTGCATCACCTTGCTTTTTCGTATGAAGGATATGTAAGTCAGGAAAAGCTGCGGCAAGTGGTGGTACGATTTTCGTTAAGTTTGCATGTAAATTACCTTGGCCTGCTTTCGGATTTACGATGAGGAGTACTTTTTCAAATTTTGTCTTTTTCATCTTTATTCTCTCCCTTTGTCTTTTACGAATCGTGATAGAAAATAAACTTCCATCAGTAATTGATGGAAGTTTACCCCGCTTAACGGGCAGTAAGAGTCCCACCTCAAATTTCGCCGAATACGAGGAAGTCAGGTGGGAGATTAACTGTCCGTAAAAGCCCAATTGGTGAAGGCTAATAATCAGTGGGAGAAAAAAACCACTGATTAAAGTTTCACTTTATTTTGTTATATTATTCCGTTACAACTGAAGCGATAAATGGTAAGTTACGATATTTTTCTGCGCAGTCGATACCGTAGCCAACGATAAATTCGTCTGGAATTTGGAAGCCAACATATTCAGCTTTTAAGTCCACTTTACGGCGTTCAGGTTTATCAAGTAACGTACAGAATTTTAATGCTTTTGGTTTATGCATAAAGAAGTGATCTTTTAAGAAGTGAAGTGTTAAACCAGAATCGATAATGTCTTCTACGACAATTACGTTTTTTCCAGTAATGTTTACATCGATATCTTTTAATAGTTTTACTTTTCCAGTTGTTTCTGTTTGATTTCCGTAGCTAGATGCAGAGATAAAGTCGATAGTTACTTCGTTTTTAATGTGACGAATTAAATCAGCAGCGAATATGAATGATCCTTTTAATACAGCGATTACAACGATTTCTTCTCCTTCAAAATCACGTTCGATTTGAAGCGCTAGTTCTTTTACTTTTTCTTGTAATTGTTCTTCAGAAATTAAAGTGTCTTTTATTTCAATATTCATTGGAATCCTCCTACAGTGTAAAACTTGTGAACATTTCGACTGTAAAGGATAGAATAGAAAAAGTCAAAGAAGGTAGTCATTTTTTACAAAAACAACGGCAAAATCATCTGATGATATGATATAATAAATATATTAAGAAAACGCTTCCATAAAAGGGTGATTATGATGAAAAAGAAACAGTATACAAGTGTAACATTTATAAAAGCATTACTTTTAACAATTGTTCTTGGCCTGTTGGCTTACATAATTGATGTACCTGCAATTCGCATTTCACTAATTGGAATGACTTTAGTATTAGGCGCAATTTCTCATGGCATGATGTCACAGCTACAAGAAGCTGGAGTTGAGAATATGAAAGATCATATGGATAAGAAATGAGAAACCTTCACGTATATAGAGTGAAGGTTTTTTTCGTTTCTTACAAAAATGTAAGGTAGTTGTAAGGCAAATCGATAGTTGCATAGTAGTGTTTTGGGTAAACTATAAGTGTAAGGTAAAAGGTAAGCATATTTTAGGTGAATTAAGTATTAGGCACTCTATATGTGAAGAAGGAGTAGGAGGGCATGGAGAAACGTTGGACAACCTTTTCTTTTTTAGCGACTAGTAACACCGTAATGCTAGCTGGAGAAATGGATTTTTTGCACTTGTTTGATCGAGAAGACGATCATTCTTCTTCTAAATTTACAATGAAATGGCGTAAATGGAGCGATAGTTGTAGATTGGAAGAAGAGACCCCTAACGAAGAGCAAAAAATTATTTTAACAAATCCTATTAAAGCGTGGGTTGCTCAACGTAGTAAGTGTAACGTCAAAAATCACTTCAAGAAAACTGAGCCGAGACAATTAGTTATCGCTCCGGCCAATTCTACTTCTAAATCACGCGAAAGTAACATGTAAATATCGAGACACATCCAAAGAAGCATCGTATTTATACGGTGCTTCTTTCTTGTCCATAAAAAGTCCCTTAGCGTATGAAAGATTTGATATGATTATAAAGGAATCTTACATTTTTACATACGGTAGGAAATATGATGGAAATAAAATTAGAAAAGGTGTGTATGATGAAAAAATATAGTGTAATTGCAGTAGCGAGTTTGTTGGCAACAAATCTATTAACATTTCCTTCTAGTTCTCTAGCAGAAATTGAAAATAAAACGAGAAATAGTATAGAAGCTTTACCAGTTATACATAGTAGTAAGCAAAGTGAATTGCAAAAACAATTAGAAGTTATACAAGAGCAACAAATGGAATTAGAAAAAAGAAAAGATATTTTGAAACAGCAGGAAGAGTTATTTGTTAAGGCTGGCGAATTAAAACAGAAAAAAGAAGAATTACTAAAACAAGGTAGCGAAGATAAAGGGCAATTAGAAGAAGTTCAGCGGAAATTAGATGAATTAAAGAAACAACAAGAAGAACTTGAAAAGAAGAATCCGTTAGAACTAAAAGAAAAGAAGATTGATGAAAAGAATAACCAAGAAGAAACAAACTCGAATGAATTAGAGGAACAAAAAAAGAAGGAAGAGCTTGAAGAGCCGAGTCAATTAGAAGTAAACGAAAAGAATAAACAAGAAGAAACAAATCCTGAATTAAAAGAGAAGCAAAAGAGAGAGGAATTAAAGAAACAGCAAGAAGAATTAGGAATAAAGCAGCAACAATTGGAGAAGCAGCAAATAGAGTTAAAGAAGAAAGAGGAGCAAGAAAAACAAGAGCTTGAATTAAAGCAAAAAGAAGAGCAAGAAAAACAAGAACTTGAATTAAAGCAAAAGGAAGAACAGGAAAAAAGAGAAGTAGAATTAAAGAGGGCAGTAAGTAATTTACAAGCAGCACCACAATCTTTCCCTGATGTTCCAGGGTGGGCGGAAGAGTCTGTTACTTATTTAGTGAATAAAAAAGTAATTACAGGAATGCCGGATGGAACATTTTCACCGAATAACGTATTAAGTAGGGCTGAAGCGGCTACATTTATGGCTAAAGTTTTAGGATTAGAAGTGAAAGAAGGGGACAAGCCAACCTTTATAGATTCGAAAGATAATTGGGCATCTTCTTACATTGCAGCGGTGGAAAAAGCAGGTGTTATTAAAGGTGAAGGAAACGGGAAATTTAATCCGTACGGTCAAATGACAAGAGCAGGAATGGCAACAATGCTTGTACAAGCATATCAATTAGATTCGAAAGTTAGTGGAGAATTACCGACATTATTTAATGATGTGAAGGATCATTGGGGCGAGAAATTCATTAATATTTTAGTAGAGTTAGGTATATCAAGTGGTATTGATGGAACACAGTGGCAACCTGATAAATCGATAACACGTGCTGAGGCAGCGCGACTTGTTGCGGTAACAGATAAATCTAAAGATAGTGAAGTAAAGGTGAAAAAGGTAAATATAACGAAAAGTTTCTTTACGTATAACGAGCCATCATTATCATCGGGTATTTCAAATGAATATGCATCACAAGAAGTAAAGGTATATGAAGAAAGAGACGGTGGATGGATAAAAATTTATACGGATTTGGGTTTTAAGTGGGTGTGCTTAACTGAGAAGAAAGTAAGTATAACGAAAAACTTCGTTACATATAATGAATCGTCATTATCGTCTGGTATTTCAGGCGAGTATACTCCGCAAGAAGTGACAGTTGTTGAAGAAAGAGAAGGCGATTGGATCAAAATTCGTACGAGTGTAGGCTATAAATGGGTATGTCTAACTGAAAAGAAAGTCCAGATTGATAGAGATTTTACTACTTATGATGCCCCATCACGGTCTGCGACTGTTTTAGCGTATTATGGACCACAAACAGTAACTGTTGTAGAAGAAAGAGGAACGTGGCTTCGTATAAGTACATATGCAGGATACCAATGGTTGGACACGAAAAAAGAGACAAAGTATTTATCTAAAGTATTTTTTGCATATGACAGCCCTAGCTTTGTATCGCGTGTATCAGGGAAATATTCTCCGCAAACAGTAGAAGTGTATGGTGAAAGAGAAGGCGGTTGGATTCAAATACAAACTAATAATGGTTTGAAATGGGTTAATGAAGGCAATATTAATCGTAGTCAAGTGATATTGAACGTACCATCAATTTACCAATTCCCAGAATTACACAATGGCTGTGAAGTAGTTTCTTTACAAATGCTTGTGGAACATCAAATTGGTCGCTCATTAAATAAAGTAGCATTTGCGTTTGAAATGCCTTTTGATCAAACGAAATTAAAGAACTATAAAACATCATCACAAATTTGGGGAGATCCAGATGTAGGGTTTGTAGGTGATGTGACAGGAAATACGCCAGGATATTCTATTAATCCAGAACCATTAAAAAGATTGTTAGATAAATATGCAAGAGGAACGAATTTAACAGGAAATGATTTCTCAGTACTAGAAGATTATGTGCGAAATGGGAAGCCAGTTGTTACTTGGGTAACTGTAGCACTAAATAATCCGAGACCAATTACAACATGGAAAACACCAAGTGGAAAAACAATTTATGCACGAATGAATACTCATGCGGTCGTTTTAACAGGTGTCGATGATAATTACGTATATTATAATGACCCGTTTTATGGCACGAAAAATGTGAAAGTGAGTAAGAGTTGGTTTGCAAGTATTTATAACCAAATGGGGAAGAAAGCTTTAAGTGTAGATTAAATAAAAAAGGTTATCCAAAAGATTATTTTTGGATAACCTTTTTTTATAATGAAATCTTTAACAGAACTCCATTTCATCTGCATCTTATATTTACATCTGTTGTTTATTCTAGTGATACATCCGATGCGACGTGATGTAAAACGTATAAGAGGAGAGAAATAAAATGAAAAAGAAACTATTACCAATTTGTGCAATGGCACTTTTAACAGTAGGCTATTCTTCAGTAGCGAGTGCTTCTACTGGAACATTAACAAAGGAAGAAGCAGCGCAAGTACAGTCAGATGTAGCTAAAAAGGAAGCAGCCATTCAGGAACAGCAAAAAAATGATGCAGAGAAAAAGCAAGCAGCGCAAGTACAAGAAAAAAGTGATATGGCAAAAAAAGAAGCAGCGATAAAAGTCGGGCAAAAGAATGAAGTAGCGAAAAAAGAAGCAGCACAAGTGCAACAAAAAAATGATGCAGTCAAAAAAGAAGTAGCCAAGCCAGTTGTACAAGGTGAAAAATTACCAAACACAGCATCAAATAATGTAGCAATGATGGCATTAAGCGCTTGTCTTGTCGCAATAGGTACATTATTTGGATTGAATCGTCGCAGTAAGGTTAAAGCGTAAATAAAATATTAGCCTATAAAGAATGGAATAATTTCATATATTAAAAATGGTAGGTTCCTCCTACCATTTTTTGCATGGAGGGATGAAGCATGAAGTTACTCAATTATATCGGTATTATATTAATGACTATAGGACTATTTATGGGATCATATTATGCTGTGGAATGGTATAAAGGAAAAAGTTCTGCTCAAGAATTAACGAAAGAAGAAATAAAGAGCATTAACAATATACAAGACAATCAACTTTCTCATGAAACACCTGTAACTTCCAAAGTACCTTCTTCTCAAACAGGGCATAAAGAAGGAGAAAAGGTAGCGGTGTTAAATATACCGAAAATAAAGAAGAAGTTTTCTGTTTATTGGGAGGCGAATGATGCGACATTGAAAAAAGGAGTTGGTATGTTCGTTAGTGATTTAACGACAACGCCATCTGGAGGGGGACATACTGTACTGAGTGGGCATCGAGATACTGTATTTACAGATTTAGGAGAGTTAAAAGAAAAGGATACTCTTATATTAGAGTATGATAATAAAACTTACACATATGAAATTCAAAAGACATGGATTACCCATGCGGATGATCGTACTGTCATTATAAAAAAAGAAGAACCAATATTAACACTGACGACTTGCTATCCATTTGATTATATAGGAGATGCACCAGATAGATATATTATCGAGGCGAAGTTAACTGGTAGTTATTCAAAATAAAATTGTAGTTTCTGAAAGTGGGAGGGGGATACATAAGTTATGTCAAAAAGGATTTTAATTGTTGAAGATGAAGATATTTTACGTGAAATATTAAAGGATTATTTTTTGAGTGAACAATATAAAGTGCTTGAAGCGAGAGACGGGAAAGAAGCTTTAACCTTGTTTGAGGAAGAAGAGGTTGATTTAGTTATACTCGATATTATGTTGCCGGAACTAGATGGATGGTCTGTTTGCCGAAGGATTCGTAAAACGTCCCAAGTACCAATTATTATGCTGACAGCACGCGTAGATGAAGATGATACGTTACTTGGGTTTGAACTTGGAGCAGATGATTATGTGACGAAGCCGTATAGCCCGCCAATTTTATTAGCGAGAGCGAAACGATTATTGGAAAGTAGAAAAGCTTTGAAAGAGTCTCCAAATAGTGAAGATGACACACTATGTATTCATGGAATTTATGTTCACTTCCCATCTCGTACTGTTACTGTTGATGGAGAAAGTATTGCTTTAACACATACAGAGTTTGAAATATTAGTGTATTTTATGAAAAACCAAGGAATTGTTCTAACACGAGAGCAATTAATTTCAAGAATTTGGGGATATGAATTTGCTGGAGATGATCGCACTGTTAATAGCCATATTCGTAATTTGCGAAATAAATTAGGAGAGAAAGCAAAGTACATTACAACTGTAGTGCGAACTGGTTATAAATTTGAGGGGAATGTATGAGAAAAGGGATTGTACTTAAATTATTTACCCTTACAACAGCCTTATGCATGTTGATTTTAGCGACGATATTTATTGGACAAACGATATTTTTCAAGCAATATTATGCGAATCGAAAAGTGGAAGATATTAAAGTGAATTTAGATTCCTTTGCAAAGAGTTACTTAAATTATGCGGGGAGTTCGGAGGAAGTTCAGAAACTGGAGCAAGATTTTTTAAGAGAAAATAATACTTGGATTACGACGTTAGATCATAATGGGAATTTAAAGCACGCAGATGATTTTTATTTTGAAATTACTTTAGATCGACGAGAAGAGAAGCGAGTGGGACAAAAAACAATTATCATTCCTTTGTACTATCTCATGAATATAGATGAGATTGAAGGTGGAACACTACCTGATTTGGAAGGACGACCAGTTTATTTCGAGGGACTAAAAAGAGACGATAGTTTCATCACATCTTATTTAAAGATAGATGAGGTGAATTTGAGTTGGTTTCATAAACCATTAGGTAAGAAGTTAGCTGAAAAAGAACCTAAGATGAGCGAGGAAAAACCAAAGGTTGCTCAAGATTCTATCACTGTGGAAAGAAAAAAATTTGCTGGAATTATGAGTGATGAGGAAAAGAAGAGGGCGGCTCAAAATTCAGATTTTAATATATCAGGGAAAATTACGAAGGTACAGTTCCCTAATGTAAAAGGACCTGTAAATCCAATTTATAAAAACAATTTATTTTTGGATAATATAAAAGAATTTCAAGCTGATTTATTACTAAAAGAAAGCAATCAAATGCAATATGCAACACAAACAATGGATTATGAAAAGAATGATATAAAATATAAATTATTAATCAAGCCAATAAAAGAAAAAGACGGATCGGTCACATATATATATGCGATGGCTTCTTTACAACCTGTAGATGAGGCTGTACAGATGGTACAAGATTATTACATATATATCATTGCATTTGTGGTTGTTCTTATTTTTCTAGCTTCATTTTATTATTCAAAACAAATTGCAAAACCATTACTAGTAATAAATGATACAACGAAGAAAATAGCTCATTTAGATTTCACAGAAAAAATACCGATTACTTCAAAAGATGAAATTGGGGATTTATCGAAAAATATTAATGTACTATCTAATAAACTTCATTCTCATATTGGACAGTTAGAACAAGATATTGAAAAGGAAAGAAAGTTAGAAAAGACACGGAAAGAATTCATTTCTGGTGTCTCACATGAATTAAAAACACCGTTAAGTATTATGAAAAGTTGTATTTCTATTTTAAAAGATGGGGTAGCTGAGCATAAAAAAGACTACTATTTTCAAGCGATGGAACGAGAAGTAGATAAAATGGATACTTTAATTTTGGATATGCTTGAGTTAGCTAAATTTGAGTCAGGCACATATAAAATGAAAAAGGATTTATTTTATATCGATACAGTAATTGAAGACATATGCGAACAGCTTTCTGTGGAGATAGAGAAAAAAGAACTTCATGTTCATAAAAATATATGCTCAGTTGAAGTGATCGCAAATCAAAATCGGATTGAACAAGTCATTGTGAACTTTATTACGAATGCAATACGTTATACACCAAATAAAGAGGATATCATTATTTCTACAATAGACGAGAAGGATCGTATAAAAGTGTGTATTGAAAATAAAGGTGCTCACATTGAAGAAGGACAATTAGATAAAATTTGGGATCGTTTTTATCGCATGGATGCAGCTCGCCAGCGTTCGCAAGGTGGAACGGGGCTTGGGCTTGCTATTTCAAAGAATATTTTAGAACTACACAATGCTGAATATGGGGTAAAGAATACAGAAGATGGTGTGTTATTTTACTTCTATTTACCGAAAAAAGCGTAGATAATACAATCTACGCTTTTTTAATTTAATTTCATATTATCTTTACTTAATCTTTATTTTTAAACAGTATACTTTGAATAGAAAATGAGGTTATGTAAGGAGTAGATTAGCCGTGAATAGCAATTTACTAGGTGTGATGGTATTTATTTTCTTTTGTGCATTTATTGTATTTATTATTGATATTACGATATGAAAAAAGAGCGCTAATTAAGCGCTCTTCTTTTCTGTATTCATTTGATAAGCACCGATGCTTTTGAATAAGCGTGGTGAAGTTGTAAATAAAAATATAAGTAAAACTGTACATAGAATAAAGGAACCAATCATTGTGCTACCGTTTACGATTAATGAATATAGCACAGCTGATTGTCCTTTCGGTGCATATTGACCGAAGAAAATAATACCAGCGATAAAATGACAGAAGTAGCGAGCTAGACTACCGATAAATGTAGCAAGGATAATATAGGAAATTGTTTTCTTTCTTTCACCGTTAATTAAGGTCTGCTGAATTTGCTTATAAAAGAGTCCAGCAAAGCCGATAAAGGCAAAGGCAATGAAGTATTCAACGAATGCTTGAATAGGTGTTAAAATGTAAGCATCACCTACGACAATTTGTAATAGTCCCCAAATTAATCCTCCTAAGAAAGCCCTTTTGAAGCCCCAGCGGTATGCGATAATAAAAATAGGAATCATTGCAAATGAGATGGAACCGCCTGTTGGAAGTTTAATTGATAATGGTAAAATGTCGATAATCATGGCGAAGGCTGCAAGAATGGCAGATTCGATCATCGCTTGTAAATTGGTGTTACGCATGTTGTCTCCCCCTAAATCCAAGTTGCACAAAAAAGAACATTATCATAGGAGGATACGAAATACGTAAATAAAAAAGAGGTATGTATTTCGGGCGTTTGCACAATCCCTGCGTTAGCATTAACTAACAGGTTCTAAGGGTCGGAACGAAATGTTCCCTCTCAGCGGTAAGGCTCCCCCTGTGATAACGAGATTCTTTATTTGCTATTATTTATTGTAAGCGAAATGGATGAGAATGGCAAATGAAGCTTGTATGACAATAAGTGAAATAGAATTGTATTGAAATGTTAATAAATATGAAGCAAAAAGATATAGTCCAAGTGAAATAGAGTATGATATAATTTGTTTGAAAATAATTATCATTCTCTTCTGAGGGGGAAGGTTATGAGCTTAGTAGATATTAAAATTGGTGAGAAAGTGTTAGTAAAAAGTATTCAGTCGTTAGATCATTTATTAAAGAGAAGACTAGCTGCTTTCGGCCTTGCGGAAGGAAGCGAGCTTCGCATAAAACAGAAAGCGATGTTTAAAGGTCCTTGTACATTGGAGTGTCGCGGACAGTTAATTAGTATTCGTCATTGTGACGCGAAAATGATAAAGGTGGAATTAGCGTGAATAAGGTTGCTTTGCTAGGAAATCCGAATACAGGGAAAACATCATTATTTAATGCACTTACTGGTTCTTATGAGTATGTAGGAAACTGGAGCGGTGTAACAGTAGAAAAGAAGGTTGGTAAATTAAAAGATAAGCAAGGAACATTAATTGATTTACCAGGTGTTTATGATTTAAATCCAGTTTCACGTGATGAAGGTGTTGTTACGAATTTTCTACTAACAGACGAATTTCATCATATGTTAAATATAGTGGATTCTTCGCAATTTGAGCGAAATATGCATTTAACGTTGCAATTACTTGAATTTGGTAAGCCAGTTTCAATTGGTTTAAATATGGTTGATGTGGCAAAGCAAAGAGGAATTGTTATTAATGTAAAACGATTATCAGAAATATTAGGTGTAACAGTCGTTCCTGTCATCGCAAGAACCGGAAAAGGCTGTGAAGAATTACTTACTACTCTTCATGAAGAGAAACAAAAAGAGAAAAAGCCATTCATTATTTCATATGGTGTACAAATGGATGAGGGGATCGGCGAGGTAATTGCTCTTTTAGAGACAGCGAATTATGAGCATCCAAGATGGTTAGCCCTTCAATTTCTAAGCAATAACGAAGTAGTAGAAAGAGAAATGAAAGCACTGCCAATTTATAAGGAACTTGTAGCCGTTCGATCTCGCTTAGAAGGAAAACTTGATTGTACGTTGGAGGAGCACATTTATAAGACTCGTGAAGCGTATATTGAAAAGTTAAAAACAAATGTTATGAAGCATGAGAAAGAAGGAAAAATTCCTTTTTCGGAAAAAATCGATCAGTTAATTACACATAAAATTTTAGGACTTCCAATCTTTTTAGCAGTTATGTTTTTTATTTTTCAGGTTACGTTTACGTGGATTGGTACACCTTTATCCGATATGCTTGATGGATTTTTTGGCGGACAACTTACGGATTGGGTTACAGCTGGGCTCACAAGTGTTGGCGCTTCTGATTTTATTCAAGCACTCGTTACAGAAGGTATTATTGCCGGCGTTGGTGCAGTATTAGTATTCGTGCCACAAATCTTTGCACTATTCTTCTTCATTTCATTATTAGAAGACTCAGGATATATGGCGCGAATTGCAGTTGTTATGGACCGTATTATGGAGTACTTTGGCTTGAACGGGAAAGCATTTATTCCAATGATTATTGGTTTTGGATGTAACGTGCCAGGTATTATGGCAGCGAGAACGATTGAACAGGAGAAAGAACGTTTACTTACAATTCTTGTAACACCATTTATGTCTTGTTCAGCGCGTTTACCTGTATATGCATTATTTGCGGGAGTTTTCTTCCCTAATAGTCAGGCAACTGTTGTGTTCTCTTTATACATTGCAGGTATTGTTCTTGCGTTACTTGTTACAAAAATTATGTCTCTTACTATTTTAAAAGCGGAAAAATCTATTTTCGTAATTGAATTACCTCCTTACCGTGTGCCGCAAGTGAAAACGCTATGGCTGAGCACATGGGAAAAAGGTAAAGGATTTGTTCGTAAAGCAGGTACATTCATCTTCGGTGGTTCGGTTGTTATTTGGTTATTAAACTATGCAGGTCCATCAGGATTTGGTGTTGATATGGGAGACAGTTTCTTAGCGATGATTGGTGGATTTATCGCTCCACTATTCGCACCGCTCGGCTTTGGAACTTGGCAAGCTGGGGCATCCCTTTTGACAGGATTTTTGGCAAAAGAAGTTGTCGTTTCAACAATGGCGATTATTTATGCGGTTAAAGAAGATGTGCTAGGAAATGTAATGGGGGCACATTATACTGCTTTATCAGCGTACGCATTTATGTTCTTTGTTTTATTATATGTTCCGTGCTTAGCGACAGTAGCTGTTATTAGACGTGAAACAGGATCTGTGAAATGGACAATTTTCTCTGTCGTTTATCCATTAGTTGTTGCTTATGTATTAACGTTCATTATATACCAAGTTGGATCCTTACTCGGATTCTAGAAGGAGATGTATTGCAATGATGGTCAATATTATAATTGGAGCTATCATTTTTGGTTATGCAGCATATACGTTAATTAATTTTGTAAAGAGAAGTAAAAAAGGAAAATGCGCAGCATGTTCTTTAAATAAGTCATGTCAGTCACAAACTTGTAGTCCGGACATGGAGCAAATTGCTCATAAATAGAAAAAAGCTTTGCGATTTCGCAAAGCTTTTTTACTTATTTTTTAATTGTAACAAGTTGAGCGGATTCTACACCAACTTTTCCAGGGAACTCTTTACTAGGGTCTTTATCGAATTTTAGTACACCTACAGATTTTTCCTCACCTTTTACATTTCCATAAGTTGTATCGTCAACAATTGCGAACATATCTGCATATGCGCGGCCACTTCCGATAATTGTGTTGCCTTCATATTTTAATTTTGCTCCATCAAGTGTAGCATTTTCTACTTTATCTTTTGCAAATAATACACCTTGGTCTGCTGTTACAGCTGGTAATTTATCAATTGCTTTTGTGTCGTCATTTTTATCGACTTTTTTCAGTAATTCTTTTTTAACAAACTCTTCACCAGTTTTTTTATCCATTACAAGAACTTTTTTATCTTCAAGTGTTGTAAGTTTCATTTTATACATATCTTTTTCTTTTACTTCTTTTTTGTTTTTATCTGCAATTTGCGTGACTTGCTCTTCTGTTCCGTATAATACAAAGCCGTTCGCTTTTTCTCCTAATAAAGAACAACCTGATAATGCTCCGAATGAAATTGCTGCTGCTAATCCGATTCCTACTAATTTTTTCATGATGATTTCTCCTTTTGTCTGTTTTATAGTAAATACAATTTTTGTATTAGTGCTTACATGTGGAGAAGCTTGTTTGCTGCTTCTGATATTAGTGTATAAGAAATATGGAAACGTAACTATCGAGTTAGCTTACAGTAACATTACAATTATGTAATTGAGTGAAAGTACGTAAAAATAAGTTAATTTTTGTGGGAAGAAATAATAAGAATATAGTAGGAATACAATATTC
>NZ_BOQD01000097.1 GCF_018332515.1 Bacillus hominis | reverse complement strand
CCCATGATTTTTTTAGAAAAAAATATAAATTGATACCTTTTTTCTATACATTCAAGAATTTTAACTTTATGACAAACACTACGAAAAGATACTAAATTCCGACAAAACTTAGCAAATTTATAAAGTTTTCTTTACATTATGATTACAACGATAGACACCCTTCTTCTTCTTATGATATATACATTCATAGGGAAAGGAGCAAGACAACAATGAAAAAGAAATTTGCAGCATTTAGTGTTTTAGCAGCTGGAACGATTTTCGTTTCCCCGTTACTTTCACCCGTATACGCTGAAACGAATGAAAATAAATTATCTAATATTCAATCCGAATTAGAAGGCAAACAAAATGACTTACAAAATAAATCAGCTGAGAAAGAACAAATAGAAAAAGAAATCCAGGAATTACAAAAAAAAATCGACGAATTAACTACTTCTATTAATAAAAACGAAGCTGAATTAAACGATACAAAAAAAGAAATTAGCAAAACGCAGCAAGCAATTGCTGAAAAAAAGAAACATATAGAGCAATTACAAACAAACATAGATACACGTCAAGAGGTTATTAAACAACGACTACAATCTATGCAAGAGAAGCCTCGTACGAGTATCATTACAGAAGTATTAACAAGTTCTGCAAATATCGCTGATCTTGTTGATAATATGTACTCCGTAAGTTTAATACTAAACAACGATACAGATATTGTGAAAAAGCAAACAGATGATCAACATGCTGTAACGACAGAAAAAGAGGCTGTTGAGAAAAAAGAGCAACAACTGAAAGAATCCGAACAAAAATTAGAGCAAAAACAACAAGAGTTACAAAGTAATCAACAACAGCAACAAACTCTTATTAAAGATCTACATACGAAAGTATCAAAAGTAGATTCCGAGATTGAAGGATTAGAAGAGTCACAAGGTATTTTAGAAAACCAGCGTCAAGCTGTTCAAAAAGCAATTGAAGAAGAAAAACGTGCGGAAGAAGCTCGGAAAGCGGAAGAGGCACGCAAGGCTGAGGAAGCAAAAAAACAAGCCGCTGCTTCTGCTAAAGAAAGCACACAAGCCGCACCAACACCGCAAGATACGAACAAAGGTGGATTTATTAAACCAGCGGCTGGATCAAAAACTTCTGGATTCGGCGCACGTTCTTTAGATAACCATAAAGGAATCGATATCGCAGCTTCGGGAACAGTTCCAATTATTGCCGCTGCAGATGGTGTTGTTATCCGTTCAGAATTATCCTCTAGTTACGGAAACGTTGTTTACTTATCTCACCGTGTTAACGGAAAAACATATACGACAGTGTATGCACATATGAATAGTCGCTCTGTATCCAATGGACAAACTGTAAAACAAGGCGATCAGCTTGGATTTATGGGGAATACTGGTCAGTCTTATGGACAACATTTACACTTCGAGCTTCACCTTGGTGAATGGAATGTCGGTAAGACAAATGCTGTCGATCCATCTCCTTATATTGGATTATAAAAAAACTCGGTGCATACCGAGTTTTTCACTACCATTTCACACTTTGTAGGCATTTTACATAAACTACAACTAAATGCCTATATTTTGCGGGGTGATAAATATGAATACACAATTACAAGAAGAAATAGAAGAAGCTAGAGAAGCATACATCGGCCGGTTATTCACATTCGGTGGCTCAGCGTTATTTTTAATTGGATCATTTATCGCAGTTGTCACAGCTTATAAAGCATATAATCGCTTATTAAATACTTCTACAACATAATAAAAAGACGGAGAAATCTCCGTCTTTTTATTATGCAAACATTTTAAATACGCCTATCGCATTTAAAAATACGATAATTACAGTTATCGGAATAACATAACGAAGTAAGAAGAACCAAATGTTAAATAATGTTTTCCCTTTCGTTTCCGTAACTTCTAATTCTTTCATTAATAACTCTTTACTCATTTTATTTGGTACGAATAGCGAAATAGCTAGTACCCCTAACGGCAGTAATACATTACTTACCGAAAAATCGACGAAATCAAAGAATGTCTTCCCAAATATTTTTACATCACTCATAATTCCAAACGATAACGCTGATGGAATTCCAACTGCAAAAATAAGAATACCAATTAATAATGATGCTGAAGGACGCTTTTTCTCATTATCTTTCGCAACCGATGCTACTACAATTTCAAGCATTGAAATCGCAGATGTTAGAGTCGCAAAGAAAAATAACACTAAAAACATAATGAAGAAAAATTGTCCAAATGGAATTTTCGCAAAGACAGCAGGAAGAACGATAAACAGTAGCCCTGGTCCTTCTGTCGGTTTAACTCCTAATGCGAAAATCGCTGGGAAAATCGCTAATCCTGCAAGTACTGTAATAAATACAGTTAAACTTACAATAGATGTTGCTGATTTAGCTAAATGCTCTTCTTTCTTTAAATACGAACTATACGTTACCATTACCGAGGCACCTACCGTTAGTGAGAAGAAAGATTGTCCCATCGCATATAAAATCGTATCTGCTGTAAGCTTTGAAAAATCTGGTTTTAAGAAGAACTCTACCCCAGCCATAGCACCATCAAGTGTTAATGCACGAATAATGATAGCAATAAATAAAATGAATAATAGCGGCATCATGTACTTACTTGCTTTTTCTATGCCTTTTTCCACACCTTTACTAACAACAAAAATGGTACAAAGCATAAAGATGAATTGTGCCCCAATCGCACTTACTGGATTTGAAATTGTTTCAGCAAACAATTGCCCATAATCGACTACTCCGTTCCAGAAACTACCTGTGACACTATAGTATAAATAAAGTAAAATCCATCCACCTACAACACTATAAAAAGATAGTACGCTAAAACAAGTAACAACTCCCATACGACCAATCCAAGGATATAACTTGCTATTTGGTACTAATATTTTATACGCTGTAACCGCTTCTTTTTGGGTACTACGTCCGATAACAAATTCAGCTATAAGAAGAGGCATACCAATAAATACAGTTAATAGCAAGAATACAAGGAAGAATGCGCCTCCCCCGCCATTACCTGCAACATATGGAAACTTCCATATTGCTCCAAGACCTACTGCGGCTCCCGCTGCTGCGAGTACAAAGCCTATTTTCGACGTCCATTGCTGTGTTTCTTTCATTATAATTTCTCCTTTTCTGAATATTTAAACTTTTACTAATTATACACTTTCATTTCATACTCGCACACCTCCTTTAGAAAATAAAAAAGTCCCCTACACGCAAATATGCATGTAGAGGACGATATATGTAATATAAATACCGTGGTACCACCTCGATTGGATCAATAAATCCCACTTGTTCAAGTACAGGAAAAATCCGATACTCTATCCTTTTAACGGCGGAACCCGGGTTGCCTACTATTCTGTTCAGCATACCTCTCGCAAGCCCATTCTGTATATTTTATCGTACCGGGCTCACACCTTACCCCAGCTCTCTGAACGCCTCAAATATACGTACTCTTCTTGCTCATCGATTTCATCTATTGAAGTTACTTGTGATTATAAATTATATTTTTATACTTGTAAAGTACAATTTACTTACTATCCTATATGAACTTTTTTCTCTAATTCCTGTAAAAAGAGTTCTCTTTTTAGTTCATCTTGAACATATATCGATTTTAACACTTCTTGTAATGCTATATTTTTCTGCCGCTTCTCTAGTTGTAATTCTTTCACTTTCATTCTTACTTCATATAAAAAATCAAGATACGATTCATACGTCTCGTCGTATTTATTTGCGATATCATCACGAATTTTTTTCGCAAGCTTCGGACTTGCTCCTCCTGTAGAAACAGCTACATTAAGTAGTCCACGATGAATTGCTGCCGGAAAATGAACATTTCCACTTTCCGGATTCGTAATAACATTTACCAATTGATTTACCGAGGCATCTTCAGCAATTTGTTCATTTAGTACCGAATCGCTAGTCGCTGCAACTACTAAAAAAGCATCTTTGATATCACTTTTTTCATACTCTCTTTGATACCAACGAATTTGCTTTTCTTCTACAAGTTTCACTAAATTCGCATCTAATTCTGTACTTACCACAACTATATCCGCACCTTGTTTTAGTAAAGGAATAATTTTAAACCCTGCTACTTTCCCTCCACCAATGACAACAACACGTTTCTTATCAACTCGCACTGTAAGTGGATACATATTGATCTCCCTTCAATATTTCCTCTGTTTTCTGAATTAACATCTCTCGAAACGCTACATTCTTTCCTAAATATGGACTTATTTTTATCTCTTCCGACTCATATTGACGCACTTCTTTCTCAACATGTTTCATGAGTAAACCTGTAAATAATAAGTAAGGTAACACAACAATGTTCCGTTCTTTTTGTTCTACAATTTCTTTCAACTTCTCATCAAACTTCGGCTCCGCGGCTGCTAAATAACAAACTTCCACCTCTTTAATGTTCTCTTCTTTTTGAAATAAAGAGGAAATCCACTTTATGTCTTGTAAAGCTTCCGGATCACTACTCCCTCTTGCAACAAGCAAAAGTGTTACTTCTTCATCATAGTCTTTAATGCCACTTCCGTTATATACCGCTTTTACAAGCACTTCGGATACACCAAATGGATTACCATACACTATTTTGATATCCGGATATTCCTCGTTTAACTTTCGTAATTCAAGCGGAATATCTTTCTTTACATGTCCTGCCGCTAATAAAAAAACAGGAATAGCAACAATCTCCGTAGCACCACGCTTCACACATGTACGAAATCCTTCTTCAATAGAAGGACTCGCTAGCTCTAAAAAACAAATTTCTTGAATATTTGCCTCTACACGGTTCATACATGACGTAATAAATGCAACCGCTTCTTCTTTTGCTGCTTTCAAACGGCTTCCATGACATATATATATAACAGCCTTCATTTTACAATACTCCGCTTACTTGATATGCATTTTCTGTTTGTTTCTCAAACCAATGTATCTTTTCTCTAAAACGGACAACTTCTCCAATAACAATCATACTCGGATTTTGAATTTGTTCTTTTTTGGCAACATCTACAATTGTTCCTAACGTCGCTGTAACAGTACGCTGCATAGATGTCGTTCCCCACTCAATGATAGCGGCAGGTGTACTTTGATCTTTTCCATGTTTTATTAGTTGCTCACATATGTAAGGTAAATTACTAACCCCCATATAGACCGCTAATGTATCTACACCTTTCGCTAAACTTTCCCACTTCACGTCCTCTTCAGCACCTTCTTTCCGGTGCCCTGTCACAACAGCAAAACTTGCACTTGCATCGCGATGCGTTACTGGAATTCCAGCGTAAGCAGGAGCAGCTATACCAGCTGAAATACCAGGAATAATTTCAAAAGGGATACTTTGCTTCGCTAATGCTTCAGCTTCTTCTCCACCTCTTCCAAATACAAATGGATCTCCGCCCTTAAGCCTCGTTACAACTTTTCCTTTTTTCGCATATTTAATAAGAAATGTGTTAATTGTCTCTTGCTTCATCGTGTGATAATTCGGGAGTTTCCCGCAATAAATTAAATCTGCTTCAGGCTTTGCATAAGAAAGTAACTCTTTATTCACAAGGCGGTCATACAAAATAACGTCCGACTTCTCGATACATTTCAAACCTTTAACAGTAATTAAATCTGGATCACCAGGACCCGCTCCAACGATATATACTTTTCCCATCATCTCGCCTCATTTCTACTATTAAAGTGAAACTCCCATCCTTATAGTATGAATGGAAGTTTACATTACTTCGTATTTCAATGTTCCTTACTCATGAATAACAAAGGCCGCACCTTTTCGAATCTTCTTTTTTTCAAACAAGGAAATCTCTTTTACTTCTGGCAACGGTAAAAAATGTTTTTCGAGCTCAATCTCCGCAAGCTTAAATGCCTGTTCTTCACTTTGAGCAACGACGACTATCGGAACAACACTATTCGCTAATACAGCTTCAAATCGATATAAATCCATATTGTCCCTCCTAAGACGCTATTACTTCTTCTACTACACGATTTAGTACAATTTGTAATTCTTCCACTCCAACACGTCCTACGAAATCATAAAACGTTTCGGCTAGTAATTTATTCTTTTGGAAATAACTTAAAAAGGACGCGAGAACATCCGGCAAATCTTCTCCATCTATTTTCCCTTTTAATTTTTCGTTATATGCTCCTCCGTCCAATAGCGTTCCGCCCACATATATTTCAAATGCCTCAACGATTCCCTTTTCCTTTGTTTTCAGTTTTACCCCTTGCAAACCAATATCAGCAATTTGACGTTGACCACAGGAGTTCGGGCATCCTACCATATGAATTCGAACTGGAACATCGAGTGCAATTTGTGTATCTAAGTACTCTGCGATTTTGCGTAATCTTTCTTTCGTTTCTACTAAGGCAAGATTGCAATACTCAATACCAGTACATGAAACCGCATGACCAATAAATGATTTCGGATTTGCAGAAATCGCTTCAAACAACGGTTCACTGATTAACCCTGCTACGTTTTCTGGCGGAATATTCGGAACAATGAAGTTTTGAGAGTTACAAGTTCGAATTTGCCCGTTTCCATATTTCTTTGCAATTCTTGCAATCTCAAACATTTCCTCTGCATGTAAACGCCCTACTGGTACATTAAAGCCGACATACTTTAATCCTTCTTGTTTTTGATTTTGAACGCCATAAAAGTATCCTGCATTCCAGCCTTTGAGAGCACTTTCCCCTTTACTTTGCAATGGGCCTGTGTATTCTACTAGTTTCTCTTTAAATTTCTCAGCGCCCCAGTCGGCGACAAGAAATTTCAATCGTGCTAAGTGGCGTTTTTCACGATATCCAAAATCACGGAATATAGTAGCGATTGCAATCGATACTGCCTTCACTTCTTCTGGTAAAACGAATACATCTAATTCTTCCGCTAAGTATGGACGAGCTGATAAACCTCCGCCTACTTTTATATGAAAACCAACTTTTTTCTCACCATCTATTTCTTTCGTAGCAGGTGTAAATGCCACACAGTTAATCTCTGCATTCGCTGAATTATAAATGTTAGAACTAATAGACATTTTAAATTTACGTGGTAAGTTAGAAAACTCTTCATTATGTTGAAAGTAGTCATATACCTCTTTCACAATATGCGTTGTATCAAACAGTTCATTTGCATCAATTCCAGCAAGTGGATTACCTGTAATATTACGCGTAATATCACCGCATGCCCCCGCTGAAGATAAACCAACTCTCGCTAATCTTTTAAAAATATCTGGAATTTGCTGAATTTCTAACCAATGAAACTGAATCGCCTGCCTTGTCGTAATATCTATCACATCGCGTCCATAGTCCGCAGCGATAGAAGCAAGAACTTCCGCCTGTGCATTTGTAATAATCCCAGAAGGAATATTAACACGCATCATAAAATAGCCAGCTTCTTTCGGCCGTTGCAAATACAATCCGGCCCATTTAAAAGAGTCCCACTCTTCTTTCGGAATAGATTCAAATCCATTCTCCGCATAGTAAGGAATATCATTAAAGATTTCTAATCCATCTTTTTCTAATTTCTTTTTCTCAGACGGATTCAATTTTTCATTATTTGCCCACACTTTTTCATAACTCATCTTTTATCCCCCTATATGAAACTACGCTCTTGTAAATAATTCACAATTTGTTCTGCACATTCTTCAATAGAATTCTTATGTGTCTCTACGATTAATTCTGGTTTCCCTGGTTCCTCATAAGGCGAATCAATACCAGTAAATTCTTTAATATCACCTTTTCTCGCCTTTTTATAAAGCCCTTTCGGATCACGTTTCTCGCATTCTTCCATCGGACACTTCACAAAGACTTCAATAAATTCATCTGCCCCTAATAGATCTCTAACTTGTTTACGATCTACTCGATATGGTGAAATAAACGCTGTAAGGACAACAGTTCCTTGGTCTACAAATAACTTCGCCACTTCACCAATACGTCTTATATTTTCCATACGATCACTTTCAGAGAAACCTAAGTCTTTATTTAAACCGTGGCGAATATTATCCCCATCTAACACATAATTCCCAATATTCTTTTCAAATAGTTTCCGAGCAACCGCATTCGCTACGGTAGATTTACCTGAAGCCGATAAACCAGTAAACCAAACTACAAAACTATGATGCCCATTTTTCACTCTTCTCTCATCTTTTGAAACAGATGCTGTATGCCAAGTAATATTCGTATCCATCTCATTCTCTCCCTATTCTGTTACTGCTTCTTTCTTCAAACCTTTAATTAACACTTCCACTACTTCTTTACGGCTAAATGCACTTGGTGGAATCTCACCATTTCTTAACATTTCTCTTACTTTCGTACCCGACAAAATGACATGATCCTCTTTTCCGTGCGGACATGTTTTCGTTGAAGCCATCGTTTCACATTTCGTGCAGTAAAAACTATGTTCAAAGAATAGCGGTGTAATCCCTAACTCTTCTACTGTAAAATTCGTAAAGATGTCTTGTGCTTCATATGTTCCGTAATAGTCTCCTACCCCGGCATGATCACGCCCTACAATAAAGTGGGTACACCCAAAATTCCTTCTTACTAACGCATGAAATATCGCTTCTCTTGGCCCGGCGTAACGCATTGCTGCGGGAAATACTCCTAAAAAAACGCGCTTTGCCGGATAATAATTTTGCAGTAATACTTCATAACTTTCCATCCTTACATCAGCTGGAATATCATCTGATTTCGTTTCACCAACGAGCGGATTTAAAAAGAGACCATCTACAATTTCAAGGGCAGATTTTTGAATATATTCATGAGCACGATGCACTGGGTTTCTCGTTTGAAATCCCACTACTGTTTTCCAACCACGTTTTTTAAATTCTTCTCTCGTTTCAATTGGATCTAAATGATAAGAAGGAAATTGATTATGTTCAAAGCGTTTTGTGAGAATAATAGCTCCTCCAACGTAAACGTTTGGTCGTTCATATAATTTTTTCACTCCTGGATGAGCCTCATCCGTCGTTTTATATACGAGTAACGCTTCTTTTTCTTTATCAGGCACAAAAATATCTTCTATTTGAATGACACCATATATATTCCCATCGTTAACCAGTTTTACTTCTTCTCCAATTTTCAATCTATCCGCTTCTTCTTCTGTTACTGGTAATGCAATCGGTATACTCCAAACACTACCGTTTACTAAACGAAGCGTTTCTACAACTGAGTCATAATCTCTCTTCCCTAAAAATCCTGTAAGTGGACTATATCCCCCTGTCGCCAAAAGTTCTAAATCACTAAGCGCAATTTTGTCTAGCTCAATTTCTTTGACAATGTTCGATATGTCATATGTTTCATCAATACGGTTTACTAATTTATTTGTTGTACTCATCTTTTTATATCCCCTCTTAGAGTTATTTCAAGATCTATCTTATTGAAAATGGAGTCCGCATTCTGTCTTCATTTTCCCGGCCCATCTTCCATCTCTTGAGTCACCACCATCTCCTACAGGCAATGTACATTTTTCACACCCAATACTTGGATACCCAACATCATGCAGTGGATTATATGGCAAACTATGTTTGTATACATATCGCCAAACTTCTTTCCAAGTCCAATGAATGAGTGGACAAATCTTAATAGATTGAAAACGATGATCTTGATTCACAAATCTTGTATGTTTACGTGTCTCGGATTGTTCCCTTCTTAATCCTGATATCCAAGCTTTTTCATGTGCTAGTGATTTTTCTAACGGTAAAATTTTTCTAATCTTACAGCAAAGGTTCGGATTACTTTCCCACAATTTTTCTCCATGAAGCTTCGCCTGTTCTTCAAGTGTAAGTTCTGGCTGTTTTTCTATAATATTTAATGAAGGAAATCGTTCCCGCACTTTTTGAATTAATTCATACGTTTCTTGAAAATGAACATTTGTATCTAAAAATACAACTTTAGCAGATGGATTTACTTGGTTTATAAGATGCAGTAACACCATACCCTCCACTCCAAAGCTACATGCATATACGATTTCATCTTTATATTCTTTATAAGCCCAACTTAATACTGATAATGCGCCTTTTGTTTCATCTTCTTCTGAAAATGAAACGCTATTTTCTTCCCACGTTTCATACGTCAACATGTTTTTTCCCCCTGTAAAAGCAAAAAGACGGTTTTAACCTAATAAAATAGGTTAAAACCGCCTCTAGTTTTTCTAGTCAGCGCTTTTTACTTTAAACGTACTTTTTCACTTTTCTCTAATTGAATGACTTTTCCATCTTGCACAACAATTGTAATGGAACCATATTTCATATCAGCAAGCATCGCTTGAATCTTCTCAGACACTTCATCAAAATGCTCCCGTACACTCACGCGAACAGCCCCCCTTTTTATTCATAAAAAAAATCTTTCCCATTTCGAAAAGACTGTTCGGTAATATATTTTACCTTATCTTTCAAAATGGATTCCATTTTGCTGGATTTAGCACCTTGCTTTCTATAAGCAGGTTGCCGAGCTTCGTCGGGCCAGTTCCCTCCGCTTCTCTTGATAAGCTTTGTATTTGTATTTTATCACAATTCAGATTTTTTTCAATCCTAGTTTTCCGATATATTTAATTATTTTTCTTTTTTTAAAAGGAGTTGCCTTTACTAGACAACTCCTTCTTTCTCATTCACACCAGCTCTTTAATACGTATGCGATCGTTCCCAATAATATTTTCATATGTTTCACGCTCTACAACAATTTGTGATGTCCCACCTTTTGCAAAAACGACAGCTGGTCTACGAATACGATTATAATTATTCGCCATCGAGTACCCATATGCACCTGTACATGAAATCGCTAGTAAATCAGAAGAAGCAACTTTCGGGAGATTAATATCCCAAATAAGCATATCTCCACTTTCACAGCATTTCCCAGCAATCGAAACGAGTTCCTCATTTTCATCATTTCCTCGATTCGCCAACATTGCCTCATAACGAGCTCCATATAGAGCCGGTCTTAAATTATCTGTCATTCCACCATCGACTGAAACATATTTTCGAATGCCAGGAATATCTTTCACCGATCCGACTGTATAAAGTGTTGTTCCAGCATCACCTACGATACTACGACCTGGTTCAATCCATATTTCTGGAAGCGGATATTCACATAGTGTAAATTGTTCGCTTATCGTACTTGTTACAGCGTGCACATACGTTTCAAGTGTTAACGGTGTATCTGACTCCGTATAACGTATACCGAAACCTCCGCCCACATTTAATACTTTCATCACATAATGTGTTCGCTCTCTCACTTCTTCTAAAAATTGGCGGAGTACTTCAATTGCTCGAACAAATCCAGCCGTTTCAAATATTTGTGATCCAATATGCGAGTGAATTCCTAACACATTATAATTTGATTTTTGCAAGGCAAGCTCAATTGCTTGCATCGCTTGACCATTTGAAACACCAAATCCAAATTTCGAATCCTCTTGACCTGTTGTTATATATTCGTGTGTATGTGCCTCTACTCCAGGCGTTACACGGATTAATATGTTCACAAATTTCCCATGTTGCACTGCTAAATCATGTAAAATTTCTAATTCTAAGAAATTGTCTACTACAAAACAACCGATATTTGCCTGAAGAGCCATAATCATTTCTTCTTCTGTTTTATTATTTCCGTGAAAATGAATACGCGATGCAGGAAACCCTGCTTGGAGCGCAGTATATAATTCTCCTCCAGAAACAACATCTAAAGACATATTCTCTTCACGAGCTACTCGGCACATCTCCATGCACAAGAACGCCTTGCTAGCATATGCTACTTGATAAGAGAAACCACTTTCTTTAAAAGCACGATGAAACGCACGACATTTCCCTCGAATTGACTCTTCATCGTATACATAAAGTGGTGTTCCGTATTGTTTTGCTAGTTGCGTCGTATCGCACCCTCCAATTTCTAAGTGTCCTTGCCCATTGATTCGGCTTGTGCCGTGTAAATACATTTGAATTCCTCCCTTATTTCCTCTAAAACTCATAACCCCAATCTTCTATTCATTGCAGCACGCTTTTAGATAGACAAAAAACGCGCGGAACAATGTTCACACGCGTTTCTTATTAGGAAAAATGTATATTGAAAAAATAAACGAGTTGTTATCTTCTCAAATAAGAAACCGCATCAACATCTCCAAATAGCTCTCCATAAAATAAATATTATGACAGTACTACATTTATTCAATGTAGTCCCAATATAAGAATAAGATGGTCATTCTTATATTTCGGCAATAGTCCCTTTCAACCTATGATCACAGATTCCACTAAATCTCACATAGCTTACTCTTTCCTATCGCGGCCTCTACCTTTGAGAGTAGATGAGGTAAGTCTATTTAATTTTCAAACATCTAATGTTGCTATTAACAATACCAAAGGAACATTTTATTTGTCAAACAATTTTTTATATTGTTTTTTTACAGTTTAGTTTCGTATCGTTTGGTAAGCGCTTTACTATAATCTTTGTTACTTCCCATTCGCCTTCTTCGTTATTAAATGTAATTGCTACTTTTTCAAATGGGGGAAGAATTTTCCCTCCAACCTGTTCATACTTCGTTACTTCAATAATTGCTTGAAATAAATATGTACCACTATACACTTTTTTTATACTAATAATTTTAGGACATTGATAAGGTTTCAAGCTCCCATATTGTTTTTCAATTGCTTTATTTATTTTTGGAAATAAAACAGAATAAAGTGCATCTTCCATGAGCGGTGCATCATATTGTGCCCCTGATACACTCGGTGAAGCAAAAAGCATAAAACTAATGCATACTATAAAATATAATAATTTCCGCATCATAACCTCCGTATCATTACGCAATACTTTCCATGTTTAACGAATGATAATAATCATACATAGAAATTCCATTTTATTGTCTCCTACTTCGCTTTTTCTACTCAATTGTTGCAAAAAAAGCCCACAATCCTCTTTTATTTTCGTATAATGATACTCATAGTATAATAATAATAAAGGACTGTTCGTATATATATAGTGAGGCACTTTTCAAACAAACTCACAGGAACTGTCATGCTTTTAAGAGAGGAGTATATTATGCTAAAACATTTGTTTCCAAAACTGCGATTTGCACTCGTTGCAGTCGTTTTATTATGGATTAAAACATATATTGTGTACAAGCTAGCATTCGATATTAAAATTGATAACTTCTTTGAAGAATTTATGCTTTTTATTAATCCACTAGCTTCATTACTTTTATTTTTCGGTTTAGCTTTACTTGCATCTAAGTACCGAAACCGAATTATTATTGGAATTAGTTTTATACTGTCATTTATTTTATTTGGAAATGCAATGTTTTACGGGTTTTATGATGATTTCGTTACTTTCCCCGTTTTATTCCAAACAAATAATATGGCTGATTTAGGAACGAGCATTAAAGAACTCTTTACGTATAAAACATTACTTTTATTTGCGGATGCAATTATTTTAATGTTTATATCACGTAAATTCCCGGCATTTTGTGACAAAACACCACTTTCACGCTCTGAAAAGCGAACTTTCTTTAGTGGTGTAACAGCGCTATTGGCACTGCAAATTGTCGTTTCAGTTATTTATAAGCCACAAATGTTCTCACGCTCATTTGACCGTCAAACTGTCGTGAAAAATTTAGGTTTATACACATATCATCTATTTGATATTACACTCCAATCTAAATCTTCAGCTGAACGTGTATTTGCAAGTGGGGATGGATTCTCTGAAATTAAAAACTATACTGACGCAAAAGATAAACACGTAGATAAAAACTTATTTGGAGCTGCAAAAGGGAAAAATGTAATTTTAATTTCAATGGAATCTACACAAAGTTTTGTTATTAATAAAAAAATAAACGGAAAAGAAATCACTCCATTTTTAAACGAATTTATTAAAGATAGTTTTTATTTCGATAACTTCTATCATCAAACTGGACAAGGTAAAACTTCTGATGCTGAATTTATCGTGGAAAACTCACTTTATCCGTTAGATCGTGGTTCTGTGTTCTTTACTCATGCAACAAATGAATATACAGCTACACCAGAACAATTAAAGAAATACGGATATTCTTCTGCTGTCTTCCATTCAAACGATAAAACATTTTGGAATCGTGATGTAATGTATCCTGCACTTGGATATGATCGCTATTTTAATTTAAATGATTACGTAGGCACGGAACAAATGTCTGTCGGTTGGGGATTAAAAGATAAAGAGTTCTTTGAGCAATCTATTCCAAAACTAAAATCTTTACCGCAGCCGTTCTATACGAAATTTATTACTTTAACAAACCATTTTCCGTTTCTTCTAAATCCAGAAGATCAATATGTTGATGAGTTTAATTCGGAAAGTGCTGTTTTAAACCGCTACTTCCCAACAGTTCGTTACACAGATGAAGCTCTTAAATTATTTATTAATCAATTAAAGGCAGAAGGACTGTACGACAATTCCGTTATTGTCATTTATGGTGATCATTACGGTATTTCCGAAAACCATAACGCAGCTATGGCTCAGTTCCTTGGGAAAGACGCTATTACACCGTTTGATGCGATGCAATTACAGCGCGTCCCTCTCATTATTCATGTACCTGGTCAAGAAGGAAAAGTCATTTCTAAAGTATCCGGTCAAATCGATATTAAACCAACGCTGCTTCATTTACTTGGTATTAAAACGAATCAATCAGTTGAATTTGGAACTGACTTATTTATAAAAGAAAAAGATCCACTTATGGTAATGCGCGATGGTAGTTTTGTAACAGAGGATTATGTATATACAAAAAATATGTGCTACAAAAAAAGCTCAGGTGAAGAGGCAGATGTATCACTATGTCAGCCGTATATTGAAAAAGCCAAAACAGATTTAAAACTCTCTGACAAACTGATTTATGGAGATTTATTACGATTCGATCCTAACAATCGATATAAAACTGGAACGATGACAACGAAATTTGAATAACGTAGGAAGCAACTTTGTGAAAAGTTGCTTCTTTTTTACTTACACTTCAAATCTTTCACAAATTGGGAATTTCTTTCGTATGAGAAAGAAATTTATGGTATGATAAAATAAGTAAACTTTCATACACTAATTAAGAATTTATAACAGAAAGCAAGGGATCAGATTTTGTATAGAGCAGCTATTCCAAACTTATTTACGCTCGGAAATTTATATAGCGGATTTTTGTCAATCGGCTATGCATCTTTAGGATATTATAAATCAGCTGCTATTTTAGTACTTATCGGGATGATGTTAGATAGTCTTGATGGGCGTGTTGCTCGTTTATTACGCGTTGATTCACAAATGGGAAAAGAGCTTGATTCACTCGCAGATGTTGTAACATTTGGCGCAGCACCTGCTGTTTTAATGTATTACACATCTTTTTCCAACTACGGAATCATTGGACTATACATAGCGGGATTATTCCCACTGTTCGGAGCATATCGCTTAGCACGATTTAATGTAACACCATCTTCTACTTCTATGAAATATTTCACTGGAGTTCCGATTACTGCAGCAGGAGGGCTTGTCGCTTTCCTAACATTATTTTCAAATACCATTCCAAAAATCGTTCTTATTACAGTATTTGTAACGTTCGCATTTTTAATGGTAAGTCGTATTCGTATCCCAAGTTTAAAAGATGTACCAATTCCACGATATAGCATCATTATTACACTATTTTTAGTCGGAAGCATTATCACAATGTACCAAACAGGGATCGGTAACTTTTCTGTTTTCTTATTCATTGCTATTCCACTATATATTTTGTATATGCTATCTCAATTTCTTAGACAAAGACCATCTAAAAGAGCAAATAAAGAAAAATAAGAAACCTTCCGATTTCGGAAGGTTTCTTTTTATTTTGTAACTAATACTTTTTGATTTACAGGTGTTACTGGTTCTTCACCATTTAATACAGCTAAAATATTTCTAACTGCCATTTCAGCCATCGCATCACGAGTTTCAAATGTTGCATTTCCTACGTGAGGAGCGAGCACAACATTCTTTAATCCCTTTAGCTCTTCTGTAATCTTCGGTTCAAATTCAAACACATCAAGGGCTGCACCCTCAATTTCATTCGTTTTTAATGCTTGAGCAAGTTCAAATTCATTCATAATTGGTCCACGTGAAGCATTTATAATATATGCTGTTTTCTTCATCATTTTAAACTGTTCTTCATCAATCATGTGGTGTAATTTTGGATTATAAGCACAGTTAATTGTAATAAAGTCCGCTGTTTGTAATAATTCTTCCAACGTTACATATGTTGCGCCTAGTTCACTTTCTGCTTCAGGCTTACGATTTGGTCCTGTATATAAAACATCCATTCCAAATGCTTTCGCACGCTTTGCAACTGCCTTACCGATTTCTCCAAGGCCAATAATTCCAATTGTCTTACCGTGTACTTCTCGGCCTAAGAAAAATAATGGTGCCCATCCGTTAAATCCAGTTGTACGACATAACGTATCCCCTTCAGGAATTCTGCGTGCCACCGCTAAAAGAAGTGCAAATGTTAATTCTGCTGTCGCTTCAGTTGATACTTTCGGTGTATTCGTTACCGCAATCCCTTTTTCTCCTGCATACGAGTAATCAATATTATCGTAACCAGCACCGTAGTTTGCAACAATCTTTAAATGAGGTGCCGCATCAATAACTTCTTTCGTCACCTTTGTAGAAAGTAAACTTAACAATGCATCCTTATCTTTTACACGCTCTGTTAATTCATCTAAAGAAATTAACTCCTCTTTATCGTACATTTCTACATCATGATTCTTTAATAGTTCTAATCCGATTTCTGGAATTTTCCCTGCTACTAATATTTTTGCCACTACTAACACCTCTTCTATAGAAAATAAGATATCTCTTATATTTCATTGTAAGAAATCCACATATAAAAACCAAGGAATTTGATTATAGTTTTGAAAATCGACACTTTTCCATAAAAAAAGAGGAGATGCAACTCTCCCCTCTTTTTACGCTTTTTCTTGCGATTCTTTCCCAAGCTTCGCATCGATTGTTCCTTCTGCAACTGTATCGCTAATTTGTTCCTCAATAACAGAATTAGCTGTATTACTCGCTTCAGAAGTATAGGCTTGCTCCGCCACTTGTACATTTTGTACATTTTGTTTATTTTGTTGTTTCGCCATTTTCCATCCTCCTTTTCATTCTTTCTTATTTTGAACAAAAAGGGTGGTTTTCATCAAAAAATCGTGTTTTATTTTGAAATTGTTACTTCTTCTTCAAGCAATCTCATCGTTCTTACTCGTTTCGTAAATGTAGCTATGTGAGAAATATCATGATTGCGTAATGTCTTTATATTTTCTTCCACATATTTTCCTAAATCATTCGGATAATGAGCATCTGAGGATAGAGTAATCGGAACTCCATACTTAGCTAATACTTGTAAATAAAGCGGACTTGGACACATTTCGCGCACAGGATAGCGATAGTACAATCCAGCATTTATTTCTGTTGCGGTATTCGTTTCTACTAACGCACGCGCAATTTCCTTATAATAAGAAAGCTGTTCATTCTCATCTAACCGGTAATTAAATACTTTTATGTTATCGAGGTGAGCTATAATATCAAAGAGCTCAGAACGAACAGCACTTTCAACTGTAGCGAAAAACGTATGATATAAAGTATGTAACTCATGCATATCAAAATACTCTTTCGTATCTGGATTATCAAATCCCCAACCATCTATGAAATGGACCGAACCGATTACATAATCAAATTCTCCTAATGCTAGTAAGCCTTTTAACTCTTGTTCACCGCCGATAAAATAATCCGCTTCAATTCCAAGTTTGAGCGTTACCCCTCGTTTACTCCATCGCTCTTTTGCCTCTTCAATCGCCTTTGTAAAATCATAAAGAGACGTTACTCTTACTTGATCTAACCATTCTTTTTGTAAACGACCGAGCTTAGAATCACTAATATTTACATACTTTTCATAATATCCTTTCGCTTCATGAAAACGGTATAAATGATCGACAATACCAACTTCTTTTATACCTTTTCGCAAAGCCTCTTCTAAATATAAATCAATCCATTTCGCTGTAAATGGTCCTTCCTTCACACGTCTTTGCAGGCGTTCTTGTGTTTTCATTAGCCAGCCAATAGAATGCCTTTCTTCTTGAAGTGGCTCATAATATTGTAGTGCTTCATTTATTTTGGCAAGCCAGCCTATTGAATAGGGCCCTTCTTCTAAATGAAGATGATAATCCACTTTCATATATATTCCCCCTTATAACGTATCTATTTCTTTTCGCTCTCCTACTCTCGAAAGCTTTCCATTTCTTTCTTTCACTTCTTGCATGACATCTTCTAATGAAATATTTTTTTCAGCTAACAGAACAAAACAGTGATAAAACACATCAACCATTTCTTTTACTATTTCTTCTTTATCATTATTTTTAGACGCGATAATTACTTCGGTGCACTCCTCACCGATTTTCTTTAAAATTTTATCTTCACCTTTTGAAAATAAATAATTCGTATATGATTCAGAGAGTGGATTTTTCTTTCGTTCTTCAATTGTTTCAAATAATAACTTAAGGATATCTTCCATATGTATCCCCCTATATAATTTTGTAGTGAAAACACGTTTTTTCTCCCGTATGGCAAGCAGGCCCTACTTGCTTTACGACAACAACGATTGAATCTTGATCACAGTCTAAATAAAGTGATTGCACATATTGGACATTTCCCGATGTATCTCCTTTATTCCATAACGATTGTCTCGAACGGGAATAAAACCATGTTCTTTTCGTTTCCAGCGTCTTGTCATACGCTTCTTCATTCATATAAGCTAGCATTAAAACTTCTTTCGTATCTTCCTCGATAACAACAGCTGGTATCAATCCTTTTGAAAAGTTAGGTTTCATAACCGCACCTCAACATTTGCTTCTCTTAATTTTTTCTTTACATCCTGTACAGTGGCCTCGCCATAATGAAAGATTGATGCTGCTAATGCTGCATCAACTGTTGTCTTTTGAAATACTTCTATAATGTGATCCACATGACCACATCCACCTGATGCGATTACTGGAACAGAAACGCTGTTTGAAATTGCTTCTGTTAAACGAAGATCATATCCGTTTTTCGTTCCATCTGCATCCATACTCGTCAACAAAATTTCTCCTGCCCCGAGCTCGACAACGCGCTTCGCCCATTCTATTGCATCCATTCCCGTATCAAGTCTTCCGCCATTTACGTATACATTCCATTTATCTTCTGCTACTTTTCTAGCATCGATTGCTACGACAATACATTGTGAGCCAAAATGTTCTGCACCTTCCTGAATTAACTTTGGATTTCGCATTGCCGCTGAGTTTATTGAAACTTTATCCGCTCCAGCTCTTAGTAAATTGTACATATCTTGAACATTTGAAATCCCCCCGCCAACTGTGAGAGGAATGAATACTTTTGAAGCAGTTTTTTCTACAACATCTATAATCGTTTTTCGCCCTTCATGCGTCGCAGTAATATCTAAAAATACGATTTCATCTGCTCCCGCATCATTATATAATGCGGCTATTTCAACAGGATCACCGACGTCTTGTAACCCTATAAAATTTACACCTTTTACTACCCGCCCTTCTTTCACATCTAGACATGGAATAATTCGTTTCGCTAACATAGTTTTGTAACCTGTAACACTTCTTCTAAATCAATCGTTTTCTCGTAAAGTGCCTTCCCAATGATGACTCCATATATATTCATATCATTTAATCTTTTCACATCTTGAATAGATGCCACTCCTCCAGAAGCAATCACATGAATGCCCACACTTTTTTGCAGTAACTCTAATTGTTCAAAGTTCGGACCTGCAAGCGTCCCATCTTTTGAGATATCTGTAAACACAATCGTTTGAACACCTAAACTTTCCATTTGCTTTGCTAAATCAATGTAAGAAACTTCAGACACATCGAGCCACCCCCTCGTTGCTACGAAACCATTTTTCGCATCAATTCCAACTATGATTTGCTCTTTATATAGACGAATCACTTCTTCTAAAAATGATTTATCATATAGCGCTGCTGTTCCTAATATCACTTTTTCTACACCTACTGACAACAACTTCTCCACTGCCGAAAGTGACCGAATACCTCCTCCAACTTGCACCGGAATACGCACCGCCTTGCATATTTTTTCAATGACAGGTAAATTTACTGACTCTCCAGCAATTGCTCCATCTAAATCAACAACGTGTAGTATTTTCGCTCCAATTTTTTCAAATATGATTGCTTGTGCGACTGGATCTTCATTCATCACCGTTTCTTTACTAAACTCTCCTTGATACAGCCTTACGCATCGCCCTTCTTTTACATCGATAGCTGGGAAGATTTCCATGCTTCTACCACCCCTTTGAAATTTTTTAACATTTGCATTCCAATTTCACCACTTTTTTCAGGATGAAACTGTGCGCCAAATATATTTCCTTTTGCTACAAAACCAGGTACCTTCACTCCATATTCACTTGCCCCATACACAATCTCATCCGGACAATCTGCATAATAAGAGTGGACATAATATACGAAAGAACCGTCCTCTACTCTATTCCAAAGCGATATTTCTCCTTCTTTTTTTAATTCATTCCACCCCATATGCGGGATTTTATAAGGAACTTTTAACTTTCGAATGACACCTGGCAGTAAATTTAATCCGTTACAGTCTTGTAGTTCCTCACTTTTTTCAAATAAAAGCTGCATTCCTAAGCAAATGCCTAGAAGCGGTTTTCCTGATTTCCCAACTTCTTTTAGCACATATACTAAATTTTTTTCTTCTAAAACGTCCATCGCTTTCGGAAATGCGCCCACTCCTGGTAAAATAACTCCATCACTTCTCAATATTTCTTCTTTATCATCTGTTACGATGTACTCTGCTCCAATATATTTTAATGCTTGTTCCACACTGCGAATATTTCCCATTCCATAATCTATAATTGCAATCAATTACAACATCCCTTTCGTTGAATTTACACCAGTAATATTGGCATTTTTATCGACTGCCTCTCTAAGAGCTCGACCGAACGCTTTAAATAAAGCTTCAATTTTGTGATGTGTATTGCTTCCGTATAGAATGCGAGCATGTAATGTAATATTTGCAGCATGGGCAACTGCTCTAAAAAATTCTTCCGTTAATTCTGTGTCAAAATCTCCTAGCTTCGGATTTGTTAATTCACCTTGAAATACAATATATGAGCGCCCACTTATATCAATCGCGACAAATCCTAAAGATTCATCCATCGGTACATATGCTGAGCCGTAACGGTTAATCCCCTCTTTATTTTGCAATGCTTCTTTCAAGCAAGTTCCGAGTACAATTCCAACATCTTCAACCGTATGATGCGCATCAACGAATACATCACCTTCAGCTTCAACTTGCAAACCGAATCTTCCATGCCTAGCAAATAAAGTTAGCATATGATCAAAAAAACCAACTCCCGTTTGCACAGAAACACTCGTACTTTCATCGAGCTGCAAACTTAATTTAATCTTTGTTTCAGTCGTCTCACGTGCTTGACTAGATTGGCGCATTATTCTTCCTCCTTAAACCTAATTTGGATCGCTCTTGCGTGTGCATGTAAACCTTCTTTATTTGCAAGTTCTACAATATGATGCTGTACACTTCTTAACGCTTCTTCCGTATAAGAAACGAAGCTTGATTTTTTCACAAAATCATCGACGGATAACGGAGAGAAAAACCTTGCCGTTCCACTTGTCGGTAATACATGATTCGGCCCCGCCAAATAATCTCCGAGCGGTTCAGGTGCATATGGACCAAGAAAAATTGATCCAGCATGCTTTACATAAGCTAGAGCATTCATTGGCTCTTTTATGTGTAACTCTAAATGTTCTGGAGCAATTTCATTTGATAATTGAAATGCCTCTTCTAAAGAAGGAACAATAAAAATTGATCCATTTCTTTTTATTGACTCACGAGCTATTTCACTTCTTGGTAACGTCTCTAGCTGTCTTTCTATTTCTCTTTCTACTTCTTTAGCAAGCTGTACATTCGTTGTAATACAAATAGCAGTCGCTCTCACATCATGCTCTGCTTGTGATAATAAATCCGCAGCAATATATTCGGCATTTCCTGTTTCATCTGCGATAACTACAATTTCTGATGGTCCAGCAATCATATCGATATTTACTATCCCGTATACTTCTCGTTTTGCTAGAGCGACATACAAATTTCCGGGGCCAACTATTTTATCTACTTTCGGAATCGATTCTGTTCCATATGCTAAAGCAGCAATTGCTTGAGCACCACCGACCATATAAATTTCATCTACACCTGCAAGACTTGCGGCAGCTAAAATATGCGGATCAATTCCTCCTTGCCTCGGCGGTGTTACCATTACAATTTTTTTCACTCCTGCGAGTTTTGCTGGCAATACATTCATTAATACTGATGAAGGATACGAAGCTGTCCCGCCCGGCACATATACCCCTACATTTTCTAACGGCCGAATGAGCTGTCCTCTAATTACCCCTTCACTCACGCAATCGAACATAGATTGTCTTTTTTGCTTTTCGTGATACGAGACAATATTTTTCTTTGCCTCTTCTAACGCTTCTAAAAAAGCTTGTTCTACAAACTTACTTGCTTGTTTTATTTCTTCTGCACTTACACGAAAATTTTTTATCTCTACACCATCAAACTTTTTTGTGTACAAAGATAAAGCCTCATCCTTACTCTCTCTTACATTTCGAACAATTTCTCTAACATTTCTTTGAACAGTTTCTTCTATTATATTAGCGCTTTCTCGTAGCAGTTTTATTTTGGATAACGCCTCTTTGAAATCTTCATAAACTATCTCCATTTTACCCCCCCTACTTCCCTGACAAAATTTCTTGTTCCATCATATTTATAATACCGAATATTTCGTCTTTTTTAGTTTTCAGTGCAGCCTTATTTACAATCATTCGAGCTGATATAGAGCACATTTCCTCAAATACAATTAATCCGTTTTCTTGTAATGTTTTTCCTGTTTCAACAATATCCACAATTGCATCTGCCAACCCTAGAAGTGGAGCAATCTCTACAGATCCTTCTATTTTAATAATTTCTACATCCTCCCCTTTATCATGAAAATATGTAGAAGTAATGTGCGGATATTTCGTTGCAATTCGTTTTTTTCGATAACTCTTCGGATTATACGTAGGAATAGAAGCGACACAAAATTTACACACGCCTACTCCTAAATCCACCATCTCATATATATCTTTCTCACATTCCATTAATATATCTTTTCCAACAACTCCAATATCAGCTACGCCATGTTCTACATAAGTAGCAACATCTACCGCTTTCACTAAAATAAATGAAATGTTTGTGTTTTTACTTTTAAAAACAAGTTTTCTTCCTTTATCTTTGAGCTCTGAACAATCAATTCCAATTTTCTCAAACAGTGGAATAACATGCTTTTCTAATCTTCCTTTCGTTAACGCAATTTGAATGTTACGCATGAAGCCTCCCCTTCTTTCTGGATGATCCATTTCTCTCTCCATACATATTCCACTAGTGACTCACTCTTCGCCTCAACGACTGTCATTATTTTATTCTTGTTTGCAAATTGAAAAGTATCGTTTAAATTTGAGAATAAAGATAACTGAGCATTCTTCCCGTCCTTTTGAAGTAAATTTCGTAACCTTTCCGCTTCTGCTAATCTATTTAACTCATAATGAATCATAATATCTATTCTCTTTCGTTTATATGGTTCTTGCTGCTCTTGAAGTGCCTTAACAATTTGATTTACTTGCACCGCGAGCCCAACAGCTGGCATCATCTCTCCAAAATTTCCAATTAACTCATCATATCTTCCGCCACTAACAATCTCTTCTCCAATTTCATATATATACCCTTTGAAAATAACACCCGTATAATAATCCAAATGTTGAACCATACCTAAATCAATTGATATGTAAGATCCATATCCTAACTGTTCAATTGTTTCATATATTTCTTTCACTCTGGCAATGGCCATTTTCATTTCATTACTTGAGGCGAGTTTTTCTGCTTCCTCAATAACATCTAAACTCCCGAATAACCTTGGTAGTTTCTCAAGTAATCTTACTGTTTCATCACACCGATCTAATTTTTTTTCTTCAATAAAATTTGAGAGACCAGCATAATTTTTACTCTCAATATATGTTCTAAGTACCCTCTCTTCTTCACCATGAATGGAGAGTTTTTTTACAATACATTTATATAACTGCACTTGCCCAATCTCAATTGTAAAAGATTGTACCTTCAATTTTTGAAGTGCTTGAATTACGCTTATGACACACTCAATTTCTGCTCTTACATTATCAATCCCGATAATTTCAATACCACTTTGTACCATTTCATTATATTTTCCAGAAAGAGACTCATTCGCCCGAAATACATTTCCGCTATACGTCACTTTAAGAGGAGTGTCCCGTCTCTGCGTTCCAATTACTCTTGCTAAAGGAATTGTCATATCTGGGCGCAGTACAATAATTCGTCCTTTTTCATCAAAAAATTTATACATCTTTTCTTCATCTATCGGCCTGTTTTGAAATGCAAAAACATCGTAAAATTCAACTGTAGGTGTCCTTATTTCTTCATAACCTCTATCTAAAAAGGTCCGTCTTAATTTTTGTTCCACTTCTTCAATTAACGTACATTCTTCGAATAAGTAATCCCTCGTTCCATTCGGATTTGCACGCTTCCACTTTGTCATCTAAATTCACACACCCTTCCCTCTCTAATGTATGCTCATTCCATTCACCTAAACCGAAAATAAAAAGAGCCTTGTAGAAAAAATACCTACAAGGCTCTTTAGTAGAGTGTAGGTACAACGGGAATAACCCTTGTGCCTACACGTTTTCACGTTAGGTTCAAGGGTTTCATGTATGATGATGTAGTTGTGTAAGCATTTTAATGGATTGCATTGTTTTCATAATACTTACTCCCTTTCTCCTCTGATTTTCACATAGTATATAACAGTTAATTCTGAATGTAAATACATTTTTAATATTCCGTTATTTCTTAATATAAGGCTATCTCCCTTTCATACTCTCCAATTTCTCGTTCGTATTGCATCGTAATGCTAATTTCATCTAGACCATTTAATAATTTCTCTTTCCACATTTTCTCGATTGTAAAATGAAATCTGTGCGTATTCGTAGTAACTACTTCATTCTCTAAATCGACTTCCATTTGATCTCTCGCATTCGTTTTGGCAAGTTGTTCACGCATCTCTTTATCCATTACAATCGGTAACATACCATTCTTCATACAATTCATATAAAAAATATCTGCAAATCCTCCGGCGATAATAACGCGGAAACCATAATCCGCAAGCGCCCACGGAGCATGTTCTCTTGAAGAACCACATCCAAAATTATCACCTGTAATTAATATACTTGCTCCTTTTCGTTCTTGTGCATTAAGGGGAAAATTAGGATTTTCATGACGCTCATTATCGTAACGCCACTCATCAAATAAATACTTTCCAAATCCCGTCCTTTCAATTCTCTTTAAGTATTGCTTCGGAATAATTTGATCTGTATCAATGTTATCATTCATAAGTACTGCGGCAGTACCTTTATGAATACGAAATGGCTCCATCGTAACTCTCCTTTCTAATATCAACAAAATGCCCATATAATGCAGCTGCTGCAGCCATAGCTGGACTTACTAAATGTGTTCTTGCCCCTTTCCCTTGCCTTCCTTCAAAATTACGATTTGAAGTAGAAGCACAATGTTCTCCTTCAGGTACTTGATCTGGATTCATCCCAAGACACATTGAACATCCAGGCTCTCTCCATTCAAATCCAGCTTCTTCAAATATGTGATGCAATCCTTTTTGCATCGCGGCTTCTCTTACTCTTTTAGACCCAGGCACAACAAGTGCTCGCACACCGTCTTTTACCTTTCTCCCTTTCACAACAGATGCGGCAATTTCTAAATCGGATAATCGAGAATTTGTGCAAGATCCAATAAAGACATGCTTAACTGGAATTTCATACGTACTTTGTCCAGGGTTTAATCCCATATACGAAAATGCTCTTTCATCATTTGCATCATGCTTTTCTGGCAACTTTTCATCAATACGAACACCCATACTCGGATTTGTTCCCCAAGTAACGTACGGCGCTAAATCCGTAACATCTATTGAAATATGTAAATCATAAACTGCATCTGAATCTGTATAAAGTTCCGACCATTTTTTCTTAATAGATTCATAATCTTTCGGTGCATATTTACGCCCTTTTACATAAGAAAATGTTTTTTCATCTGGTGCAATAATGCCCGCTTTTGCTCCCCCTTCAATTGCCATATTGCAAAGCGTCATCCTCTCTTCCATCTCCATAGCATGAATCGTCTCTCCGTAAAATTCCATTACATATCCAGTTCCAACTGCTACACCGTACTTTGAAAGAAGATGCAAAATAATATCTTTTGCATAAACACCTTTCTGTAATTTTCCTTTTAACTCAATGCCCATCGCTTTCGGTTTTCGTTGCCACAACGTTTGTGTTGCTAATACATGTTCCACTTCACTCGTACCAATACCAAACGCTAGCGCACCGAATGCACCATGAGTAGCCGTATGACTATCACCGCAAACAATCGTTTTCCCTGGCTGTGTAAGCCCAAGTTCTGGCCCTATAACATGAACAATCCCTTGCTCTTCATCACCGATATCCGCTAATGGCACCTGAAATTGTTTACAGTTCTCACGAAGTGTATCCAATTGCTGCTTCGCAATACGATCAGTAATATTCCAAACATCTTTCGTTGGAATATTATGATCCATTGTTGCAAATGTTAATTCTGGTCTCCGGACAGTTCGATTTGCAAGCCGCAAGCCTTCAAAGGCTTGCGGTGACGTTACTTCATGAACGAGATGAAGATCGATATATAATAAATCCAATCCATTTTCGTTTGTCGCAACTACATGTCTCTCCCAAAGCTTATCTAGTAATCTTTTTCCCATTATCGTCCTCTCCCTACTAGCGCTTGCTCTTCCATCTCTTGCATAACTGCCTTCGTAAATGAAGTTGTCGTTTCATCTCCCCCGATATCTGCTGTACATTTTCCAGATTTAAGAACTGCAGAAATTGCGGATTCAATCGCATATCCTTCTCTCGTTAATCCAAATGATTGCCCAAGCATCATCGCAACCGAACGCATCATCGCAATTGGGTTCGCCTTATTTCTCCCCGCAATATCTGGTGCTGATCCGTGAATAGGCTCATATAAAGATGGCCCGTTTTCCGCATGACTCGCTGATGGAAGCATTCCTAATGACCCCGCTAATACAGAAGCCTCATCACTTAAAATATCACCAAACAAATTCTCTGTTACGATAACGTCAAATCTCCTTGGGTTCCGAATTAGCTCCATAGCAGCTGCATCTACTAAAATGTGCTCTAATTCAACACCTGGATAACGAAGGCCTACTTCTTCCGTCACAGTTCTCCACAGCTTACTAGACTCTAAAACATTCGCTTTATCAATAGATGTTACTTTTCTCTTCCGCTTACTCGCTAATTGAAAAGCATAAGAAACGATACGTTCAATTTCATGGCGATGATACGTAAGTGTATCTGTTGCTACTTCGTCCGTTCGTTCTTTCGGATAAGAAAAATAAATCCCACCTGTTAATTCACGAACAACAACGAAATCAATTTCATCAGCGTTTTTTAATGGTGATAAATGTGCAGTTGCGCTTTCTACCGTTACAGGTCGAACATTCGCAAATACACCAAGTCCTTTCCTTAAAGCTAATAATCCTTTCTCCGGCCTTTCTTTCGCATGATCCCAGCGAGGTCCACCAACCGCGCCAAGTAAAACCGCATCACTCGCTAAACAGGCAGCAAGCGTTCGCTGTGGCAATGGTTGCCCAGTTAAATCGATAGCAGCTCCGCCAAAGTACTCATCTTGTAAATGAAAATGATGTCCATATAGCCTCTCTACCATATGCAATACTTCCTTCGCACTTCCCATAATTTCTGGACCTACACCATCACCAGCTAAACAAACGATACGTTTTTCCAATTAAAACACTCCTTTTATCTGAATTTTCAGAAATATATTTTGATAAGTAAGGGACGAGTCCCTCACTTATCAAACAGTTACTTCACAAGAGTAATAAAAGATTTTAATTTTCCCGCCGCATGAACATACGCTCTCGCCGATGCTTCTAATACGTCTTGCGCAACACCAAAACCTGATACTTGATGAGTTCCTTCTTTTAATTCAACATGAACATGTGCAAGTGCATCTTGACCTTGCGTTATAGATTGTATGCGATAATCCGCTAAGTCACATTCTAATTCTAAAATTCTTTGAATTGCATTATAGATCGCTTCAATACTTCCAGAACCAGTTGCTGCATCTTCGTACATATTTCCTTCCTCATCTTTTAATACAACCGTTGCACACTGTGTACTATTTGATACGAAGTGTACTTGCAATTGCGTAATGCTATATTGTTGTGCCGAAAATGCTGCTTCACCAAGCATAAGCGCCCGTAAATCTTCTTCTGTAATTTCCTTTTTTCGATCAGCTAATTTTTTAAATGCTTCAAACACCGCATCTCGTTCTTCGTTTGTAAATTCGTAGCCTAATTCTTTCATTTTTTCCGTAAATGCGTGACGTCCAGAATGTTTTCCAAGTACAAATAAATTTTGAGATTCACCTATAAGCGCCGGTTCAATAATTTCATATGTCGTCACTTCTTTTAAAACACCATCTTGATGAATACCTGATTCATGAGCGAATGCATTTGCTCCAACAATCGCTTTATTTTTTGGTACAATCATACCTGTTAAACGACTTACTAATGTACTTGTCGCTTTAATTTCTTTTAACGTCATAGAGGATTCTGCTTCATAGAAATCTTTTCTAATATGGAGAGCAACTGCGACTTCTTCTAAGGCTGCATTTCCTGCTCTTTCTCCAATTCCGTTAATCGTTCCTTCTACTTGTAACGCTCCACCTTCAACTGCAGCTAACGAGTTCGCTACTGCCATCCCAAGATCATCGTGACAATGACAAGAGAAAATTGCTTTTTCATACGAAGGAACGGATTCTTGTAAGTATTTAAAAAGAGAATAATATTCTTCTGGATTCGTATATCCAACTGTATCAGGAATATTGATTACATTCGCTCCTGCACGAATCGCTACTTCTACTGCTTCAGCTAAAAACGCTCTCGATGTTCTTGTCGCATCTTCTGCTGAAAATTGTACTGTTGGAAATAATGATTTCCCAAGCATAACCGAGCGATGAATACTATCTAATACATCTTCTTTCGACATACAAAGCTTATATTTCATATGAATGTCACTCGTAGCTAAAAATACGTGTAAACGAGGAGATACAGCACCTTTCACTGCGTCATATGCTCTTCTAATATCGCTTTCCTTTGCTCTAGCTAAACTCATAACCGTAGCACTTTGAATGGTATTTGCGATACGTTTTACCGATTGAAAATCACCTTCAGAAGCCGCTGCGAATCCCGCCTCCATTACATTAATACCAAGTCTCTCTAGTTGCCTTGCAATCTGTAATTTCTCTTGTTCATTTAAATTAACTCCTGGTGATTGTTCGCCATCACGAAGCGTCGTATCCATGAACAAAATCTGCTTCATATTATTTAATCCCTACCTTTACTCGTGGCTGTACGAAAGGCATCATTTCACGTAATTTACGTCCAACTACTTCGATTTCATGTTCATTTTCCTTCTTATTTGTCGCCTGGAAATTTGGTCTTCCTGCTTTATGTTCTGCAATCCATCCTCTTGCAAATGTGCCATCTTGAATTTCTGCTAACACTTCCCCCATCGCTTTCTTCGTATCTTCAGTAACAACGCGTGGTCCTGATACGAAGTCCCCCCACTGCGCTGTATCTGAAACTGAATATCTCATATTTTCAAGTCCACCTTCATACATAAGGTCAACAATTAGTTTTAGTTCATGTAAACATTCAAAATATGCAAGTTCAGGTTGATAACCAGCATCAACTAGCGTTTCAAATCCTGCTTTTACAAGTGCAGTCACTCCGCCGCAAAGTACAGCTTGCTCTCCAAATAAATCTGTTTCTGTTTCTTCTTTAAACGTTGTTTCTAGTACACCCGCTCTCGTCGCTCCAATTCCATCTGCATAAGAGAGTGCCTTTTCAGTCGCAATTCCTGTTGCATCTTGATATACTGCAAATAATGCAGGAACAGCTCCCCCTTCAGCAAACGTACGACGCACTAGATGTCCTGGACCTTTCGGTGCTACTAGAAATACATCTACATTAGCTGGCGGTTTTACTTGATCAAAGTGAACATTAAATCCATGCGCGAAAACGAGAGAATTACCTGCTTGTAAATTTGGTGCAATTTCAGCTTCATATACTTCTGGCTGTAATTCATCAGGTAGTAGAATCATTACTACATCTGCTTTTTCCGCCGCTTCTCCTACTTTATATACAGAAAAACCGTCTTCTTTCGCCTTATCCCATGACTTCCCTTTCCTCAGTCCTACCACTACATCAAATCCATTATCACGTAAGTTTTGCGCATGCGCATGGCCTTGCGATCCATAACCGATGATTGCTACTTTCTTTTCCTTTAATACATTTACCGTTACGTCTTTTTCATAATAAACTTTCGCCATTTTCATTTCCCCCTATTTTTTAAATAATTATTGAATTAACATAACTTGTTTATCTTGTTTTTTCATACTACGTGTAAATGCTGTTACACCTGTTCTAGCAATTTCTTTCAAACCGTATGGACGAAGTAATTCAATTAACGCTTCTACTTTCTCCTGAGTACCTGTTACTTGCACCACTATGGAATCCTTCCCAACATCTATTACAGTGGCTCGAAATGGTTCAATTAAACTATACAATTCTGCTCTTGCTGCAGAAGTTGCTACCTTAATAAGTGCAAGCTCTCTAGCAATCATTGCTTCTTCTGTAATATCTGATACTTTCAGAACATCGATTTGTTTATGGAGTTGTTTAATTAACTGCTCAACTTGCTGTTCATTTTCAACGTGTACAACAATTGTCATTCTCGAAATATCTGATGATTCCGTATGACCTACTGAAATACTTTCAATATTAAAATGTCTACGTGTCATAACACCTGTAATTCGATTTAACACACCGCTTTGATTTCGAACTGTCGCTGTTACAATTCTCTTCACCTTTTTTCCACTCCCTCCATTTGGTGAACCCCTTTCCCTGGGGCAACCATCGGCATAACCTTTTCAGATTGAAGTACACGGCAATCAATTACAACAGGCTCTCTTAATTCAATTGCATACTGTAATTGTTGCTTTGCAAGAAGTGGGTCTTCAATACGAACACCTTTTATGCCATACGCATTGGCAAGTGCGACAAAATCTGGTTGGCATGAAAGTAAGGAGTGCGAATATCGCCTATTATAAAATTCCTCTTGCCATTGTCTTACCATCCCTAAAGCTTCATTATTTAAAATAAAAACTTTAACTGGTAAAGAATGCTCTTTTAACACACTAAGTTCTTGCAAGGTCATTTGAAATCCAGCATCACCGACAATTGCAATAACTAGTTCTTCAGGCTTTGCGATTTGTGCACCTATTGCTGCTGGAAACCCGAATCCCATTGTTCCCAATCCCCCAGAGGTTACCCATCTATCTGGATTTTTCAGTGGATAATATTGGGCTGCCCACATTTGATGTTGCCCAACATCTGTTGTTACAATCGCTTCTCCTTTCGTAATTTCGTATAGCATATCAATTGCATATTGAGGTTTAATACGTTCTGCATGTTCTTTGTAAGAAAGAGGGTATTTTTCTTTTCTACTATTCAATAACGAAAGCCAATCATTGTGATCTACTTCCCCTTCTTTAAAAGTGAGTATAGCTTCTAATGCTTGCTTCGCACTCGCAACAATAGGGATTTCAGTCGGCACATTTTTCCCAATTTCCGCTGGATCAATATCTATATGTGCGACAATCGCTTCTTTAGCAAAATAAGCTAAATTTCCAGTAAGACGATCATCAAATCTTGCACCTATATTAATAAGTAAGTCACATTCATATAATGCCATATTTGCGGTGTATGAACCGTGCATTCCTCCCATCCCTAGAAATAGTTCATCATCTGGCGGAAACCCGCCAAGACCAAGTAATGTATGAACAACTGGAATATGATATTTGCGAGCAAAGCTTGTTAATTCTTTCGATGCTTTCGCATGCAATACACCTGCTCCAGCTAAAATTAATGGCTTTTTTGAGACCTCAACCGCTTGTAATAATTTGTTTATTTGTAGTAGATTCGGTTCATAATTAGGCTGGTATCCTGGTAAATCCATTTGTACGTCGCTACATCTCTCGCCTTGCTCCACTACCATATCTTTCGGAAGGTCAATTACGACTGGGCCCGGTCTTCCTGTTCTAGCGATATGAAATGCTTCTTTAATAATTCGGGGTAAATCCGATGCTTTTCGCACTTGATAATTATGTTTTGTCACCGGCATCGTAAGCCCCATAATATCTGCTTCTTGGAAAGCATCACTTCCAATTAACGTTGTTGCTACCTGCCCTGTAAATACAACAAGCGGTAATGAATCAATCATCGCGTCAGCTAGACCAGTAATAACATTTGTAGCACCCGGTCCACTTGTTGCAATTACCACTCCTGGATTCCCTGTAATTCTTGCATATCCTTCAGCAGCATGAATTGCACCTTGCTCATGCCTCGTTAAAATATGCGGAATTTCACAATCATAAAGCGCATCATATAGAGGTAAAACCGCACCACCTGGATACCCGAAAATCACTTCTACTTCTTCCTTTTCTAGCGCTTCTAACAATAGCTGTGCACCAGTTGCCAGTTTCTCTTCCGTTTTTGAAGACATTTTTCTTATAAGCCCCCTTTTTTAAACCATTTATAAAATAAAAAAATCCTACGTCCACACTCCAGCTATGTGCTGAAGGGACGAAAGATTTCGCGGTACCACCCTTCTTCGCAAGATTACTCTTGCCTCAGTGACTCGGGATGAGTCTAGCTAATAACGGAGCTACCGTCTAAGCCTAAACAAACGCTTCAGCTTAGCACTCAAGGGTGATGTTCGTCGACGTGAACCATCGGTTTCCAGCAACCACCGACTCTCTGTGAGGCTTCACAGTCAACTACTCCTCCCTATCAACGCTTTATCATTTCATAAAGAGCTATTATCCAACTTTATTTTCTTCGTAAATTTTCTCTCCATCTTCTACAACTAATTTACGGAATTCTTCTAATAAACGATTCGTATGTGGCCCTGTTCTCCCTAAACCAATCGTTCTTCCATCTACTGTCGTAACAGCAATTACTTCAGCAGCTGTTCCTGTTAAAAACACTTCATCAGCTACATATACATCGTGCCTTGTAAATAATTCTTCTCTTACGTCATATCCAAGTTTTTCGCCGATTTCTAAAATCGCGTTTCGTGTAATACCTTCTAACGCTCCAGCAGAACTTGGTGGTGTAATTAATTTATTTCCCTTCACAATAAATACGTTATCTCCAGAGCCTTCAGCTACGTATCCTTGGTCATTTAACATAAGTGCTTCTTGTACTCCAGCTAGTTTCGCCTCAATGCGAACTAAAATATTATTTAAGTAATTTAAAGATTTTACTTGAGGTGACAAAACATCTGGGCGATTGCGACGCGTTGCAACTGTTATAATCGGAATCCCTTTTTCATAATATTCTTGTGGAAATAAAGATAATTGCTCTGCAATTACTACTACATTTGGTTTCGTACAAGAGTCGGGATCTAATCCCAAATTCCCAGGTCCTCTTGATACAACGAGGCGGATATATCCATTAGATAGTTTGTTTTGTCGAATCGTTTCAACAACGATTTTCGTTGCTTCTTCTAACGTATATGGAATTTCTAACATGATGGATTTCGCTGATTCATATAACCGGACAAGATGCTCTCTCAAACGGAAAACATTACCGCTATATACCCTAATTCCTTCGAACACTCCATCGCCATATAAATAGCCATGATCATATACTGAAACCTTTGCTTCGTCTTTTGGAACAAATTCTCCATTTAAGAAAATCCACTGCTCGTTCACTTGAAAGCGCCCCCTATGTTCTATGAGTTTTTTATTGTTTCCTAGTTTACTCTCCTTTTCAAATAAATCAAGTGAATTTTTAGAAAATTTTTAATTTTTAATCGTACGTACATCTTTGATTATATTGATTTAATAACATTGTTAACGTTTACAAAAAGTCAAAAAATTTTTTTCGCCAAATTCTACTAAAAAAAATATTTGTTTAAAAGAAGGGTTTTCGCCAATTGATACGAATCTATTGTATTCAATAAACGGACGTCCGATTTATAAATTCGGGAATATACAACGACTTTTGGTGAAAAAGGGGGAAAATAACAAAAATAACGCTGTCTAAAAATAACATTCATATTTTTCATTTAGTAATCATAATCCTATTTTTAAAAAACAATTTGTCAAATTGAAGGAGGAAATAACAATGGCGTGTGTACAAATTAAAGGAACGAGACAAGAGGTAGTAGAAATGCTACAACTATTTGATCTAATGGATACGAAAGGGTTTTGTAAATTCGATAATTACGTTGAAGTAGAACCACATAGCAGGAAACATAACAACTATACAGCTTCAATCGATATTCAATCTAATAACAGTTCAGCACAAGATACATTAAATGATCAATTCGTTAGTCAAATGCTTACTGGTGTATATAACGACTAAATAAATATTCTCTTCCTACCATCTTTTTCATAAATATATGCTTTGGACTTGAGCATACTAACAACTAGATGGTAGGAGGTGAGAATTATGGCTAGAATTGGCGTTGAAAACTCATTAACAGATGTTCAACAAGCTCTTCAGCAACATGGGCATGAAGTCGTTACACTTAACTCAGAACACGATGCACAAGGGTGCGATTGTTGTGTTGTAACTGGGCAAGATTCTAATATGATGGGTATTGCAGATACATCAATAAAAGGATCGGTAATTACAGCTCATGGTTTAACAACAGATGAAATTTGTCAGCAGGTTGAAAGTCGCATTTAAATTTTTACAAATCACAATACACAAAAGAAAGAGGACTCCTTTTCACAAGGAGTCCTCTTTTTTATATTCACCTAACGGGAAAGTAACATATACTGGATGAAAGCCCTACCTCTCTCTCATCATTACGGTTCCACTGACCGCTCCTTGATTCACTAGTATACATATAAAGCTTACATATACAATTTATAGGGTTTGTTCACAAAAGTTGTTGGTAAGACTACCCGATCTTTCGCAAACTTTTCGTATTATATTCATAAGATTTATTTACTTTACACTAGCTTTAACCGAGACACGAATTAAAATTTTAACACCAATACAATAACTTGTCAACATTTTTTACAAATTTAAAACAGACATTAACGGTTTGTCTGTTTTAGAATGGAGCTTTTTCTTTTATTACATATACAACAAATCCGCTTACTAGCATAAATAAGCCGACTACCAAGTTTTTGATATTAATCATAAATTCCTCTCCCTTATTTCACACATCATATATATTTACATTTCAATTATTTCAATCGTCCTTAAGCGCACTTTTTCTAATATATCATAATTCCTAAAAAATGCAAGTTCACCTTTAGCGACCGTTCACAAATTTATCTACAGTGCTTGGTACAGCATTTAACGCTTTTTCGATTAAATGGGTGCTACTATTGAGATGCAATACCTGTACACCGTTAGAACCAACTACTAAAAAAGCCACTGGGCTAATGGAAACCCCAGCCCCACTCCCGCCTCCAAATGGATGAACTTGCTTGTTCTCTTTATGCTGCCCTTGTCCGCCATTATGTTTTTCAGAAATAAATTCCCCTTTAAAATCACTTCCACCAGCTCCAAAACCGAAAGCAACTTGCGATACTGTTAATACTACATTTCCATCGGCTGTTGAAACCGGACTTCCGACAATCGTATTTACATCTACCATCTCTTTTAAATTTGTCATTGCTGTTTTCATTAAATTTTCAATTGGATGTTCCATTATGTACAGCACCCTTTCCTCATTATTCTTTTTTATACTTTCCAAAATAGAGGAAGTCATACTTAGTTTTCCTATTTTGAAAAAACATTTTTACTTTCCAATTGGATATTACTCCCTGTACAGGCTCGGATAAAAACAGTAAAGAGAAACATACTATTATTGAACCTTGTTATGAAAGGAGTCCTTACTTTGACTGAGAAATTTGATGAATATAAAAAAAGAGATCGAATAGATAGTGATTATAGTGACTATAAAGAAGAATACGCAGCTGAAGTTGCGCCACAGCGTATTGATTATGATGATAAAGATAACGATGATGTAAGATCATCTGCAGCTGGATCGACTGCTGGTTTTATTGCTCTTGCTTTAGCAATATTATCGCTATTCACATTCCCAACACTGTTTGGTCTTGTGTCTGTTTTACTCGGTATTTACGCATATAATCGTGGGGCTACTGTAACTGGCGGTACCGCTGCCATTGTAGGGGGTATCGCTGCACTCATTGCGATTTTATTCCGAGTGGCGCTTATTGGGTTATTGTTCTCTCTTTTTTAAAAAGAAAAAGGTATCTCGCTTTATGCGGGATACCTTATCCTGTAAATACATCTTCTGATGGATATTTAATTTTTTGTTTCGCTGGTCGTGCCAAAGAGAAAACAAGTGTTAACGGTCCGATTAATCCACAAAACATAACAAACATAATAATACATTTTCCAAACGCCGATAGCTTCGCAGTAATGCCCATCGTTAACCCTACTGTTCCAAACGCTGAAATTGTCTCAAATAATAACTGAATAAAGCTAAAATCTTCTGTAAGCATTAATACAAATACCGCTGTAAAAATAAGTATTTGACTAGCAACGACAATTGCTAACGCTCTCGTTACTGTCGACATTTTAATCGTACGCTGAAATAAAACAAAATCCTCTTTCTTTCTAAAGAAAGAAAGAACTGATGTAATTAAAATAACGAATGTCGTTAACTTAATTCCACCGCCTGTCGATACACTTCCCGCACCAATAAACATTAATACCATCGTAAATAGTATCGATGACTCTTCCATCCCTCCATAATCTACCGTGTTAAAACCGGCTGTACGAGGTGTAATTCCTTGGAAGAACGAAGCCCATAACTTTTCATTTAAAGATAAGTGTCCCAAAGTCTTCACATTATTATATTCCAATACAAAAATCACAATCATCGCAATAATATTAAGTGCTATCGTTCCAACAATCATGATTTTGGAGTGAAGCGATAATTTTCGGAAACTACGGCTATACCATATATCAATTAATACAGTAAACCCTAATCCTCCTATTACAATTAAAGAACAAATCCCAATATTAATAATAGGATCTCCTACATATCTTGTTAAATTATCTGGCCAAAGCGCAAAGCCGGCATTATTATATGACGCAATAACGTGAAAAACACTATAGTATAAACCTTTTCCAAAACCAAACTCTGGAATAAAGCGAATCGATAAAAAGATAACTCCTATTAGCTCAATACAAATAGAAAAAATAAAAACTCGTTTCACTAATTTCACAAGACCACCAATATTTGTTTGATTAAATGCTTCTCCAATTAATAACCGGTGGCGTAAACCGATTTTTTTACCTAATACCCAAACAATTAAAATGGCTATCGTCATAAGGCCGAGACCACCTGTTTGAATTAAAAACATAATAACAATTTCACCAAACATCGTAAACGTACTTGCAGTATCTACAACACCTAAACCGGTTACAGTCGCTGCCGACGTAGCTGTAAAGAAAGCATCTACCCAACTAATATGTACTTTCGTTGCAAACGGTAACTTTAATAACAATCCTCCGACCACAATTAAACAAAAAAAGCCTAATGCTAAAATTTGTGGTGGATTTAATCGTATAAGGCGATTATACAACCCTTGTTTTTTTGCTACTTCCATATCACTAACTCCCTTTATCAAGCGAAGCTTTTATCCCCTCATAAATAAAGACTCTTTAAGAGCCTACAAGTAGAAGGATAAACCTTATATTCTTATAACATAGTTGAGCATAATCCTTTTTTTCATAGATTTCAACTTTTATTTATATTCAGACTCCTATCATTTTACAAAATAATATCTTCTATTATATCTCCACTTATACTATAACTCTTACAACAACAACTATTTATCCCTTTTCAAATCCCCATATCTTTCACTCTAAGTTCACACGAGGGTCACATCTATCTTTTATATTATACGTATCGAAGCTGTTCCTCCCTAATTTATAAGACATTCCCCAGTGTCTTTGAATAGCTTCCATCCCTAATTAAATTGACATAAATTGTCCCCTTCCCTAGACCATCATGTGATGGTCTTATTTTTTTGTTCTTTCTATCTTTTATTTAAAACTCCCTCTCTCTTTCACTCTATGTTCACATCTAGGTCACATCCGTCTTTTATAGTATGTGTATCGAAGCTGTTCCTCCCTAATTTATAAGACATTCCCCAGTGTCTTTGAATAGCTTCCATCCCTAATTAAATTGACATAAATTGTCCCCTTCCTTAGACCATCCTATATGTGATGGTCTTATTTTTTTGTTCTTTCTATCTTTTATTTAAAACTCCCTCTCTCTTTCACTCTACGTTCACATCTAGGTCACATCCGTCTTTTATAGTATGTGTATCGAAGCTGTTCCTCCCTAATTTATAAGACATTCCCCAGTGTCTTTGAATAGCTTCCATCCCTAATTAAATTGACATAAATTGTCCCCTTCCCTAGACCATCATGTGATGGTCTTATTTTTTTGTTCTTTCTATCTTTTATTTAAAACTCCCTCTCTCTTTCACTCCATGTTCACCTCTAAGTCACATCCACCTTTTATAGTATACGTATCGGAGCTATTCCTCCCTAATTTATAAGACATTCCCCAGTGTCTTTGAATAGCTTCCATCCCTAATTAAATTGACATAAATTGTCCCCTTCCCTAGACCATCATGTGATGGTCTTATTTTTTGTTCTTTCTATCTTTTATTTAAAACTCCCTCTCTCTTTCACTCTACGTTCACATCTAGGTCACATCTATCTTTTATAGTATATGTATCGAAGCTGTTCCTCCCTAATTTATAAGACATTCCCCAGTGTCTTTGAATAGCTTCCATCCCTAATTAAATTGACATAAATTGTCCCCTTCCCTAGACCATCATATGATGGTCTATTTTGTTTTCCACATACATAATTTAACTCTCTTCGCTTATATTAGAACTGCTAGTGTACCAGGTGTTGGACTTGTAATGCTTACGATGGTTTTAAATCAAGCAAATCTACCAGTAGAGGGTTATTGCTTTAATTATCGGTATTGACCGCATTCTTGATATGTCTAGAACAGCTGTAAATATTTCCGGTGATGCAATTTGCGCAATGATTGTCGCAAAATCAGAAGAAAAATATAATACAAATCAATCTGCCGCATCTTAAATCAAAAAAAAGGAGTGAATCATTTCACTCCTTTTTTGATTTACTTCCTTTTTTCGAACGATATTCTTTTCCTTTGTTATCATTACCTGCTTCAAATTCAGCACTAAACTCCTGCTGGAATTGCCCTGATTTTGGTGAACCTTGATTTCCACTTCCTTGACTACCATTACGATTCGTCATATTTCCCCCTCCTTCCTTTATTAGTAGTATGGCGCTCTATCTTTTTTCATACACATTTTATTTTTTATCATCTATTACACACAGAAGAAGACCTTCCATATATGAGGAAGGTCTTCTTTTTCATTAGGTAAGCGTTTTCTCATTTGTAATTATTTAAATAAGTTTTTTAGAAATAGATATCATTACATTCATTTCGTCTTCTGAAAGTGCTGAGAATCTTTCTTGTAAATATTTCTTTTTCTCACCTTCCATTTTCGCAACTAAATCTTTCCCTTGTTCTGTAATCTCTAAATATACAACTCGGCGATCTGATGTAGAACGTGAACGAGTTACAAAGCCTTTATTAATTAATTTTTCTGTAACAGCTGTAATATGACTATTCGACACATTTAACTCATTCGCTACACGTGATACCATTTCTTTATTCGTGCGATTCAATATTCTAAGGACGATGAACTCATTCCACGGTATGTAACCACCAAATATTTTTCCAATATCATTACGCAGCGTGCGAAACATAGCAAAAACATTTGTCGATAGTTCTTCCATTAATTGCTCTCGATTTTGAGACAACTTTGACAGCCCCTTTTATTTCATTTAGTTAAATAAAAACCTTATTAATAATTTTACATGAAATCTTACTTTTTGTCACCTTATTTTCCCATAATTCGTAGTTTTTTAATAAATATTTCATGGTACAATGAAATTGATTTTCCAGAAAAAGGAGTTGGGATAGTGAGTGAAGAAGACAAATTTTCTAATCTCAGTCTAAAAGATAAGACTATTATTATTGGTGTTGTTATTCTTATTCTCATTATATTCTTTGCATTTATATTCTTTGTATATGTAGGAATCTTTCAAATTACAGGTATAGAATATTCATCACGAACAGCTCTACTACTCTTTTTTTCACTTATCCTTTTATTAAATGGTATTACATATTTTATCTTCATTTTCTTTAAAGTACTCCTATATCCAATGATGACAAACATGCCAAATTGGCTCTCAATTGCTCTTCTCTCCATTATTGAAATTACACTAGATTGGTTCGTCATTCATACTGCCGACGACTGGATAGAGAGCGTACAAATGTCCAACATAGCTGAACTATGTGTCGCACTATTCCTTTACACACTAAATAAATTATTTAGTGATAAGAAAGAGTAAGAATACAAGCTTTTCTATATAAAAATTGGTACAATAAAAACAAATCATACTAAAGAGGTGTTACTTATGAACTTACTACAATGGGCTGATAAAGGCATGTCCTTTGATACATATGTAAATGAAATGAAAGTAAACCAATACGAGCTACTGCACATTTACAATAACTTTTTAATTCCAAATGAATTACTTCCCGTTTTAGAAGAACGTCAAAATGATGGCTGGCGCGTTATCGTACTAACAGCTGACTGGTGCGGCGACGCTCTTTTATGCGTACCTGTTATGAAACGAATTTCTGAAGTTGCAAATATTGATATGACATTATTAATTCGTGATGAAAACTTAGAATTAATGGATCAATATTTAACAAATGGAACAGCCCGCGCCATTCCAATCTTTATCTTCATTGATAAAGACGGAAATGAACAAGCCGTTTGGGGACCACGCGCTCCAAAAGTACAAGAATTAGTAACTTCCATGCGCGCTACACTGCCTGAAAAAGAAGATCCAACATTCGAGGAAAAACAAAAAGAAATGTACGCTAATTTCCGTGCTACATTAGCTGATGATACTTCTCTTTGGGAGCATGTAATGGAAAGCATGATTGAAAAAGTAGTAAAATAAAAAACATGCCGAATTCGGCATGTTTTTTTATTAAACAAAATTATAATCCTTTTTTCTGAGAATATGCAGCATCTACGCACTCTGCTAAACGTTCCATTTCACCCATATATACCGCACGTGTCATCCATCCAGTCAACTTATACATAATCTTATATAAAAAATTCTTCGGTTCAAATTCTAAGATTAAGGTAAGCGATGTGCCTTCTTCATCTTCTTCTAACATATAAGTTGCGGCTGTGTAGCCTTGCTTCATGTCACATCCAATTGACACGATATAAGGTGCTTCACACTCTAAAATTTCCGCCTCAAACTCATATATTTTCTTCCCCATCTTTTGCACGGATATATATTTATCACCTTCACGAGGATTGTTTACATCTACGTGTGGAGGATACCTATTTTCTACCATAAAGGTACTCCATTCCATTATTTTCTCGTCATTATTTACATAATCAAACACAACATCAATTGGTGCTGGAATTACTATTTCTATTGCAAAACTCACTAAACTGCCCCTCTCAAATACCCTATCGATTTTCTTAAAGTTATTATAACGAAATCATTATGGCATATTTCACATGGTGAAATACAAGTAATTGAAGGTAAAAGTTTTATTTTTCTCTCGCTATAAAAAAATCCCCTATAGAATAGACTTTTTTCCAATGTCTATTCTATAGGGGATTGCTGATAATTTATTCTTACATAATGAAGAAATAGAATACCGCAGCTAAAATGAAACGGTAATAAGCGAACGGTGTTAGTTTTACACGACCTAATAATTTTAAGAATGAAACAATTGCAAGCATCGCAACAACGAATGCTGTAATAAATCCAGTTGCAAATAACGGTATATCTGCTGCACTTAATATATCCCAGCTTTTAATTAAATCTAAAGCACTTGCAGCTACCATCATTGGTACTGCTAAAATAAACGTATATTCAGCTGCCGCTGTATGCGAAACGCGCGCTAATAAACCACCGCTTATTGTAGACCCAGAACGAGAAAATCCTGGCCAAAGTGCTAAACATTGGAACATTCCGATTGTAAATGCTTGCTTATATGTGATTTCATCTAATGTTCTTGCTGTACTTGGTTTTGAAAACTTCTCAGCAACAATCATTAAAATACCACCAGCTACTAAGCTAATAACAACCGGTCCTGGACCGAATAAAACTTCTTTAATTGCGCTATGGAATAGTACGCCGAGTATGCCGGCAGGAATCATCCCGATAATAATATGTAATAAATTTAAAGATGGTCCATCAGTTACTTTTCCTATTCCAACTAATGACCATAAACGTTTCCAAAATATAACAACAACTGCTAAAATCGATCCCAACTGAATAACAACTTCGAAAACTTTCGCTCTATCGTCTTCAAATCCAATTAAGTGTCCTGTTAAAATCATATGTCCTGTTGATGATACTGGTAAAAACTCAGTTAAACCTTCAACAGCACCCATGATTAATCCAATTAACCAATCAGCCACAAGTAGTGCCTCCTTAATAACGAATATGTAATTTTTTCACACCTTATCATAATACCTTATCCCTTTTCAAAGTGCATCCTTTTTTTATTGATTTCATTTGTTGTATACGCTTATTTCTTTTCTATTTTTTGATTAAATTGTATGATAGTAAGAGTTTGTTTTTTACGTTGAAAGGGGATTTTATGAAAGAAACTACTTCATTCTCACAAAAATTAAAGCAATTCGTATTACTCTTTTTCCCGATTTTTGTAACGCAAATGTCATTATTTGCGATGAGCTTTTTTGATACGACAATGTCAGGACATGCAAGTCCTACTGATTTAGCCGGTGTTGCTATCGGAACAAGTATATGGCTTCCAGTTAGTACGGGATTAACAGGAATTTTAATGGCTACTACTCCTATTGTTGCACAGCTCGTTGGATCAAAGAAAAAAGAGGACGTTCCCCACATTGTCATACAAGCAGTATATTTAGCAATTTGTGCTAGTTTCGTTGTTATCCTTATCGGATTCTTCACTGTTTCACCTATTTTAAATGGCATGCAATTAGAAGAACCTGTAGAACGTATTGCAGCACAATTTTTAAGTATTATCGCGATTGGAATTATCCCTTTATTTACTTACACCGTTTTACGTGGATTTATTGATGCATTAGGAAAAACTCGAACAACGATGATTATTACATTACTATCATTACCAATTAACGTAGTATTAAATTACGTATTAATTTTTGGTAACTTTGGCTTTCCAAAACTTGGTGGTGTTGGTGCGGCAATCGCTTCTGCAGCAACATATTGGTGTATTTTAATTATTACAGTCATTATTATTCGTACGAAAGAGCCTTTCGCTTCTTTCAATATCTTTAAACAGTTATACCGCCCTTCCCTTACAAGCTGGAAGGAATTCCTGAAACTTGGTGTCCCTATCGGATTTGCTATCTTTTTTGAAACAAGTATTTTCGCTGCGGTAACACTTATGATGAGTAATTTTAGTACGACAACAATAGCAGCACATCAAGCAGCTATGAACTTTGCTTCCTTGTTGTATATGACCCCTTTAAGTTTAGCAATGGCAATGACGATAGCCGTTGGATTTGAAGTCGGGGCAAAACGATACAATAATGCGAAGCAATATGGATTTATCGGAATTGGTTTAGCTCTTGCTTTTGCTCTTTTATATTCAATCCTTCTTTATTTCTTTGATGATGAAATTGCTTCTATTTATACGACAGATGCAAATGTACACCATTTAGCAAAAGAATTTCTTATATTCGCGATTTTATTTCAAATTTCAGATGCGATTGCAACTCCAGTACAAGGAGCACTTCGTGGTTATAAAGACGTAAACGTTGCCTTAATTATGACATTAATTGCTTATTGGGTAATAGGTCTACCTCTTGGCTACATATTCGCAACGTATACTGATTGGGCAGCGAAAGGTTATTGGATTGGTCTTATTATCGGTTTAGCGTTTGGCGCGAGCTTCCTACTTATCCGTCTCTTTCAAGTACAACGAAAATATACAACACAAAACAGCCGCTAACGCTAGAGCGGCTGTTTTCTTTATGCATATTTTTTCTTGTAACGTATAACATAATGAAAAAGAAAGGTGGATACATATGGACGAAAAAGAAAAAGATCAATCATTCGATGAAGAATTCGCCCCTGAAATCTCACCTGGATATCAGCAAGATATACATAAGCCACCTAAATATAAAAACACCTCGTTTTTAATGGGCATTACCATTTTCGCTGCTGTATTACTCGTACTCATCATTTTCGTCTATTTTTAAGGAAAGGTGACATATTATATGAAGAAACAAGATTCAAATCGTTCAAAAAGAACTGTAAAAACACAAAAAGGATATGCAGGAGATTCTGTTAATAAACTTAAACAAGTCGAGCAAGGAAATCTATATATTGCTCAAAAAGAACTTGGTCAACAAAATGAAAATCTTTAAGACCCCTCTGCTCTTTGAAGTGAGCCCGAATAGTAGTACATAAAAAAACACCTCTGTTGAATTCGCATACTAAGTATGTAAATTCAGCGGAGGTGTTTTTCGTTTGAAAGGAAGAGTACATTACCCAAAAGAAGTAAAGTGGAAAGTGATTAATTTGATATTAAAAAGACCGCACCATTTTAGTCCTATCTAAAATGGTGCGGTCCGATTTATTTTCTAGTTAGTCACTTATTACAAGTAAAGCTGTTAAGTTGTCTTACAGATTTTCTGCAAAAAGTTTCGGTAAAAATATACTGAACTGACTCATTTCTTCTACATTGTGTTTATATAAACCACTTAGATTAATAAATGGTGGTAATCCTTTCGGGAAAATGAATGTAGAAGTCATTACTGTACCATTTTCGGATTTTTCGTATTGATGTATTACTTGTGAAATTACATCGTCATCATCATCTAAACATGAACCCATTAAAACATGACTGTAATGGGTATTTATAGGACAATCTTTAGGATCTTCCCATCTAATTCTTAGCGGGAATTCTAGTCCATCTCCCGCAGATTCGATCGAAGCTGATATGGCCCCTACGTGTCCATGTACTTTAGGGTCAACTAACCACTTAAAATCAACATGTTCTTCTGGGTGCCATAGTTTATATCGTTCAGAGTTATCAATATTATCCCACCACCAGTCAATCATTTCTGGTGTTACGTCATTCAATGCATGTTCAACTACTATTGATACTTGGTTTTTCATTTTTGTACCTCCTATTTTTTAACCAACATAGTGTTGGTTATTTATATTTATTATTATAGTTTGTGTATCGCATGCGTTCAATAAACAGAAATAGCTAATCTGTTGTATTCTGAACACCTTATGAAAATATGTCTAAAAAAATTTAGGAGGAAAAAATTCACAAATTCATATACTGATTTACGTATAGCTCATACTGATCTATACAGTGAAACTTTAATCAGTGAGGATTTTGTTCGTCCTCTACTGATTATTAGCCCACATCAATCGGGCGTTTACCGGCAGTAAGGCTCCCACCGAACTTCTTTGCTCCAGCCGAATTTTGAAGTGGGAGTTTTACTGTCCGACAAATAGCGGGATAAAACTGCCGCTTTATATGAACAAACCAAAAGTGTTACATGTAGAGGGAATATTCTGATATCATAAACTGAAATACCCTAATTTTAACTTAGAAACGAGGAACAATTATGGACTCTTACAAACAATATATAAAAGAAGCTCTGCCTAATCTTTCTATACACTCATATAAACAAAATGAAGAAGGCTGGGATAACATAGCGGCTATAGTAAATGATGAACTACTATTTCGTTTCCCGCGAAAACAAGAATGTGCAAAGCGAATTCCTTTAGAAAAGGAACTATGCAAACTTCTCTCTCATTCGCTACAAGAAATCGAGGTTCCACAGTATTGCCTATTATATAAAAATGATACTGATGCTGTTCCGCTTTGTAGTTACTATACTCTCATTCACGGTGAACCGTTAAAAACAGAAATAGTTACGAAGTTAGAGCAAAAAGAACGGACAATAATTATTGCACAATTAGCTACTTTCCTTGCGGCTCTACATAGCATTCCTTTAAAACATGTTAAACCATTAGGATTTTCTATCGAAAAAACACTTACCTACTGGAAAGAGCTGCAAACAAAATTAAATCAGTATGTTACTAATAGTCTTACTTCATTCCAAAAATCAGCCTTAAATCGTTTATTCGAAAATTTCTTTTCCTATATAGCTACATCCACTTTTCAAAATACAATTATTCATGCTGACTTTACGCATCATCACATTTTGTTTAATAAACAGAATAAAACCATTTCAGGTGTTATCGATTTTGGTGACGCTCAAATTGGAGATCCTGCTTTTGATTTTGCTGGGCTATATTATGATTTCGGACATGAATTTACTACAGCTGTATATGAACAATATAGTACACTTATTTCTCATCATGATTCATTACTCATTCCCCGCGTCACTACCTTTTATCAATACAGCCCTTTACTACATAATATTATTTATAAATTTGAAACAAAAAATGAGCTTGAATTCATAGCGAGTACAGATCAACTGAAAGTGATACTGCAGGGATGAGATTACATTCTCTCCCTATATTCCCTCTCTTCATACATCATTAACTTTTTATCCATTTCAACAATGACTTTATACAGTTGAAACGCCTGTAAAATTTGCAGTTGAATTCCAAAAGGAGCATTTTGTTCTTTTAACCATTGAAATACTTTCGTTTCATCTTTCATTGATTATTCCTCCTCTTATAAAGTGAAACTTTAATCAAGGGGGATCCCCTATTGATTATCAGCCCTCACCAATCGGGCGACCCCCAAATAACGGGATAAAATTTACTACAAATATACCGTAAATGATGAAAAGCTTTTCATGTCAATAATAAAAAGGATGCAAAATTGCATCCTTTAATGTACGATATTTTTCTTCTGCAATGTTTCCTCTTTTGCCTCTTCCACTTGGCATTCACTACGAAAGGCACAGCTCATGCACTCAGAACGAAAATTACGCTCTGTGTAGTGCTCAGGTTGTTGCAGCATTTCTTTCATTCTAAATAAATCATCCATTCCAGTTATAATATCTTCCTGTTTTGGAATGTACTCATACTTAGTTCCTTCTATTAAATTAATCACTTCGATTTTTCCTGGAAGAATGCCGAAAGCTTTATAACTAAACACAGTCATTAACTTCTGACAAAGAGCTAGCATTTCTTCATTTGCATCAATAACATACTTTTTAATTGTAAATGATTCTGTACTCCACTCACCAACTTCAAATGTCAATGAAATATGAACACCTAACTCTTCCATATATGTTTGAAACTTCTCATATAAAAATAACGGCGGCGCCTGACTCTCATCTCTTTCAACAAACTGCAGTAAGTGATCTGTTAGCTTCGCTAAAACAATATAGTACTCCGCCTTTGAAGCAAACATATTAACCCTTACTTTTTTCCAATACTTTTCTAAAAGTATTAAAAGAAAAATTTTTGTTTGTTGCCCGGCAGGTACCGTGTAATATTCATTAATAATTTGATTTACAATCATTTGTGCTATTTGTTGCCATTCAAACGAAGATGGTTCTCTTCTTTTTATATGACGGAAATAAAATTTGTGTGGACAACGCATAAAATCATACAAATGGTAATCTGTCATCGTTTTGATTGCGATTTTTTCATGCAATTGCTCTTCATCTCCCTTCTGCCATTAAGAAAGGTGTTTTACGAATTCAGCTCCAAACTGTAAACATTTTTCTACATCTTCATCTTCTGGCGTTAACTCTACTTTCAATCCTTCTAACACAACTGCTGCCCCGCGCTCCTTCAGCTTTTCTATTAAAATATCAACCGCTACCCCGTATTTCGGATAAGCCGAATCACAAGAACCGAATACTGCTGCTTTTTTACCAGTTAAGTTAATAGAATCCATTGCATCATAAAAATCTAAAAAATCATCAGGAAGATCACCATCTCCCCAAGTATAAGCACCTAAAATAATACCGTCATATTGCTCTAATATAGAAGCTTCTGGTGAATCCATAATATCAATGACTTCAATTTCATTTTCTGTTTCACGAATTGCACCCGCAATATGATCAGCCATTTCCTCCGTATTTCCACTCATACTTGCAAAAATCATTACTAACTTACTCAACTGAATCTCTCCCTTTACTATGTATCGCTTTTTCTATTTGAATTATTTTCTTCTCATCTACATATTCAGAACGAATTATATTTCGTTGCCATTCAATATGCTTATCAACATCTTTATTTTTTAATCCCCTTCGTAAAAGGTGAAATGTTTTTCTCATTAAGGTTCCTCATTTGTTTTATTGATAATAATTATCAATTTCAATTATATCATTAGATTAATTGAAATTGATTATCAAAGTCAATAACTATTTTTTAAAAAATAGTTAAAATGTACAAGCTTGTCCGTTAGCTATTCATATACTATAAATGAGCATAGTTCTTTCTCAGCCCTCTCTGACGGAAGAAATAGAAGCAACTGCGATAGAGCGCAGTTGCCTTTTTTTTATACTTTTCTATGATTTTAGTAACCTTATCGTTGTTTCTAAAAATAATTCTACTCCATAAATTAAAGCTGATTCATCTACATCAAATTTCGGATGATGATGTGGATAACAAGTATCAATATTTTTATTCCCTGTTCCTAATTTAATGAAACAACCAGGTGCTTTTCTTAAATACGCTGAAAAATCTTCTCCTCCCATAGAAGGTTCAAGATGCACAATACGCTGATTTCCGAACAATTTTATCGCACTTTTTTCTACTATTTTCGTAATGTACTCATTATTAACAACTGGATCATATCCGTAACGATACGTATATGTATAATCCCCTCCATGTGCTTCTGTAATTCCTTTCACAATTTGCTCAATTTTCTCTTTTGCTTCCTCCCTTAATGTTTGATTAAAAGATCGAACAGTTCCCATTAAAGCTGCTTTGTTTGGAATGATATTATCGGCCGTTCCCCCATGAAACTGCGTAACTGAAACTACCCTTTGCATGAAAGCACTTGTATTTCTTGATACGATATATTGTAAATTTGTAATAATTTGTGCTCCGATAGCAATAGGATCTATCGTTTCTTCTGGTCGTGCCGCATGACCGCCCTTTCCTAAAATCTCAATTGTAAATACGTCTGGTGCTGCCATCATAGGTCCATATACAATTCCTACCTTCCCACTTTCTAATCCAGACATAACGTGCAAACCTATTACATAATCGACACCATCCATAACACCGGCCTCCACCATTTCTTGTCCGCCACCGGGGTACACTTCCTCTGCGTGCTGAAAGAACAGACGGATTTCACCTGCAAAATCTTCCTTCATATTTGCTATCGTCTCTGCTGTACTTAATAAAATAGCTGCATGTGCATCGTGCCCGCATGCGTGCATTACACCTTTATTAACCGATCCATATGACTTTAGTGTCTCTTCTTGAATTGGTAATGCGTCTATATCCGCTCGAATAGCAACTACTTTTCCTTTTTTCACGCTCCTTTTAATTGCTAGTACACTATACTTAGTCGGTCTTGTTACTTCAAAATAAGAAAATGAACATAATGTATCATATATAAATTGCGAAGTTTCTTTTTCATTAAATGACAATTCTGGATACTTATGAAGATGCCGTCTCCATTTAATGATATTTTCTTCTGAAATAAAACTCCTCCACTCTCTTTTCATAATAATTCCCTCCTTTTAAAAGGCTCTATACCTTGAAAATGTACTAAGTACCCAGTGATTATTAGCCCACTCCAATTCAGGAATAACAAAACAAATATTATATTTTCACGCCTTCTCACAATCCACTTTTATGTATTCATACAATCCACTTTCTTTTCACATGACAAACCCATTACAAATTCATGCTGAATGTAATATAATTGCTAAGTTAGGGATTTTCTTTTTTAGTATTTAGTGCTAATATCAGAAAAGAGCCTTTTGACTTATTTTTACCTAAAATGTGGTATTTTGTTTTTTTCACAATAATGTAGGACATGATACCTACAAAGAGCTATTATTTCATTAAGAGAGGGAAAGACATGGAAAGATTAAAAGAGATATGGTCTCGACCACTCACACAATGGGTTGCAAAGACGGTTTATTACCTTGCAATTTTATTTGCATTACTTTGGTTGTATGGATTCCATGATACAAACACAAGTACATTTATTTACAATGAATTCTAGGGTGGGAACGTTATGAAGTTATTAGAACAGATTGAAAAGTGGGCTGCAGAAACGCCTGATCAAACCGCTTTTGTTTGGCGAGATGCGAAAATTACGTACAAACAATTAAAGGAAGATTCTGATGCGTTAGCACATTGGATTTCTTCTGAGTATCCAGATGATCGTTCACCAATTATGGTTTATGGCCATATGCAGCCTGAAATGATTATTAACTTTTTAGGATGTGTGAAAGCTGGGCATGCTTACATTCCTGTAGATTTATCTATTCCAGCTGATCGTGTACAACGTATTGCTGAAAGTTCTGGTGCGAAATTACTGTTATCAGGGGCAGAAGTAACTGTAACGGACTTACCAGTTCGCATTGCAAGTGAAGATAAATTAAAAGATATTTTCTTTACTCATAAAGGGAATACTCCAAATCCTGAACATGCGGTAAAAGACGATGAGAACTTCTACATTATTTACACATCAGGAAGCACAGGTAATCCGAAAGGGGTTCAGATTACTTATAATTGCCTTGTTAGCTTTACGAAGTGGGCTGTTGAAGATTTCAACTTACAAACAGGACAAGTATTCTTAAATCAAGCACCTTTCTCATTCGATTTATCTGTGATGGATATTTACCCATCGTTAGTAACGGGTGGTACACTATGGGCAATCGATAAAGACATGATTGCACGTCCAAAAGACTTGTTTGCTTCTTTAGAGCAATCGGATATACAAGTATGGACTTCGACACCATCTTTCGCAGAAATGTGTTTAATGGAAGCCTCTTTCTCTGAAAGTATGCTACCAAACATGAAAACATTCTTATTCTGCGGTGAAGTGTTACCAAATGAAGTAGCTAGAAAATTAATTGAGCGTTTCCCAAAAGCAACAATTATGAATACATACGGTCCTACAGAAGCTACCGTTGCTGTAACAGGCATTCACGTTACAGAAGAAGTTGTAGATAAATACAAATCTCTTCCAGTCGGCTACTGTAAATCAGACTGCCGCCTTCTTATTGTGAAAGAAGATGGTACGATTGCACTTGACGGTGAAAAAGGTGAAATCGTAATTGTTGGACCAAGTGTAAGCGTTGGTTATTTAGGAAGTCCTGAATTAACAGAAAAAGTATTTACCATGATTGATGGTGAGCGCGCCTATAAAACAGGTGATGCTGGCTATGTAGAAAATGGTCTTCTATTCTATAATGGTCGTCTTGATTTCCAAATTAAGCTTCATGGTTATCGAATGGAATTAGAAGAAATCGAACATCATCTTCGCGCATGTTCTTACGTAGAAGGAGCAGTTGTTGTTCCAATTAAAAAAGGTGAAAAATACGATTATTTATTAGCGGTTGTTGTTCCTGGAGAGCATTCATTTGAAAAAGAATTCAAATTGACATCTGCAATCAAAAAAGAACTCAATGAGCGATTACCAAATTACATGATTCCACGTAAATTCATGTATCACTCTTCTATTCCAATGACACCAAATGGAAAGGTAGATCGCAAAAAATTATTGAGTGAGGTTACAGCATGACCGCATATGGATCATTTTATTTTTTCGCTATAGTGGGCATTTTATTAATACCTACTATCATAGCTGGATTAAAAGGTAAAATGTTGCGTAAATATAATGCCGTTTTAACATTAGTAATGCTTGTTATTATCTTCTCTGATAAACCGAAGCAAGCAATCATGTTAGCCGCATTTATTATTTGGCAATATGCCCTTATTAAAGGCTATTTAATGTTACGAAAACAAAATAATAGTACATTCACGTTTTGTATAGCTGTTATTTTATCGATTTTACCGCTTATTTTGGCAAAAATCGCACCGTTTGTACCTGAGCTAAAGTTTGTTGTATTTTTAGGAATGTCCTATGTAACATTTAGAGCAGTACAAATGGTATTTGAAGTTCGTGATGGCTTAATTAAAGAACTTTCCTTCTTTAATTTTTGGGAATTCGTTTTATTCTTCCCGGCTATCTCAACAGGACCTATCGATCGTTACCGCAGATTCCAAAAAGATATTCAAAAGCCACCTAGTGCTGAAGAATATCAAAATTTACTATATACAGGGCTAAATCGTATTTTCCAAGGTTTCTTGTATAAATTTATTATTGCTTACTTAATAAAGCAATATTTTATGGATCCGGCATTTGCTCAGCAAGATACAATCCTATCAAATATGATTTACATGTATAGCTATAGCTTATATTTATTCTTCGACTTTGCTGGTTATAGCTCATTTGTAATTGGTGTAAGTTATATGATGGGAATTAAAACTCCAGAAAACTTTAATAAACCATTTATTAGTCGTAACATTAAAGACTTCTGGAATCGCTGGCACATGAGTTTATCATTCTGGTTCCGTGACTTTATTTACATGCGTTTCGTCTTTTTCGCAACGAAGAAAAAGCTAATTAAAAACCGTTACACAATTTCGTATATCGGTGCATTTTTAAACTTTTTCATCATGGGAATATGGCATATTACTGGTGAGCATGTGTATCAATACATTATTTATGGTCTTTATCACGCTGCCTTGTTTATCTTGTTCGATATTTTCGAACGAAAAAACAAGAAGCATAAGTTTTGGCCAAACAATAAATTTACACATGTCCTTGCGATTGTAATTACGTTCCACGTTGTATGTTTCGGTTTCCTAATTTTCTCTGGACACCTTAACAGATACTTTTAATGCACCCTTCTTATTCCATTAAGAAGTTGCACATATAATATATTCGGATATAAAGGAGATTTTAAAAATGGCAGAATTCAAAGAGCAAGTATTAGATATTTTAGAAGAAGTATGTGAAAACGATATTGTGAAAGAAAACTTAGATGTTCAATTATTTGAAGAAGGTATTCTTGATTCTTTCGCTGTAGTATCTTTATTAGTTGAATTCCAAGAGCGTTTAGAGATTGAAGTTTCTATTTCTGATTTTGACCGCGATGAGTGGGCTACACCAAATATGGTTATTAAAAAGTTGGAAGAAATCCGATGAACAAAGCAAAATTTGGTCCGATGCTTTTAGCATTGGCCCTTTTTGCTGTATTCTTACTTATTCCTACGCGCTTCCTACTCCCACTTGTAAGTGATGAGAAAGTAGAACAAGCTGCGACTTCTTTAAAAGAAGAAAAGATTCAAAGTATGATTTTACAGCAAAAGATGTTAGCAGACCCGAAATACCTTCCGATGTACGGTTCATCGGAATTCGCACGTATGGATGCTTTCCATCCATCGAATTATTTCAAAGTAAAGCCTGAAGGATTCACACCATTCCTACTTGGACGTGGCGGAACACAAGACCTTGTACATGTATTAAACTTCGCATCTACAATGGATCAATTGAAAGATAAGAAAATGATATTCGTTCTTTCTCCGCAATGGTTTGTACCACAAGGTATTGATGAGACACACTTTGCACCTAACTTTTCAAAACAACAAGGTTACCACTTCATTTTCAACGATGATTTAAAACCTGAAATGAAAAAGCAAATTGCAAAACGCTTATTAAACTTTGAGATTGTTAAAAAAGAAACTTTATTAAAAATTTCGCTTGAAGGTATCGCCTACGATGATACAAAGTATAAAGTAAAAGCACTTGCTGCTAAACCTTTCGCTTATATTTATCGTAACATTCTAGATCGTAAAGATTTATTTACAGTTATGTTTGATATTAAACCGCATAAAGAAAAGCTTGATCCATCATTGAAACAAATGAACTGGGAAGAAGCTCGTAAGCATGCTGATCAAACAGGTGCATTAGAATCAGGATCTAACGAATATGGTATCGAAGATGATTACTTCAATAGCAAAATTAAGAAGAAATTAAAGCAACGTGAAGGTTACTTAAAAAATGATGCTTATGACCAATCACCAGAGTATGAAGATTTACAAATTGTACTTGATTTATTAAAACAATCTGGCGCAAAACCGCTCTTCATTTCTGTCCCTGTAAAAGGTCCTTGGTATGATTACGCTGGCTTCCCAAAAGAAAAACGCGAATTATACTACAATAAAGTTCATGAGCAAATTAAGAATGCTGGCTATCCAATTGCTGATTTCTCAAATCATGAATATGATAAGTACTTCTTAAAAGATCATATGCACTTAGGTTGGAAAGGCTGGGTTTACATCGACGAAGCTATCCAACAATTTTATAAAGCAAACTAACGAAAAGACCGCTTGAATTATTCAAGTGGTCTTTTTCTATATACATTTTTTAATTGTTCGATTACGTTCTCCGCTTCATTCATGACACGTTTCACTACGTGCTGAGCTGATTCCGTTCGTGCTAACGATGATGCTTGTCCCGCCCAAAGAGACATATATTCTTCCTTATTTTGCTTCGCTGCTTCTTGGCGTATTTTTGAAGTTAATACGTTTTGCACTGGATACATCGGTAAATTCCCTTCTCTTCCTTCATGTTTCTCTATAAATTTATTACGAATACCCCGTGCATATTTCCCGGAAAACGCACGGGTTACCGTTGTACTCGTATCTGTACTATGTAAAATCGCTTCTTTATACACCTCATGTGTAATACTTTCTTCACTCGTTAAAAAGGCTGATCCCATTTGAACAGCTTCTGCTCCTAACGCAAATGCCGCAACAAGCCCTTGCCCATTCATTACACCACCTGCTGCGACAATCGGAATATGAGGTACTTCCGCTACTAATTGCGGGATTAATGCAAATGTACCAATCATCGCATCTTGTTCTTTCCCAATAAACGTTCCTCTATGCCCTCCTGCCTCGCTACCTTGCCCGACGATAATATCTACCCCTAACTCGGCAAGTGCTTTCGCTTCTGCTACATGGGTAGCTGTTCCGATAACTTTTATTCCTCTTCTTTTTAAATCATCTATTTCTTCTTGTTCTAACGTTTGAAATGCAAAGCTAACGACTGGTACCTTCTCTTCTAATAGCACTTGTAATTGTTCTTTATAGCTTGTTGGAAGCTTTAATACATCTTCTTCCTCTATACCTAATTCTCTATTCACTCCACTAAGTAATTCTTTCGCCCCGTTTACCTTCTCTTCTTCTATCTGTACCTCTTTTGTTAAAAGTAAATTAACACCGAAAGGTTTATCTGTTAGTTTCCTTATTTTATAAATCGCTTCACGAATTTGTTCTGGGCTCATATACCCAGCTCCAAGCGTTCCTAATCCTCCGCTATTACTTACAGCTGCAACAAGTTCTGGTGTTGTAATAGCACCTGCCATACCTGCTTGAATGATGGGATACTTAATTTGCAATATATCTGTTACTCGATTTGTAAACATCATTTCCCTCCTATCCCCCTTATATCTTCTTTATTTGACAAGCTTTCCCCTCCTTTTACAAGGGTTGAACTTCATATGAAGCGAATATATTGAATTAGAAGGAGGCTGAGAACAATGATTTATCCAAATGCATTAAAGCAAGGTGATACAGTAATGATTATTGCACCGTCTGGTCCACCAACACTTGAGAATGTATTAAAAGGTGTGAATGTATTAAGGGAGATGGGTTTATCCGTAATAATTGGGAAGAGTGTTTATGAAAAGTATGGATATTTAGCTGGAAATGATCAAGTTCGTCTTGATGATATACATGAAGCCTTTACCAACAATGAAGTGAAAGCAATTTTCTGTGCACGAGGTGGTTACGGAAGTGCTCGTCTCCTCCCTCACATTCAATATGAAATCATTCAACAGAATCCAAAAATCTTTTGGGGATATAGCGACATTACGGCTTTACATACTGCCTTTTCACGTTATGCAGAGCTTGTAACTTTTCATGGTCCAATGATTGAGGAATTAGGAAAAGGTATAGATTCTCTCTCTTTATCTTCTTTTAATCAACTATTCCATCCGTATTCATCCATCTTATATGCATCAGAATGTATCGTACCTACCTCTCCATGTACAGCTACAGGCACATTAGTTGGAGGGAATTTAACTGTGTTAACAAGTATAATTGGCTCGCCCTATGAGATAAATACAGCAAATAAACTTTTATTGCTTGAAGATATTGGTGAAGAACCGTATCGAATTGACCGGATGTTAAATCAGCTACTTTTATCTGGACAGTTTAATGAATGCAGCGGTGTTATTTTTACAAGCTGTCACGACTGCAACCCTTCTAAACCGTCCCAATCATTGCAAACAATATTATATGAATATTTCACGCCATATAATATACCTGTGTTATTCGGTTTACCGATTGGACATATAAGCCCAAATATCGGTATTCCGCTTGGAGTTACAGCAACAATAAATACAAATAACAAAACTGTTTCTATTTCTTCTGGTATAGCCACTCCCTGTTCAAATTAAAAAGGAAAAGCTGCTAAGCTTTTCCTTTTATTTATAATAATTAAAGATTCGCCCTGATGCTATATCTGCGATTTCTTCTGGAATAAATGTTTTACTCATATCTGTTCCAACATTTAATACAGCTGTCGCATCTTTCTCGATGCTACTAAATAATTCTCTTCCACGTATCGTAATAAGGGGTGTCCCTTCTGGCAACACATCTTTTACAAATTCTAATTGTGTAAAGAATGGAACGATCCATCTACCTTCTCCTTGGAAATGACGTAAACGAAGTGTGCCTTCTGTTACCCCATCCTCTGCTTCTAATGAACCAGCAACATAAAACTCCGTTGTTAAGAGCAATTCATAAAATTCCTTTTGCTTTTGTTTATCATCCCCTGCTAAAACGAGTACTTCTTCTATTTTCTTTACTGGAATTTGCTTCATATGATGCCACCCCTATTTTCAAAATGATTATACTTAGATTATACGAAATATTCTTATTTTTTTCTACATAATTCTGCAATTATTTTATCGAAATAGTTTTTACTATTTCTTTCGTCGTCACAATAGTAGCAAATTCATCATGCAAGTTTACAAGTGTCATATTATGAATGTCCTCTGCACTATACTCTGTGCCATCTGGACCGATGCGGTTAAAAGTAGCCGTCGCGTCACTCACTACATACGTTGTAAATCCTAAATTACCTGCCATCCGTGTTGTAGTTTCCACACAATGATTTGTCGTTAATCCTACAATTACTAAAGAAGTGTGATCTTTTACTCGTAATATCTCTTCTAAATTTGTCCCAATGAATGCACTGTTAACAACCTTTTGAATAATAATCTCACCTGGTAATGGCCTCACTTCTTTTTTAAAACGTACTGTTTCTGCATCTAGATGAAACATTGACTCCACATTTTCTTTATTCACATGCTGAATATGAATAACTAGTAATTCTCTTTTTCTCCATTCTTCTAACAAACTTTTCATATTTCCTTCCGCAAAAAGGTTATTCCTTGTTCCCCAGTACGGTAAGTTGAATGCTTCCTGTACATCAATGATTATAAGTGCTGCTTGATTAATCATACTATCCTCCTAGTTAATTAGGCTGTAATTGAAACAGAAAACCAAGTTGCTGCGACGCAGTAATAAAACAAATATAGGCACAAAGCTCTACAATTTCTTTTTCAGTCCAATATTGTTTTAATATATGAAACATATTATCATCTATCGCCTTTTGGTCATAAACAAATGCATGTGCAAAAGTAACGGCTACGCTAATTTCTTCTATCTTTTGTATATCATCCGGCTTTCCCTTTGCCATACAGTACGAACATTCATTCCCAAACGCTAATGTTCTTCTTACTTGCTCCTTTAACTCTGCAGAAAGGGTCCCTGTACTATACAGTGTATTTTCTAACGTACTCCACGAATTTAATATATCCGGATTATGCCCTAATAATTTTTGAAACTTTGTATCTCCTATATTTGATAATGTAATTCTCTCCATTATTTTTCCTCCTATTCCCTTCTTTTTTATTGTAAAATAAATAAAGTTCATTTTACATTTCATATGAATCTTAATTTATATTTTTTCTTTACAAAAATCATCATTTTACTGGAGGTATATTTACAAATGCAATTAGACCGTGTTGATCGAAAAATTTTAAATGAATTATATAATGATAGTCGCCTTTCGATGCGCGAATTAGCAAAACGAGTAAACTTATCGGCTCCGTCTACTACAGAACGTGTTCGTAAACTTGAAAGTGAAGGAATTATTCAAAAATACACAATCGATATCGATTATAAAAAAGCAGGACTTGTTTTAGATTGTATTTTAGAAATCACTTTAAAAAATGGTGATACAACACGTATGCAACAGTTTATTCAGTCTTATCCATCTGCAAGTTTTTGTTACCGAGTAACAGGAAGCTTATGCTACATTGTAAAAATCTCTGTTCCTTCACTCGTTGAACTTGAAGAATTTATCAATGATGTTTCTTCATATGCGACGACAGTTTCTCATATCGTATTATCAGAAGTAGCTCTTACTCCGGACATTGAACATATCTTCCCAGAAGATTAATTAATTTTTATCCCGATTGGTGAGGGCTAATAATCAGTGGAGGATGAACAGCCCCCACTGATTAAAGT
>NZ_BOQD01000096.1 GCF_018332515.1 Bacillus hominis | reverse complement strand
TATTAAGCACTTGGCATCGGCGTTGGAGTACCGTTTATTCCATCTTTCTTATATTGTTTATCGACGTATTCTCGAATTTCTAAAGGGGATGCTCCGTTTTGTTTCATTAAAACAGCTTGGAAAGCGATATCTACACACTCAGCGTGATTCATCGCATGTGAATTCCATGTAATTTGGCCGTTTTCTTTCATTTCACGGATAAAACAATCTTTATTGCTTTTATGTCCTGAGTTTTCATCACACCCACAATAACAAGGAATCCATTGTAAGAGCTCGATGTCTTTTCCTACCATTTTATAAATTTGTGAGACTTGTCCATTTGTAGTTGATGATAAGAAAGAAGGCAGAGTTTCTACATTAGCTGTTGTTTCTAGCGTATCATCCTTGAAATGCTCACCTTTATTTTTTGTTTCTTGTAACTGATTTTGTGTTTTGTTGTCCTTAGTAGATGATGAATCATTAACGGAACTACAACCAATTAATAGGCTTACTAATAAAACTACAGGTATGATCTTTGACATCATACTGTCTCCTCTCTGTAGAAATACCTTTATATGTTATATTTTAATTAATTCGCTTTTGATTTCGTTAACACCATAAACAAAGTAATCATACAAAAAGCAATTAACGCTAGGAAGGGGATGGTTATAAAACCTAGCCAATTTATATAATCAACATTACAAGGAACACCTTGAACACACGGATTAATTTCTGAAACACCAGGGATCTTTTGTACTGCATAGTGATACAGTGAAATACTTCCACCAATAATAGAAATCGGTAATACATATTTTTTTATGTTCTTTTCATTATAGAATGTGGCAATGCCTAAAATAATACAGAGTGGATACATCATAATTCGTTGGTACCAACACAATTCACATGGTATGAATCCAAGAATTTCACTGAAAAATAGACTACCTAGTGTCGCAATCATTGACACAATCCATGCCAAATATAAGGTGTAATTACGCCATTCAAAATTCTTTTTTGCTTTATTCATCATTTCTTTTCCTTCAATGCTTTTTCAATTAGATTTTTGATTTGTTCATAATCATAAGGATCAGACAACATTGTTCCATTTACAACAATGCTCGGTGTTTGTTCTACACCATAGTCTTGTGCTAGTTTCTCATCTCTATTTACTTCTTCTTGTTCTGTTTGTTTTTTCAAATCTTCTTCAAGTTGAGAAGTGTTAATACTTGGCGTATATGTTTTTGCAATTTCTAATATTTTTTCCGGAGTAATCCATGGATCATCGTGATTTTCTGGCTGTGCGTTAAATAATTCTTTATGGAAGCTCCAATATGCTTGTGGGTCTTGTTTATAAACGGATTCAGCAGCTAAAGCGGACAATTTAGATTCTGTTCCGTGGAACAAAACATTCACATATGAAAATTTAACTTTCCCCGTATCGATATAGTCTTTTTGGAGCTGAGGGAAGATACACTCACCCCATGCTTTACAAGCAGGACACTTAAAGTCGCCAAACTCAATAACAGAGACTGGTGCATCTTCTTTTCCTAAAGTAGGTTGCTTACCAATAGGCGGTAAATTTTTTATCACTTTATTTGTAGCAACTTTGTCTTCTTTATTTAAAACGACGAAAGCTGTAACCGCAGCGAAAATGATTAATGTGGTAATTAGCAATAATTTTATGTGAGAGCCTTGTTTTTTCTTCATGTAAACACCTCGAATTTTTAGAGTTTAATAGGAACATAATAAAAAGCTTTTTAGTTATCGAATTCGTTTAATATCACGGATGATATCCTCGTAGGGTGTATTTTGAAGACCTGAATATTTCTTCACAACTTTGCTATCTTTGTCCACGAGATAAAAACTCGTACCATGTATAACTTGTGTATTATTTTCTGGTTTGGATACAAGTGTTTGGAAGTTATCTTTTGCAAACTTTTCAATATCTGGTCGTGTATATCCTGTTAGAAAATGAGTTCGCTTCGTATCCATTTCATAGACTTTCATAAATTCTGTTATTTTTTCAGGTGTGTCTACTTCCGGATCTACACTAAATGATACAAACTCTACATCTTTAATTCCTTCTTCATCCAACATTTTTTGAAGTTTTGCCATATTGGCTGTCATAGGTGGGCAAACAGTTTCACAGCTTGTAAAGATAAAATCGGCTACCCAAACTTTATCTTTTAATTCAGAGGAACCAAAATTTTTCCCATTTTGATCTGTAAATGCAAACTTTTCTACATCCCAACCCAGTGAATCTCTTAGTTTATTATCACTACATGCTCCTAAGATTGTAATTACGGAGATTAGTAGAAATAATCCAATTACACGTGTTTTTTTCATATGTATCCCCTTTCTAATTGTATTTAATGTACGGAGCTACTAGGTAGCTCCATATTATATTATTTGTTTCGTAATAATCGCATACTGTTAAGGATTACAATAAGCGCAGCTCCTGTATCACTTAAGACAGCCATCCAAAGAGTAAGCCAACCTGGGAAGATAAAGGCAAGGGCGATAAATTTAATAATTAATGAGAACCATATATTTTGTTTAATGATGTGCAATGCTTTCCGGCTTAGTGTCATCGTATAAGGGAGTTTTTCAAGATTATCTGCCATTAATACAATATCTGCCGTTTCCATTGCTGTATCAGTTCCGGCACCGCCCATAGCAATACCAAGGTTTGCAGTAGCGAGGGCAGGGGCATCATTAATACCGTCCCCAATCATAGCGACTGTTTTCCCTTCAGATTGAAGTTGTTTTACAGAATGAACTTTATCTTCTGGAAGCAAATTAGCAAAATAACGATCTACTTTTGCTTTCTGTGCAATATGTTCAGCTGTTCCTTCATTGTCTCCTGTTAACATAACAGTTTCCTGAATACCTGATTGTTTTAATTCTTGTATTGTTCCATAAGTAGTAGAACGGATGGAGTCCGCTACTGAAATCATCCCTAAAATAACTTTGTCTGTTCCAACAAGTATCACGGTTTGACCAATTCTTTGCATTTCCTGAATAGGTTCGTTCCACATTTGAAGCGAAACTCCAAACTCTTCATATAATGCTTTATTTCCAGCGTAGTATGTTTCGCCATCTATCGTGACTTGCGCACCTTTTCCTACAATGGCGCGGAATTCAGTTCCACTTTGAATAGAAGTTTGGTGTTCTTTCGCATATGCTGTAATGGCTTTTGCAATTGGATGGTTAGAGTATTCTTCAATTGTTGCGGCAACTGATAATAACTCATCTTCAGTACAATCTAAGCTTCGTACATACATTACTTTTGGTTTTCCTTCAGTCAATGTACCTGTTTTATCAAACGCAATAGTATTTAATGAACCTGCGATTTCTAGAGCGGTACCACCTTTAATGAGTACACCGTTTCTTGCGGCATTTCCTATTGCAGATACGATAGCAACTGGAGTAGAGATAACTAAAGCACAAGGACATGCGACAACTAGAAGTTCTAATCCTTTATAAATCCATTCCATCCATTCGCCCATACTAAGAAGGGGAGGGATAATCATGACACCAATTGCTAATACAAAAACGATAGGTGTATAGATTTTTGCGAAACGATCCACAAATGCTTCTGTAGGTGCTTTTTTTTCCTGTGCTTCCTCTACAAGGTGAATAATTCGAGATAACGTAGTATCCTCAACAAGTTTAGTTACTGTAATTTCAAGCGAACCTTCCTCATTAATCGTTCCTGCATATACGGAATCACCAATCTGTTTATCAATTGGGATAGATTCACCAGTTATTGGTGCTTGGTTTACAGTAGAATTGCCTCCTACAACTGTGCCGTCTAATGGGATTTTTTCACCAGGCTTTACAACAATCGTTGTATTCACTGTAATATCATCTACCGATTTTTTTATAAGTTCAGTACCAACTTTTACCCAAGCTTCTGATGGTGCTAAATCAATTAATCCACGAATGGATTCCCGTGTACGTTCGATTGATTTATTTTGTAAGGTTGCTCCTAATGCAAATAACCAAACGACGGTTGCACCTTCTAGCCATTGACCAATTAATGCAGCACCAATTGCAGCTGATATCATGAGAACGTTCATATCAAGTGATTTACTTCTGATTGCATAAAAGGCGCTTTTAGCAGGCTTATAACCACCAATTCCAATGCTCGCCGCATACAGAAGTGTGATAAGAAGAGGTGATATGTTTGTAAAACTTCCTCCAAATCCTAAAGCTAAAAATAATCCTGAGAGAATTAAAGTTGTATTTTTAGTTTTTTGAACAGGTGCTGTACCTCTACGATTTCCTGCTAAGGAAGCTCCAAATCCTGCGTTAGACACTTCTTTAATAATGTCATCCACATCTCGATCATGACGAATATGCATTTTTCCAGTAGCGAAGTTTACTCGAACCTCTTCTACGCCAGAAACATTTTGTAAATGCTTCTCTATTGTTAAAGCACATGCCCCGCAATCCATACCTTCCACAAGGTATGTTTGTACGCCATCTCCTGATATTTTTTTTGTATTAATAAGAGGTGATGGGTCTTCGCATGAGCTATCACTACAGCAAGAAGAGTTTGAATGCGTTTGTTCTTTTTCTAGAGCTAATTCAGATGAACAACAGGAAGAACTATTTTTTGTTTTTATAGAATCAGTGTTACTACTGCAACAAGAGGTTCCCTTGGTAATAGGGGTGATTGGAATCTCTTTTTTAGAAGAGCAACATGACGATGTTTCTTTTTTTATTTCTTCTTTTTTAGTTTTACTTTCACCGCTGCAACAAGAAGTTTCTTTAGCAATAGGGATAATCGAAACCTCTTTATTAGAAGAGCAACATGATAGAGTTTCCTTTGCTAAATCTTCTTTTGAAGGTGTTAAGGAAGAACCCTGACAGCAATTTTCTTGAGTGTCCTTCGCGTTCTTATCTGTCATGACAATTTTCTCCTTTTTGAGATAAACAAGCATCGTTTTTATCACATGATGCTACTTCATTTTGTACTTCATGAAAGACAACATCAAACATAGTGAGTAACTGTTCAATTTGCTTATTGCGCAAGGAATAGTGGACGTATTTTCCTTCTTGTCTACCTAGAATGATTCCGCATCCTTTTAAACAGTTTAGATGTTGGGAGATGTTTGACTGATTTCCTTGGGTGATTTCTACAATTTCAGATACTGTTTTTTCACCACCCATCATACATTGAAGAATTTGTAGTCTTGTTTTATCAGCAAAGCCACGGATGAACTTGGCTTTTACATCTAAATCATTTGAGTTGCACAATTGTATCCTCTCCATTCGTATTAGTAATGACTAATATGTTTATTCTTTATTCATATTAGCATTGCCTAATATGTGTGTCAAAATGAATTGAGAAAAGTCTGATATTTAATGGTATTTTATACGCTGAAAATGTAAAGAGAGCATTAATCAAAGAAGACCCTAAAAACAAAGAGCTTTATACTGGAAATGCCGACAAGTATATATCAGAACTACAAAAATTACATGATGAAACAGTAAACAGAATTCATCAAATTCCTGAAGAAAAACGTTTTTTAATCTCTAGTGAAGGTACTTTTAAATACTTTGGAAAAGCATATGACATTAAGACAGGGTACATTTGGGAAATTAACTCAGAAAATCAAGGTACTCCAGATCAAATTAGAGATGTTGTAAGTTTAATTCAAACAAACAAAGTTCCAGCTTTATTTGTAGAAACAAGTGTAGATCGACGTAGTATGGAAACTGTTTCAAAAGAAACAAATGTGCCGATTGCGGGTACAATTTTACAGATTCATTAGGTAAATCAGGTGAGGATGGAGATACTTACTTGAAAATGATGAAATGGAATACAGATACAATTATTAGTGGGTTACAAAAGTAAAATCTATCTATTTTTCAATGTACGTAACTATGGAAATTTTTTAAAATAAGAGAAGAAAGAGCCAGCTCATATGAGCTGGCTCTTTTATTTATCCCGCTATTTGCGGGCCGGTAAGACTCCCACCTTAAAATTCGGCGAATGCGAGGGAGTTAGGAGGGAGTCGGGATGCACGTAAAAGTAGGATTGGTGTGGGCTATTAATCAGTGGAGGATGGACATCCCTACTGATTAAAGTTTCATTTTATAATTTTTTACTTTATTAATAGTAGATTTGTTAGAAAGGATAATCATTTATTTGATATAATTAATGGATGTGAAGTAAGAAATAGATAGAAAGATACTTCTAGTGATTTTATACTTAAAATGTAGGGAGATTGAACAGAGTTATGGGGAATGAAAAAGAAATTAGTTCCGCTAAATTAATATGGAAGATGACGCGCCCACATACATTAACGGCGACGTTTTCTCCTGTAATTTTAGGGACAGTGGCATCACTTTATGTTGCTGAAATTCATTGGCTTTTATTTATTGCGATGATGAGTGCATGTTTAGCATTGCAAATAGCAACGAATTTATTTAACGAGTATTATGATTTCAAACGTGGATTAGATACAGCTGATTCTGTTGGAATTGGTGGTGGAATTGTCCGTCATGGATTGAAGCCAAAAAATGTTTTAACAGTTGCGCTTTTATTGTATGTAGTAGCAGCTTTTATTGGCATTTATATTTGTATGAATAGTAGCTGGTGGTTAGTCGTCATTGGGTTAATTGGGATGGCGGTTGGCTATTTATATACAGGTGGTCCATTACCAATTGCGTATACCCCATTTGGAGAATTAGTTTCTGGCTTGTTAATGGGGACATGTTTTGTACTAATTGCTTTCTTTATTCAAACGAATACTGTAACAGTTGAAAGTATATTGATTTCCATTCCAATTGGAATTTTAGTAGGTGCAATTAACATGTCGAATAACATCCGAGATATTGATGAAGACATTAAAGGTGGAAGAAAGACGTTAGCTATCCTCCTTGGGAGAGAGAAAGCAGTGGTAACACTAGCTGTAGCCTTTTTTGTTGCTTATTTATGGATCGTTGTGATTGTGTTGATGGGTTATATAAGCCCTTGGGCATTAGTTATGTTCCTAGGTTTGAAAAAGCCAATCTCTGCAATTCAAGGTTTCCAAAAAGGAGTAAAGGAACCTGGATATATGCGTATAGCAATGAAATCAACAGCGATGACAAACACGGTTTTTGGCTTCTTATTATCAGCAGGATTATTAATCAGTTATTTGTTTTAAATAAAAACCCTCAACAATCGGGCAATATTGTTAAGTGATTAACCCTCTATTTCTCAATTTTAATACAGAGAAATGGGGGGTTTTATTTTGTGATTTACAACGCTAAGCCCATTTTCCTGACGATTACCCCGTTTTTAACAACGTTAAGAAAGCTTTAGTGGCCTTAAAGAATCTAATGGTATCACTTTCTCTGAATTAAAATGGTATTCTCCTAATAAATTAATATGTTCCCAGCCTAAAGGTGACATATGGTGCAATAAGTCTTCATTATATAGAAAGCTACGGAAAGGGAACAAATAATCATTCCTTATTCCATTAAAGGGCGCGATTATCGAAAGATGAACGCGCGTGCCTGTTTCATGTTTAGAGCAGGTTGTAGAGGATATGATTTTGACATTGAAAGTGCTAAATTTAACGTCCCACCACTGCTTGGTTATCAGACTTGTGTTTTTGAATTTTACGGGAGATAAAATTTGTGTCTTAATGCCGTTTTCAGGTCAGCACCATTTATATGTGCTTGTTTTGATCCCTAAAGATTTTAGGTGTAATATCTGTGTGTTTTTTGAATGTTTTTGTGAAATGACTCTGGTCGTAAAAACGAAGAAGGTTCGAAATGTCCGTCAAGGAAAGGTCTGTCGTTATCAGCAGCTTTTTTGTTTCATTGATTTTTTCTTTATTGATAAAATCTAATACAGAAAATCCGGTGATTGCTTTAAACATCGAGGACAGGTAATTTGGGTTTAACCCAGTAATTTCAGAGAGCTGTTTCACCGATATAGGCTCGTAAATATGATTTTTAATATAACTTTCGCAGACTCTGACTGGCTTAGGGAATTTGTGTTCATTTATCTGATTTACCATTTTTGTAAACTCGATTGCAATGGTGTTGCGGTAATCTTGAAGCTGCTTTATATCATCTATTTCCTCTATGCACTGGATTGCCATGTCGCTCATGGTGTACGCCTGTTCCGGGTCCAGCCCGCCTTCGATCGCTGCCCGTGTTACAAGTGTTGTATGACAAATGCTGATGTTTTTTTCACTTCGAAGTGAGCTTTTCTTTGAAAGAACTCCAAAGTTATCGTGGAGATTCTTTCTAAAATGTGAAATCGTTTTTTCAAGATTACCTTCCCTTATATACTGGAAGTAATTTTGTTCATATATATAAGGATGGTGAAGCTCATTGTTTTGTTTCCTATTCGACGAAATGTTTTCGTAGTTGTCAGCAAAATTTGTTTTGAAGTTGTTTTGGTATGTGTTGAGAGCGGACAACGAGACAAAATCTAATTTCTGCCCATACAAAATATAATAGATTAACTGACTTAAATGTAAGAGTGTGTTAAAACTGACTATCGGAAGAATGTTGAAATAACTACAAAGCTTTGCCTTGTCTACCAAGGAAATTTTCTCTTTGGAAACTACTATATTTACGGTTTCAGCGTCCATTCTTGAGCAGATTGAAGGGCCAATAACAAATTTCCCACAATATGTGTTGTTTGTGTACAAGTTTACGGCAACAAAATTCTCGGAAAATTTCGTTGACTTGAAAATGGGAAGATTGTGATGCTCACTGCTTTGAAACAAATCAATGATTGTATTATGCGCATTTTCGTTAAGAGGGTTGTTCAATGCTGTACCGCCAGCAGAAAATATTATATCATTTGAGCTGCTTAGGAAACAGACAGATATGTCAAATAAATTTGATAATAAACCGCAAATATTCTCAATGTTTTCAGTTGGATTTTTTTCGTATTTTGGCAAATTCAAGACAATACTACCTCCTTGCTTTTTTATAGAAAATCTTTTAAAAATTTCACAATCAAACTATACAATATATCTAAGAATAATACAATAAAGCGCTTTCTTGATATTGTAAATTATACAGGAGAAATATTTTTTACTGCTATTACCAGCCTTGTGGGTAGCGTCTTATCAGACAAAACTAGAAAGCAAAAAAATCTATCTTTATGTTTCTAGCGTGATTATCGTAATCGGTATTGTGTTTTACATTATACCAAACGTTAAGACCTTTTTTATCGTAAGTA
>NZ_BOQD01000095.1 GCF_018332515.1 Bacillus hominis | reverse complement strand
TTCTTTCTTTTCTTTTGAATTTAGAGCAAAGTGCATTCTGTATGGGCAGAATATAATCGTATTTAAAAAGAACTATTATTTTGTTTAGAGAAAATGATATTTCTAGAATTTGTGGGGAAACTATTCCTTTGATACGATTGATTTGAATTATTCTGCTTCATGTGAGAAGGGAAGGAGAAAATATGAGGAAAATTATTTTAGCTTCAGGATCACCTAGGAGGAAGGAACTGCTTGAATTAGCTGATGTGCCATTTGAAATCGTTGTTAGTGAAGTAGAAGAGACGATTGGCGCATATTCATCACCTTCTGATATTGTTATGTCGCTTGCTTTGCAAAAAGCATCTGCTGTGGCAGAAAACCATAGTGATCACGTTGTACTAGGTGCAGATACAATTGTTACATATGATTCGCAAATTCTTGGAAAGCCGTCTAATGAGGCTGAGGCGAAAGAAATGTTACGATTATTATCAGGGAAAACACACGAAGTATACACAGGTGTTGCAATTATATCGAAAGAAAAAACGGTAACTTTTTATGAACGTACAGAAGTAACATTTTGGGAATTAACAGAAGAGGAAATAGACGTATACGTTGCATCGAAGGAACCACTTGATAAAGCAGGAAGCTATGGAATTCAAGGTAAAGGGTCTATTTTTGTTCAACATATTCAAGGGGACTACTACAGTGTAGTTGGTTTGCCAATTGCGCGTCTTGTCCGTGAATTAAAACAGCTTGATAGTGATGTAACCCATGCGTAAAATTGCATGGGGTTTTCTTTAGGAGAAATCGTAAAAAAGGGGTGGAGAGATGAACGGTATTCGTGATGTTGTGAGAGAAGAACAGCCACGGGAGCGTTTATTGTTAGAAGGAGCAGGAAGTTTATCGAACCGAGAACTTCTTGCAGTTTTACTCAGAACGGGTTCCAAAGAAGAAACGGTGTTAACGTTATCGGATAATATTCTACATCATTTTGACGGCTTACGAATGTTAAAGGATGCAACGTTAGAAGAGATGATGAGCATTCATGGTGTTGGGATTGCAAAGGCGTCGCAGCTTATGGCTGCTTTTGAATTAGGTAGAAGAATGGTACGTTTAGAATATCAAAATAGATATAGTATTCGAAGTCCAGAAGATTGCGCGAGTTATATGATGGAAGAGATGCGTTTTTTGCAACAAGAGCATTTTGTTTGTTTATATTTGAATACGAAAAATCAAGTTATACATAGGCAAACGATTTTTATTGGAAGTTTAAATACATCGATTGTGCACCCAAGGGAAGTTTTTAAAGAAGCGTTCCGCCGGGCAGCAGCCTCTATTATATGTCTTCATAACCATCCCTCAGGAGATCCGGCGCCGAGCCGTGAAGATATTGAAGTTACAAAACGACTAGTAGAATGTGGCCAGATTATTGGAATTGAAGTGCTTGATCATATCATAATAGGTGACCATAAATTCGTGAGTTTAAAGGAAAAAGGTCATATTTAAGACTATTCTTTTTACCTATTTTGTTTTATAATGTGATTTATGAGTTTTTTGTAGAAAATTATCTACAAGAAGGATACAGATATAAAAAACGTACTGTTTTTATAAATATAAAGTAAGAAAAATGAGTCCGTGAAAATAAGAAGGGAAGATAAATGATATGTTTGGATTTGGTGGATTTACTCGCGATCTTGGAATTGACTTAGGAACAGCGAACACGCTTGTATATGTGAAAGGAAAAGGTGTAGTTTTACGTGAACCTTCAGTAGTAGCATTACAAACTGATACGAAACAAATCGTTGCGGTAGGTAGCGATGCAAAACAAATGATTGGTCGTACACCAGGAAACGTAGTGGCACTTCGCCCTATGAAAGATGGTGTAATTGCTGATTATGAAACAACAGCAACAATGATGAAATACTACATTCAACAAGCTCAAAAATCAAATGGATTCTTCTCACGTAAACCATACGTAATGGTATGTGTACCATCTGGTATTACAGCTGTAGAAAGACGTGCGGTAATCGATGCGACTCGTCAAGCTGGTGCTCGTGATGCTTATCCAATCGAAGAACCATTTGCAGCAGCAATTGGTGCAAACTTACCTGTTTGGGAGCCGACTGGTAGTATGGTTGTTGATATCGGTGGTGGTACAACAGAAGTTGCAATTATTTCTTTAGGTGGTATTGTAACAAGTCAATCAGTTCGTGTTGCTGGTGATGATATGGACGATTCAATCATTCAGTACATTAAGAAGAGCTATAACTTAATGATCGGTGAAAGAACAGCAGAAGCACTAAAATTAGAAATCGGTTCTGCGGGCGAGCCAGAAGGTATCGAGCCGATGGAAATTCGCGGTCGTGATCTAGTAAGTGGTTTACCAAAAACAGTACTAATTCAACCAGAAGAAATTGCAGATGCATTAAAAGATACAGTAGATGCGATTGTAGAATCAGTTAAAAATACGTTAGAAAAAACTCCACCTGAATTAGCGGCAGATATTATGGACCGTGGTATCGTATTAACAGGTGGCGGAGCATTACTACGTAACTTAGATAAGGTTATTAGTGAAGAAACAAATATGCCAGTTCTTGTTGCAGAGAACCCATTAGATTGCGTAGCAATTGGAACGGGTAAAGCATTAGACAATATCGACCTTTTCAAAACTGCTGCTCGATAATATTGCAAAATAAAAATCAGTAAAATTAAGAGGGTGTGAACGTGCCACAGTTTTTCTTAAACAAAAGATTAATTGTTTTGTTAGTTAGTATTATTCTTCTCGTGGCATTGATTGGAATCTCATTGAAAGAACGGAACAGTTTAACATGGCCAGAGCAGTTTATAAAAGATACTGTTGGTGTTGTAGAACGTGTATTCCAAAAGCCAGCGAATTATGTTGCCGGATTCTTCGAAAACGTAGAAGATGTAAAGCGCACGTATGAAGAGAATAAAGAATTAAAAGCAAAATTAGATAATTATGCAGACCTATCAGGAAAAGTAAAACAATTAGAAGATGATAAAAAGAAACTACAAGAGTTAACTGGTAAAACAGAGCTAATGAGCGATTATACTGAAATTCCAGCTACTGTTGTTTCTCGTAATCCAGATAAATGGTACGATTTAATTGGAATTGATAAAGGGGCACAGCAAGGAATTAAAAAAGATATGGCTGTAATCACTTCACAAGGTTTAGTTGGACGAGTGAAAAGTGTATCTCAGTTTACATCATCAGTAGAGTTGTTAAGTTCTATGAGTCGAACAAACCGTGTTTCTGCTATTGTACAAGGACAAGAAAAAATCTTTGGATTGATTGAAGGCTACGATAAAGAAAAACAATTGCTTCTTTTCACAAAGATTGGCTCAGATGCACCGGTAGCAAAAGATCAACTAGTTGTAACATCTGGACTTGGTGATATTTTCCCGAAAGGTCTTGTAATTGGGAAAATCGTTGATGTTCAGCCAGATCCATACGGTTTAACAAAAACAGCTTATGTAAAACCTGCTGCTGATTTAAATGACGTGGAGCATATTACGGTTGCTAAACGTGAGACGCCTTCGGCGCCGTTAGAATAGGAGGGGAAGAAGAGATGATGAAGATTTTAAAAAGAGCAGCTCTTCCTCTTTTGCTCCTTTTTGTTTTTTTATTTGAAAACATGTTCTCTACTGTTGTTCCAACCGAAGTTTTTTGGAAAGACAGTATAGCAGCACCGCATTTCTTTATAATTGTGTTATGTTTTATTACAGTGTATTATAGTCCGATTCAAGGGATCTACTACGGACTATTATTTGGTTTCTTATTTGATACCGTATACACAGAACTGGTCGGAATATATATATTTGCTTATCCGATTGTAGCTTATTTAGTTTATAGTGCGATGAAGGTATTGCAATTGAATTTATTTATTGTTGTTTCTATCGTATTAGCTAGCATTGCAGCATTAGAGTATTATGTGTATGGGTTTTTAACTTTGTTAGGACGTACTCACATGTCAGCGTCTGTCTTTTTCACAGATCGTCTCCTTGCTACTTTATTGCTAAATGGAATTTTCTTATTAATAGTTTGTTTCCCACTGAGACGATATTTAGTGCGTCTTTCAAAAGCGATAGAAGAAAAAGAAAAAAGGATTTTCTAATTTTATGTCGAATTGAATCGGTGGGGTGAACTTTAGTGGAAGAAAAAAAGCAACAAAATGTAACGATAAAAGGGACAAAAGATGGAATAATACTTCATTTAGATGATTGCTGTTCATTCTCTGAACTACTAAAAGAATTGGATGAAAAACTTTCTACACATTACTATGAGGGTGACGGACGTTCTTTAATTGAAGTGCGTGTTAAAGTAGGAAATCGCTATTTAACAGAAGTACAACAAGAAGAGATTCGTACGTTAATTCGCAATAAGAAGAACCTTGTTGTGGAATCAATTGAAAGTGATGTTATAACAAAAGCAGAAGCAATAGCTTGGAAAGAAGAAACAGAAATTGTCCCTATTTCCAAAATTGTTCGCTCTGGACAAGTGTTACATGTAAAAGGGAATTTATTATTAATTGGAGATGTTAATCCAGGCGGAACGGTTATCGCTGGGGGGAATATTTTTGTCGTGGGATCATTAAGAGGAATTGCACATGCGGGGTATGATGGAGATTCAGAAGCTGTTATTGCTGCATCTATTATGAATCCTATGCAACTCCGAATTAGTGATGTGACAATGCGGGCTCCGGAAGAGAAAGAAGACGGAGCGGAGGCGGCAGAATGTGCGTACATTAATGAGAACAATCACATTGTTGTCGATCGCCTGCAACTTCTCACTCATCTTAGACCTAATTTAACAAAGTTAGAAAGGGGAATTGTATAGCTGTGGGAGAGGCAATAGTAATTACATCTGGAAAAGGCGGAGTAGGTAAAACTACAACGTCTGCGAACATTGGTACAGCCCTTGCGTTATCTGGAAAAAAAGTGTGTTTAATTGATACAGATATCGGTTTACGCAATTTAGACGTAGTAATGGGGCTGGAAAATCGTATTGTATTTGATCTTGTTGATGTCGTTGAAGGGCGTTGTCGTTTACCTCAGGCTCTTATTAAAGATAAGCGTTTTGATGATCTTTATTTATTACCTGCAGCACAAACGAGCGATAAATCGGCGGTAACACCTGAACAAATGGATGAATTAATACAAGTATTACGTCAAGATTATGATTACATATTAATTGATTGTCCTGCGGGGATTGAGCAGGGATTTAAAAATGCTGTAGCAGGTGCGGATAAAGCAATCGTTGTAACAACACCAGAAGTATCCTCAATGCGTGATGCGGATCGTATTATCGGGCTTTTAGAGAAAGAGGATATTGAACCACCGAAACTTGTCATTAACCGTGTGCGTAGTCATATGCTTCATGAACAGGATATGTTAGATGTTGATGAAATCGTACGTACATTGTCAATCGAGCTTCTTGGAGTTGTCGAGGATGATGATGAAGTTATTCGTGCTACGAATACAGGTGAGCCTGTAGCGTTGCAACCGAGCGGGAAAGCAGCAATAGCTTATCGTAATATCGCAAGACGCTTATTAGGTGAGAATGTACCATTACAAGCATTTGAACAAGAAAAAGTATCGGTATTTACAAAGATGAAAAATTTCTTTGGAATCCGTTAAAAGCACTTCGCATAAATGCGGAGTGTTTTCTTTTTTCTTCGCATGAATATCTTCCTTCTATAACTCATACATATGTACAAACTGTATATAACTGTTTCTATTTGAATAAGGCTAACTAAAGAAAGGAGACAGTATGAAGAATAGACGTGTGGAAGAGATTAAAAAGCGGATTGCGAAAAGGAAAGCAGAACAAGAAAGGATGGAGGAAGAGCGGTATTTTGCGGGAGGAGATTTTGATAGCGAAACGGTCTTTATTGAAGAGGGCGAGAAGGAAATTCATCCTCTATTTCGAAAAGAAGTTTTTCTCTTCAAAGTTTTACTATCAGCAATATTAGTTCTTTCAGTTGCTATTTTATTTAAGAACGCACCTTCTTCTTTTGATGGTACTAGAGCTGTTACAGAAAAAGTTATGCAAGAAGAATTTCAATTTGCTACTATATCGAAATGGTATGAAAAACAGTTTGGAAAACCTCTCGTGTTCTTTTCTCCAAATGAGAAAAAAGAAGAGGCTATTCAGCAAAAGGATTATGCGATCCCTGCCTCTGGAAAGGTGATGCAAGGATTTCAAAAAAATGGTCAAGGTGTATTTGTTCAAACGGCTACAAATGCAACGGTGGAGTCAGTAAATGAAGGTATCGTTGTTTTTGCGGGCAAGAAAGAGGAACTTGGAAATACAGTTCAGATTCAGCATGCTGATGGCACGGAGTCTTGGTACGGAAATTTAAACGATATGTCAGTGAAGTTATATGATTACGTTTCGAAAAAACAAAAAATCGGAACGGTGAATAGTGATGAAAATAATAAAAACGGTAAATTTTATTTTGCGATGAAAAAGAATGAAAAATTTATTGATCCTATTCAGGTGATTTCATTTGATTAAATATAGAGATGTTTTAACGAAAATTACAGTACATCCATTGTTTTGGGTTATTATCGTTATTGGTATTTTTACAGCACGTTTTAAAGAGTTACTATTACTATTTTGTATCGTTTTAGTTCATGAACTAGGGCATGCTTTTGCCGCTGTATATTATAATTGGCGTATTAAACAAATTCAGCTTTTGCCGTTTGGTGGCGTGGTTGAAATGGAAGAGCATGGGAATAAATCATTAAAAGAAGAATTAATTGTTGTTATGGCTGGGCCAATTCAGCATATATGGATGATTGCGGTCGCTTATATTTTGTATCAAACGGGCTGGGTAACTGATAATTTGTACCATTTCTTTGTATGGAATAATGTCATTATTTTAGGGTTTAATTTATTGCCTATTTGGCCACTTGATGGCGGCAAAGTATTATTTAATGTATTATCATATCGTTTTCCTTATTTACAAGCACATGAAAAGATGATGAAATTGTCATGTGTTTTTTTTAGTGTAATATTAGGATGGCAGTTACTTTGGAATAGTAATAACATTATGATGTGGGTATTACTCGTTTTTCTAGCGATTTCTTTATATCAAGAATGGAAACAAAGACGTTACGCATTTATGCGCTTTTTATTAGAACGTTATTATGGGAATAAAAGAGATATTGAAAAGATTGCATCTATTGAGGTGAACACAGAAGATCGCTTGTATACGATCTTTACAAAATTTCGTAGAGGATATAAACACTCTATTATCGTCCATGGAAAATATAAAGAGCATTACACGTTGGACGAAAATGAATTGTTGTATGCGTATTTTGCTGAAAAACGAACAACCTCATCTGTTGAAGAATTAATTGGTTAGTGTTGACGATGACACTAACCTTTTATTATTGTAAAAGCAAAGAAAATTATAAAGTGAGGAAAGAATTTTGAAGACGTTATATATTAATTATACTGGTTCGGAAAAGCGTGTTGCGATAGAAGAGAAGCAAAAAGTTGTCGAGCTTTTATGGAAACGGAATGAAGAGCAGGAAATTGTCGGACATATTTACGTTGGGCGTATCGTAAGAACAATTGCTGGAATGAACGCAGCCTTTGTAAATATCGGATTAGAGAAACATGCATATCTTTCATACGATGATGTGCCATCTTCATATCGTATACATGAAGGACAGGCGATACTTGTACAAGTTGCGAAAGAGGCAATTGATACGAAAGGGCCAAAATTAACGGCGAAGATAGAATTTACTGGGAAGTATGTCGTTTATATGCCATATGATGAAATGCGCGCTGTTTCTCGGAAAATAAAAAATAATAAAAGAAGACAACAGCTACTCGAAATTGAAGTGGAAGGAACGGGTGGATACATTTTCCGTTCTGCTTCTGAAAAAGGGACAATCGATGAAATACAAGCTGAAATGCAAGGGTTGCAGCAGTTATATGAAGAAGTAAAAAGAAAAGAAGATCAAGGGAAGGCACCTTTACTACTTCATCGACCAGCGACGTTTTTAGATCGTGTATTCCAGGAGAACCCAATTGAAACGATTGAAAAAGTAGTTGTAGATACGAGAAGTGTAGTGAAAGAATTAGAAGAAAAAGTAGGGAAAGAAAGAGTAACCTTTTATAATGAAAAATCTTCGATGTTTAATCATTTTGGAATAGAGCGTGAAATCGAGAAAGCACTTCAAAAAATTGTTTGGCTACCAAATGGTGCCTATCTAATTGTGGAACAAATGGAGACGATGACTGTAATTGATGTGAATACGGGTAAGTTTACTGGAAAACAAAATTTACAAGATACGGTACTTCGCACAAATGAAATGGCTGCCGAAGAGATTGCACGTCAATTAAGACTCCGTGATATTGGTGGTATGATATTAATTGATTTTATTAATATGAAAAGACGGGAAGATAAAGAGAAGGTAAGAGAGCGTTTAATGATAGCTTTACAAGATGATCGTACATATACGAGAGCGCTTGGATTTACGGAATTAGGAATTTTAGAAATGACGCGTAAGCGCAAGAAACATTCGTTACGTGACGTATTATTAGAAGAGTGTGCGCCTTGTAAAGCGACAGGTTACGTTATATCTAATGAAACAATTGCGTATGAGCTAGAGAGAGAGCTTATTACTTATGGTAATATAGAGGATGAAGCTGTATTGATTGGTGCTTCAAAAAAAGTACAAAAAATATTTTTACAAAAAGAATTACAAAAAAATATTCCATTTGAAATTTATTTCAAAGATGATATCATCGAAAAGTACGCTATTATCCGTTTTGGAAGTAAGAAAGAAATTGTAGAACGGAAAAAATAGTTAGCAGAACATTCATTGACAATAGGCAATGATTCATGGTAACATCTTTATGTTATAGTTTATAGCACCTAAACTGCTATATGCTACAACCGCACAAGACAGGTTCCTTAAAGACATTTTATGTCTACCTCGTTTTTGGCGAGTCTTAGTAATTAAGAGGAGGTGCAAGTATGTACGCAATTATCGAAACAGGTGGAAAACAAATTAAAGTTGAAGCTGGTCAAGCAATCTACATTGAAAAATTAGATGTTGAAGCTGGTGAAACTGTTACTTTTGACAAAGTTCTTTTCGTTGGTGGCGAAAACGTGAAAGTTGGTAGCCCAGTTGTAGAAGGTGCAACAGTTACTGCGAAAGTTGAAAAACAAGGTCGCGCTAAAAAAATCATCGTTTTCAAATACAAAGCGAAAAAGAACAATCGTAAGAAACAAGGTCATCGTCAACCTTACACTAAGCTAGTTGTTGAAGCTATCAACGCTTAATTCTGGTTAAGATGATTAAGATTACGATAAGTCGCACGAAACTAGGAAGTATCCAATCATTTAAAATGACTGGACATGCCAATTATGCGCCACATGGACAAGACCTTGTCTGTGCTGGAACTACAGCGGTTGTGTTTGGTTCTATAAATGCAGTGGAAGAACTTTGTAATGTGCAAGCAACTATTGAACTCGGAAGTGATGGCGGATTCTTAACGTATGAATTGCCTAATGATTTAGACGTTCATGCAGCAGAAAAAGCACAGATACTTTTAGAAGGATTGGTTGTTTCGCTTAAGACGATTGAACTTGATTACGGAAAGTATATCCGTTTAATAGAAAAAGTGCAGGAGGTGTAACGTATGTTAAGATTAGATCTTCAGTTTTTCGCATCTAAGAAAGGTGTAGGTAGTACAAAGAACGGTCGTGACTCTCAGTCAAAACGTCTTGGTGCTAAACGCGCAGATGGTCAAACGGTTTCAGGTGGTTCAATTCTTTACCGTCAACGCGGTACAAAAATTTATCCAGGTGTTAACGTTGGTCGTGGTGGCGATGACACTTTATACGCGAAAGTTGACGGCGTAGTACGCTTTGAGCGTCTTGGTCGTGACCGCAAACAAGTGAGCGTATATCCTGTTGCTCAAGAAGCATAAGAACTCACGGAAAACTCTAACCTGAGTGCAGGTTAGAGTTTTTCTATATTAAGGGGTATCTAAATGAATGAAAAATGGACAATTATAGATGCGTTGCGCCACTCAAGACATGATTGGCTCAATCGTTTGCAGATGGTTAAAGGAAATCTTTCCCTTGGAAAAGTGGAAGAGATTCATAGGCTCATCGATCGTTTTGTCCAAGAAGCGAGACAAGAATCCAATCTGATGGGGCTATCCATGCCTTTATTTTCAGAGTGGATTTTAACATATAATTGGAAACAGCAACCGTGCTTATTGGAGTACGAAGTATTAGGGAAATTACATAACTTATCTCATCTAGATGAGACTGTATGTACATGGACGAATCAGTTTTTCTTAATGCTTCAGCATAGTTTAGACGTATATGTTGAAAATTATGTTTGTATCACAATTGAATGTGACGCGGAGAATGCTCGTTTCTTTTTTGATTTTCGTGGTAAGCTAACGAGTGTAGAAGAACTACAGAATTGGCTTGCGAACCAAAACAATAAATGGTATTCCATTTCTTATACAGTACGAGACGAAGAAGTCTCAGTTATATTACAACTAATCGAAAAAAGTGTGGTGAAATAATGTTTGTAGATCAGGTCAAGATATATGTAAAAGGCGGCGACGGTGGTAACGGAATGGTTGCGTATCGTCGTGAGAAGTATGTACCTAAAGGTGGCCCAGCAGGTGGCGACGGTGGTAAAGGTGCAGATGTTGTTTTTGTTGTTGAGGAAGGCTTACGTACATTAATGGACTTCCGCTATCAACGTCATTTCAAAGCTGATCGCGGTCAGCACGGAATGAGTAAAGGTCAGCACGGCCGTAAATCTGAAGATTTAATTGTAAAGGTTCCACCAGGAACAATAGTGAAAGATGAAAAAACAGGTGAAATTCTTGCCGATTTAGTAACGCATGAACAAACAGCTGTAATCGCAAAAGGTGGCCGCGGTGGCCGTGGTAACTCACGTTTCGCAACACCAACGAACCCAGCGCCAGAAATCGCTGAGAACGGGGAACCAGGTCAAGAACGTGATGTCACGCTAGAACTTAAAGTGCTAGCAGATGTTGGACTTGTTGGATTCCCAAGTGTAGGTAAATCTACATTATTATCTGTTGTATCATCAGCGCGTCCAAAAATTGCAGAGTATCACTTTACAACAATCGTTCCAAATCTTGGTGTTGTTGAAACAGGTGATAACCGCAGCTTCGTTATGGCTGACCTTCCTGGACTAATTGAAGGCGCACACTCCGGCGTTGGACTTGGACACCAATTCTTACGTCATATCGAACGTACACGTGTAATCGTGCACGTTATTGATATGTCTGGTTTAGAAGGCCGTGAGCCATATGAAGATTATGTCACAATCAATAATGAATTAAAAGAATACAATATGCGTTTAACAGAGCGTCCACAAGTTGTTGTAGCAAACAAAATGGATATGCCAGATGCAGAAGAAAACTTACAAGCATTTAAAGAGAAAGTGGGAGACGAAGTAAAAATCTTCCCAATCTCAGCTGTAACGAAACAAGGTGTTCGTGACTTACTATTTGAAGTAGCGAACTTATTAGAAACAACACCAGAATTCCCAATGTATGATGATGTAGAAGAATCTGAAGCAAGTGTAATGTACAAATTTGAATCTGAATCTAATTTTGAAATTACACGCGAAAGTGATGGCACATTTGTTATTTCTGGTTATGATATTGAGAAAACATTCAAAATGACAGACTTCTCACGTGATGAATCTGTACGCCGATTTGCTCGTCAAATGCGTGGAATGGGTATTGATGAAGCCCTTCGTGCACGTGGTGCAGTAGACGGAGATATTGTAAAAATTCTTGAATATCAATTTGAATTTATCGATTAAGACTGCCGAAATATGGCAGTCTTTTTTTTCGCTATTTGAGTCCAGTAAAAATCTGATTCGTATAGGTGAACCATAAGTCGATATAGGAAAAAATCCCCATTGATTAAAGTTTCAATTTATAATAGAAAAAGGAATGGTTTTAGAAGAATATTTTATGGGGAGAAAAGGAATATGTATAAAATATTAATTGTAGAAGATGATGAAAAAATAGCGGAAATATTAGAGGAGCATTTAGAAAGGTATGGCTATCAATCATTTAGAGTAAGTGATTTACGTCATATAAAAGATGAGTTTGTAAAAGTAAATCCACATCTAGTGTTACTCGATATTAATTTACCGTACTTTGATGGTTTCTATTGGTGTCGCCAAATTCGCACAGTATCGAATGCACCAATTATTTTTGTCTCTGCAAGAACAGGGGAAATGGATCAAGTAATGGCGATTGAGAATGGCGGGGATGATTATATTACAAAACCATTCCATTTAGACATCGTAATGGCAAAGGTGAAGAGTGCACTTCGCCGTGGATATGGTGAGTATGCTTTGGCCGCAGAAAGTGATTGTTTAGGTGTTAATGGATTGTTATTATTCCCATCACAGCACACAGTAGAGTGGGAAGGTCAACAAACTGAACTTACAAAAAATGAATTTTATTTATTAGAATGTTTAATGAAACAAGCGAATCAATACGTGACACGTGAAGAGCTGTTAGAGGCTTTATGGGATGAAGTAGCTTTTGTTGATGATAATACATTAACTGTGAATGTAAAGCGTGTAAGGAAGAAATTAGAGGAGTTAGGTATTAAAAATGCAATTGTCACAAAGCGTGGGTACGGTTATGCGCTTCTTACAGAGTGGGGCGAAGGGCATGAAGGTTAAAAATTACCTCATAGACCGTTTTTCCTTAATCCTTTCTTATATTATAAGTCTTTGTTTATTTGGGCTCGTATTACAGTTACAAAGCCTTTTAGAAAAGCGTTCGCTAGACTGGAGTACATGGTTATACGGACTTTTATTAGGGACAGTTGTGTTTAGTGTATACCTTATTTACGATTACCGAAAACGAAGTGTGTTTTTAAAGAGAATAGAACAGTATATTGCCGGTGGACATACATTACATGACTCTTTACTTATCGATACTTCTTATACGTCAGAGCAAGAACTGGTCGTTGAAGCGTTTACGTTGCTAAGACAGCAATATATGAATGAAGTTCATAAACAGCATGCGAAAGAGCAACAGCAAATGATTTTTATGAACCAATGGATCCATCAAATGAAAACACCAGTATCCGTTATTGAATTATTGTTACAGAAATATGGTAAGGAACACCGTGAAGCAAGGAGAACGATTGAAAGTATTCGTGAAGAAAATAACCGTATTTTAAATGGTTTAGATTTAGCGTTACATATGGCAAGGTTAGATCAGTTTTCGAAAGATTATAAAGTAGAAGTAGTAAATGTTATAGATGTCATTCGAGATATTATTAATGAAAATCGAAAGTCGTTCATTCAATCTTCTGTATTTCCGAAACTGATGTTTGAAGAGGAGACTTGTATGATTGCGTCTGATAGAAAGTGGTTTAGTATCGCCATGAGCCAAATTGTTGTGAATGCAATTAAGTATACGAAAATTTCAGAAACAGAGAAAAAAGAAATTCAATTTCAAATTGAAGAGAAGGATCAAAAGGTATTACTACATATTAGGGATAATGGAATTGGTATTCCAGGGCAAGATGTAAAGCGTATATTTGATCCGTTCTTTACGGGAATAAATGGTCGTAAAACGAGAGAAGCGACTGGAATGGGCTTATATATTACGAAAGAAATTTGTGATAATTTACATCATGGAATTTATGTACAATCGGCGGAAGGGGAAGGCACGACTTTCACGTTCCAATTTGCAAAAGATGAAGAATATCATACATTAATGAGAAAAATGACAAAACTGTAAGATAACAAAACGTTTTGTAAGGGAAATCACTCGTTTCTTTTTCTTATTTTTCTTATAGTAAATGTAAGAAGAAAACACATAGGGGGATTAGAAATGAGTGTTCTTGAAGTAAAAGGGTTAACGAAGGTGTACCAATCAAAAGGTTCAGTAGCGACGACTGCTTTGCATGATATAAATTTTAAAATAGAAGAAGGCGAATTTGTAGGTATTATGGGTCCTTCAGGAAGCGGAAAAACAACGTTGCTAAATTTATTAGCAACAATTGATAAGCAAACTTCAGGTCATGTGCTTGTAAATGGTGAAGAAATTAATCAAATGCGTGCTGCAAAATTAGCAGAGTTTCGCCGTACACATTTAGGTTTCATCTTCCAAGATTTCAACTTACTTGATACGTTATCGATTAAAGAAAATATTATTTTGCCGCTTGTAATGGCGAAGAAATCTGTAAAAGAAATTGATACAAAAGTACTGGAAATTGCGAAGTTTTTAAATATCGAAGAAATTTTAAATAAAAAAGTATACGAAGTATCGGGAGGACAACAACAACGTGCAGCTGCTGCAAGGGCGATCATTCATGAACCGACGTTAATTTTAGCAGATGAGCCAACTGGAAACTTAGATTCTAAGTCAGCCAAATCATTAATGGGAGCATTGCAAGATTTACACGAGCAAAAGAAAGTGACAATTGCAATGGTAACGCACGATCCAGTAGCTGCTAGTTATTGTGAACGCATCCTCTTCATTCGCGATGGAGAAATTTTCTCGGAGATACATAAAGGAAGAACGAAGCAAGCCTTTTTCCAAGAAATTTTGGACGTACTTGCGATGCTAGGAGGAGAATATCATGAACTTTCGCCAGCTCGCGCTTAATAACGTAAAAGGAAATTGGCGTAATTATAAAGCGTTTCTTATTAGTAGTTGTTTATCGATTGTCGTATTTTTCATGTATGCTTCTTTTATTTATCACCCAGATGTAGTAAGCGGTAATATTAGTATGAAGACGATGGTTACAAAAGGATTAGAATCGATGAATTATATTGTAGTCATCTTCTCAGCACTCTTTATTTTATATGCAAATTCAACGTTTTTACGAGCAAGAAAAAAAGAATTTGGTCTATTAACGTTAATAGGCGGAACGAAATCTCAACTTGGCCGCATGATTATATTAGAGCAAATGATGTTAGGTAGTATTGCGATTGTAGTAGGTATTGGAATTGGAATGCTTTGCTCCAAACTTTTCTTTCAAGCATTAAGTGTATTATTGAACATAGATAAAACATTGCCGCTTGTATGGAATAGTAAAGCAGTTCTTATTACAGCAGGTATATACTTTATCCTCTTTTTAATCCTATCACTCTTTAGCGTTTGGACAGTAGGACGCTTGCAAATTATTGATTTATTAAGAGAAGCAAGAAAACAAAAAGTGGAGCCTTTTGCATTTACATGGTTATGTGTAGCAGGTATAGGATGTATCATTGCTGCATATGTCCTTTGTTTCCAAGTAACAATTATGAATTTCATGATGTATTTTTTACCGATTGTAGGGCTGACAATTGGCGGAACATATTTACTGTTTACACAAGGTAGTACAGTCATATTAAAAGCGTTGCAAAAAAGAAAACAATCATTTTATACATATCCAAACATGTTCGTCCTTAGCAATCTTATTTACAAAATGAAAGATAATGCTCGTTTTCTATTTGTCATTTCTATCATTACGGCGGTTGTTTCCTCAGCAGTTGGTACGCTTTATGTATATTATGAAAATATGAGTGCGAAAACGGTAGATATTACGCCTCATGCTATTTCATATGAGGAAAAGGGAGTAAATACGCATAACATTATTAATGAAGATACAGTAAAAGAAATTGTAAAAAAACATGGATTTGAAGATGCACGAGAATTAAATTTTGTAAAACTACCTGCAACGCAGAAGGTAACGTTTTTTAACAGTGAGCATGAAGTACCAACTGCAATTATTTCAGAGAAAGTATATAATGCGGAAGTGCGTAAACAAAAAAGGGAAGAAATTAGCGAAGTTCATAATGCACCAGGTAGTGCGACGATGATCATGAGTGATATGACGAATGATTTAGTGAAGATAGATCGTACGAAGCCATATGAAGTTACAATGAATGGCCAAAAACAGTTTGTTCAGCTAAATGAACCAACTTCATATTCGGTGTTTAATGATGACAATTATCTTATTGTGAATGATCAAGATTTTGAGAAATATGCAAAGCTCGTACCAGATGGAGAAAAGACGAAATATTATGGTTATTATATTGAAGATTGGAAAAGTACAGAAGAGCTTGTGCTAGATTTGAAAAAGGAAATTGCACCAGAAAAACAAGGAGAATTGAAAAGCTCAGTGCTTGCTTATAAAAATATAAGAGAAGCAGGAGCAATTACAATGTTCATCGGCTTCTTCGTAGCAGTACTGTTCTTCTTCTTCGCTTGTAGTATGACATACTTTAAATGGTTTAATGATAAAGAACAGGATCGTATTCAGTTTAAATCGTTAAAGAGAATTGGTATGACAGATAAAGAAATACGTAAAATTGCGATTCGACAAATGGGCGTTATCTTCTTTATCCCAATTTTGATTGGTGCGATTCATAGTGGATTTGCCCTTCATACGTTAGGGAAAATGCTTTATATCGATTTATGGAAATCAGGTGCGATTGTAATTGGAGCATACATTTTAGCTTCTGCCATTTACTTTATGATCGCGCAAAGAGGATATTTAAAACACGTAAAAAGCTAGGGAAACCTCTAGCTTTTTGCCTATGTAGTAAGTTACAGGAGGACGATAGATGAACATTCGGCAATTAGCGCTGCAAAATATAAAGGGAAATTGGCGTAATTATAAAGTGTTTTTCTTAAGTAGTTGTTTTGCAATATTTGCGTCCTTTGCATACATGTCTGTTATTGTACATCCATACATGCAAGAAACGATGTGGTATCAAAACGTACGCTGGGGACTTATCATATGTAATGTTATAATTATTTCTTTTTTCGTCGTATTTATTTTGTATTCTACTTCTATTTTCATAGAAGCACGTAAGAAAGAATTAGGGTTATATATGTTAATGGGCGCAACGAAGTCTAACGTAATAGGAGTGATTATGGCCGAACAAATATTGATCGGGATATTTGCTAATATTTTCGGTATTGGGCTTGGTATGATCTTTTTGAAACTCTTTTTCATGGTGTTTAGCATGCTAATGCGTCTTCCGAAAGAACTCCCTGTCATATTTGACGTGAAAGCGATTGGTGTAACATTTGTTACATATATGATCGTCTTTATTATCTTATCCTTTATAAGTGCTTTACGTATATGGAATATAAAAATCATTCGGTTATTAAAAGAATTTCGAACGGATAAAAAAGAGAAGAAAACATCAATATGGCTTTGTATATTCGGCTTTATTTGTTTAGGGACAGGATATGCGTTAGCGCTACAAGTGACAATGGAAACGATAGGATTATATTTTTTCCCTGTGTCTATACTTGTCTTTTTCGGAACGTACTTTTCTTTTACACACGGTACAATCCAATTGTTAGAAATGATTAAACGAAATAAAAAGATTATGTATACATATCCGTATTTATTTATAGTAAATCAATTGTCACATCGAATGAAGGAAAATGGTCGATTTTTCTTTATGCTTTCTATGGCAACGACATTTGTAGTTACGGCAACAGGTACGGTGTTCTTATATTTTTCTAGCATGCAAGATATGTGGCGGGACGGGGGCGCACATTCATTTTCATATATAGAAAAAGGTGTTTCTACTCATGAAGTCTTTGAGGAAGGTACGGTTGAACAATTACTGCATCAATATGGATATGATGATTTTCAATCTATGAGTTTTGTTGGAGTGTATGCATCTTTTCAGTCCAATAAGGGAGAAACAGAGGTAGCGCCGCTTATAAAGGAAAGTGAATACAATCAAGAGGCAAGAAAACAAAAGCAGAAAACGTATCATCCTAAAAAAGGAACAGTTACACTTGTTTATTATAATAAGCGTAACCATCCGAATGTATATGATCAAAAAGAGATTCAATTACAAGTAATGAATAAAACGTATCTATTCGCATTTAACGGTCAGAAAGAAGGGGTACAATTTAACTATCACCTTTCGCACATTAATGGTCTGTTTTTCGTCATGAATGATGAAGATTTTGACAGTATAGCAAATAAGGTTCCGGATGCTGAAAAAATGATGTATAGAGGATACACATTACCAAATATCGAAAATACGAAAAAATTAAATGAAGCTTTACGGAAACATATGAAACAAGATGATAATAACGCATTTCGAAGTAATATGGAGTTATATGTGAATATGAAAGAGTTCGGCGATATTACTCTATTTGTAGGCTCATTCATTAGTATATTATTCTTTCTTACTTCATGTAGTATCGTATATTTTAAATGGTTTCATAATATTGCATCGGATCGAAAGCAGTACGGTGCGCTCTCTAAGCTTGGAATGACGAAGGAAGAAGTGTGGAAGATTTCTCGCTGGCAATTGTGTATGCTATTTTTTGCGCCTATTATAGTCGGGAGTATGCATAGTGCGGTTGCGTTATATACGTTTCATAATACGATCTTTATGGATGGATCATTACGAAAAGTAGGTTTGTTTATTCTATTTTATATCGCTGCATGCATCATTTATTTCTTCTTCGCTCAAAGAGAATATAGAAAACATATAGACTAGTGAAAACTAGTCTTTTTTTAAATATTCGAAATTTACATAGAAGAATATAAAAAATTATGGTATAACAGTAAGAAAACGAAAAAGAGGGGAAAAGACGATGATTCGAGTAGGATATTTAGGACCAGAGGCAACATTTACAAATATGGCGGTGAGTCGTTTTTTTCCGGAAGCAGAGCATGTACCGTATCGAACGATTCCAGATTGTATAGATGCAGCCGCAAATGAAAATGTAGATTATGCGGTCGTACCGTTAGAGAACGCTATAGAAGGTTCAGTTAATATAACGGTTGATTATCTCGTACATGAGCAACCGCTTTCTATTGTAGGAGAAATTACAGTACCAATTCAGCAACATTTACTCGTACATCCGCAGTATGCAGAAATGTGGGAAGAAGTATATGCAGTACATTCTCATCCGCATGCTATCGCACAGTGTCATAAGTTTTTAAATGAAGAATTAAAAGGGGTAACCGTTCGAGATATGACATCAACAAGTGCTGCAGCACAATATGTGAAAGAACATCCTGAAGAGAAAATCGCTGCCATTGCAAATGAAGCAGCCGCAGAAAAATACGGATTAACAATTGTAAGACATGATATTCATACGCATAAAAACAATCATACACGTTTCCTTGTTCTCCATAAGAAAAAGAAAGCAGTACTCCCAAACAACGGAGAAAATCGCGGAGAGAAAACGACGCTTATGATAACGTTACCTGCAGATTATGCAGGAGCGCTATATCAAGTGTTATCAGCTTTCGCATGGAGAAAATTAAACTTATCAAAAATTGAATCTCGCCCGATGAAAACAGGTCTTGGAAATTACTTTTTCTTAATCGATGTCGATAAAGCATACGATGACGTATTATTGCCAGGCGTAACGATGGAACTTGAAGCACTTGGTTTTTCTGTTACTGTGCTTGGGAGTTATTCTTCTTATTGGTTGTAAAAAGTAAGGGGGCTGTTAAACTTGCTTGAAACGAAACGTTGTTTATTAAATACAGTTCATGAATTAGATTACGAAAATATAAAAGAACTATATTTAAATGAAGAAGTGAGAAAATATCTTGGTGGACCGCGTGAAGAAGAGTCGATTAGAGATGTTTTGAATGATATGTTGCATCCTGAAGAAAACTGTTGGTATTGGATTGTTAAAGAGAAGAAAACAAAAGCATTTCTGGGAGTAGTCTCGCTCGATCCAAATGATGTGAATCAAGAGATTGAAGTATCCTATCAATTTTTGCCGATGTATTGGAGAGTTGGATATGCAACGGAAGTCGCTCAAGAGGTAATCCGTTATGCTTTTCATGAATTACAACTATCAAAAGTAATTGCAGTAACACAAATGGTTAATATACCTTCGCGTAAACTTTTAGAAAGGTTACGTATGAAGTTAATTCAAACGTACTATCGGTTTGGGGCAGAGCAAGCGGTCTATTCTATTGAAGCAACAGATAAAATTTTGATAGATTAATAAAATCCCACCTGCAGAAGGTGGGATTCTTTATCCCACATTAACGGGCAGTAAGACTCCCACCTCAAAATTCGGCTGGAGCAAAGAAGTTAGGTGGGAGTCGGGCTGCCCGTAAACGCCCGATTGGTGAAGGCTAATAATCAGTGGGGGATGAACACCACCCCGCTGATTAAAGTTTCACTTTATTTTAACTTCGCAAGACGATCCTCTAACTGACCACGCCAAATATCAGCTAGTTCAGGGACAGCAAGAATCTTCTCAATACCATTTTTATCTTTTCTATTATGAAAATAAATTTCGTTAGAGAACAAAACAGATACATTGTTTGATGGACGCTCTAGTAATGTGATTTTAGAATCTTTACGTACAGTACCTTCTTGAAGAACGCGGCATAGGTAACCTGTGTATCCAGTTGCTACAATGCGTGGTAATATGCCAGGGATACCAAGGCGTTTTGAAATTGTGCTACAAGGTACTCTCGCTTGTGTAACTTGAATAATTGCCTCACCTAATTGATATGTATCTCCGATGCAAACATCACGTTCTAACATATTTGTTACTGTAATGTTTTCGCCAAATGTGGAAGCTGGAAGTGTTGTTTGAAATTCTTCTTCCCATAGTGCGTAATGTTCATATGGATAAACACAAACAGCCCGGTCAGGTCCACCGTGATGTTTTAAATCCGCTACATCATCACCAAGGAATCCATCCTTTGAGAGGAAAGCTTCTTCTGTAGGCTCTTTACATATACCAGTGATCATTTCTTTATCTTCGTTATATTTCATTTGTTTTGGTTTACCAGTGCTAAAGTGAACGAGTTCAATTCCCATATTTAATACTCCTTTACAATTGATTACAATATTATATCATTTGAAAAATAAAAGCACAGAGAATTATAAAAACTCTGTGCTTTACATTAATAAACGAGAAATCCAGCGCGATCTAGTGCATCACAAGCCGCATCTAATTTCTCCTTAGAATCTGCTTCAATTGTATGTAAGTGAATACCATCTGTTAGTTGCGAAAGATAGGAAGCGTTTGTGTTTTCGATTTTTTGTAAATATTGCTCTACATCAAAGCGATTACTTACCATAATAGATGCTGTTAAGTCGCCGTATACAGGATGCTCAACTTTTACGTCTTTAATCGTAACGCCGTGGTCAACTAACATGGTAAGTTCTTGACGTACTTCTGCCGGTTTATGTTGACATACGATTACGCGTTCAAAAGCTTGTTGCCTTGTTTGTGGTTTTAAATATAAATACCCTTGTGCAGTCGCAATAATTGGTTCATTTCGTGCTTTTAGTAAGGAAATGTCTTGAACGATAACTTGCCTACTTACGTTTGTCTTTTTAGATAGCTCATTTCCTGATAACGGTTCATTTGCAGCAAGAAGCCACTGAAGGATAAGTTGTCGTCTTTCTTCACCTAAAATCTTTTTTTGTTCATTTTGTTTCATTATGATTTAACACCTCTATAAAATTGATTTCCAATTGTGTGTAGTGCATGAATAGTTGTATCAATTTGTTCTTTCGTTGTGTGATGTCCGAAAGAAAAGCGGACATATTGTTTTGCCTCTTCATACGTTTTTCCAATTGCAAGCATTGTTTTTGAAGGGTCTTGTTTACCGACTTGGCAAGCACTTCCAGTGGAAATGGCAATGCCGCGACGGTTACATTCTAACATTGTGTACTGACCTTCTATTCCTTTTATTGTAACCCCAATAATATGTGGTAAACAAGAAGTAGAATGTCCTTTCACTTCAATTTCTAGAGGAAGTGTTTGTAATTGCTCTAAAAAATAAGATCGTAACTCTTTAAAACGAAAGCTCTCTTCCTTTTGATTCTTTAATATATGCTCTGCGGCTGTTAAAAAAGCAGCGATTCCAGGAACGTTCACTGTACCAGGACGAAAGCCTTTTTCATGAGAAGTTCCAGGGAATATTTGTTCCCAGCGAACTTGCGGATTTATATAGCAAGCTCCAACTCCTTTTGGTCCGTATATTTTATGAGCTGAAACAGAGAGACTATCAATCTTCATCGCTGTAACGTCTATTGGAAGTTTACCAAACGTTTGAACACAATCTGAATGAAATAAAATATTATATTTTTTTAAAAGTGCTCCGATCTCTGCAATGTTTTGAACGGTCCCGATTTCAGAGTTTCCATGCTGTATACTTGCTAGAACAGTATTTTTCGTAATAGCCGCTTCTAAATCTACTAAATGAATTATCCCGTTTTTATCAACAGGAATCTCAGTAATAGTATAGCCTTGCAATTGTAAGGATTGAAAATAACTTCGAATCGATGCGTGTTCCATAGGTGTGGTAATAATGTGCTTTCCATTTTTAGCATTTAGAAGGGATTGAATCGCAAGGTAGTTAGATTCTGAACCGCCGCTTGTAAAGAATACACCTTGTTCCTTACCCCCAATCATTTCTGCAAATGTTTCTCTACAAACTTGTAATAAAGATGATGCGCTTCCGCCGATATCGTGTAAACTTTGTTCATTTCCGAAATATGTTTTTGTCGCTTGTATATATGTTTCTAAAGCTTCTTCGCTCATAGGTGTTGTCGCTGCATAATCTAGATATATCATCATGTAATTTCCTCTCTTCAGTAAGAGTGACATTTGTCCCGTAAAAGCCCGATTGGTTCAGCTAATAATCAGTGGGGATGGACAAAACCCCCACTGATTAAAGTTTCACTTTATTTTCGTTTTTAGAATGGTAGTGAAAATAGGAATTGTAAAAAAACTCTTGTCATTATTTTAAAACTATGTAAATATAGGTGTCAAGACAGTTGAAAAGTGTAAAGTAGGAGGCAACAATTATGCCAAGTGCAGATGTCTTGATTATTGGAAGTGGCGTTGCGGCGCTTCGTGTTGCGAAAGAGCTTTGCCACGAAAAGAATGTGATAATTATCACAAAAAAAACAGGACGTAATAACAATACACATTTAGCTCAAGGAGGAATTGCAGCAGCTGTTGCTACATATGACGATCCGAGTGGGCATTTTGAAGATACATTAGTGGCAGGTTGCCATTATAACAATGAAGAAGCAGTTCGTTACTTAGTTGAAGAGGGGCCGAAAGAAATAAGTAAGCTTATTACAAATGGAATGAAATTTGATGGAGATGAAAAAGGGCTCCACCTTGGTAAAGAAGGAGCGCATCGAAAACGGCGTATTTTACATGCGGGAGGAGATGCAACTGGTAAAAATTTATTAGAGCATTTAATACAAGAAGTAGTTCCGAACGTTACTGTCGTTGAGCATGAAATGGTGCTCGATTTTATTATAGAAAATAATAAATGCATAGGAGCTTTAACGCGAAATAGTGAAGGGAAGCTGAAGCGTTACTATGCTGATAATACGGTGTTAGCATCAGGGGGAATTGGTGGTTTGTACGCCTTTACGTCGAATGATGAGACAATTACAGGCGATGGACTTGCGATGATATATCGAGCAGGGGGAGAACTTGTTGATTTAGAATTTGTACAATTTCATCCGACAATGTTATATGTGGACGGGCGATGTTGTGGCCTCGTTTCTGAAGCAGTCCGTGGTGAAGGAGCTGTCCTTATAAATGCAAAAGGACAGCGTTTTATGGTGGGTATACATCCCGGGAAAGATCTCGCACCGCGTGATGTAGTGGCAAGGGCTATTCATGAACAACTTCTTGCGGGTGAAACAGTGTACTTAAACATCGAAACTATTCAAAACTTTGAACAACGTTTTCCGACCGTCTCATCATTATGTAAAAAGAATGGCGTTGATTTAAAAGGGAACCTTATTCCGGTCGTGCCTGGTGCTCATTTTCATATGGGCGGCGTGAAGACGAATTGTAACGGAGAGACGTCCATTTCAAACTTATATGCAGTCGGTGAAGTGGCGTGTAATGGGGTTCATGGTGCGAACAGATTGGCGAGTAATTCATTATTAGAAGGTCTTGTGTTTGGAGGACGAATAGGAAAACACATTTTAGCTAGACCAGCAGAGGAAAGAAAAAATGTGCTGGAAGAGAGAGGGAAAAGTTTTATAGCTCTTAATGATTTACCGTTGAAAGAAGAAATACAAGAATACATGATGAAGCATGTTGGGATTGTGCGAACTGAGAAAAATTTATCATATGCTCAGAGATGGTTTAGTAGGTACGGTGTGCGAAATATGATATTACAATATGATGCACTTACAAATGAAGAGATAACGCTTATTAATATGTTAACAGTTTGTGAGCTTATAACAGTATCAGCTTTGCAAAGAGAAGACAGTATTGGTGGTCATTATCGCATTGATTATCCAGAAAAAAATGGCGTGAAAAAAGAGATTATTCGAGTGAGAAAAAAATTACAACTTGTTTAATAAGGGGAAGAGGGGTTTTATGAATACGTTAAAAGTTAAGGAAGCATTAAATCGATTTTTTCTAGAAGATATAGGAGAAAGGGATGTAACATCTCAGCTTATCTTTCCCGATAATGCACTTGCGAAAGGAACTTTTCTTGTAAAGGATACAGGGGTCTTTGCAGGGCGCTTAGTAATTGAAGAAGGATTTAAATTAATTGATCAGAGAATTGAAGTTGAACTTCATAAAAAAGATGGGGATCTTGTAGAAAAAGGCGAAAAAATTGCAACCGTGCAAGGCCCAATCGCATCATTATTAACGGCAGAGCGCGTTATATTAAACGTTATCCAGCGGATGAGCGGGATAGCGACGATGACACGTAAGGCGGTTTTTGCTTTAGATAGCAGTCATACACGCATTTGTGATACGAGAAAAACGATGCCGGGACTACGTATGTTTGATAAATATGCGGTAGTATGCGGGGGCGGATTTAACCACAGATTCGGTTTATATGATGGTGTCATGATTAAAGACAATCATATTGCTTTTGCTGGCTCAATTACAAAAGCTGTTACATCGGTGAAAGAAAGATTGGGACATATGGTGAAAGTAGAAGTCGAAACAGAGACAGAGGCGCAAGTGAGAGAAGCGATAGAGGCCGGCGCAGATGTTATTATGTTCGATAATCGTACGCCAGAAGAGATTCGTGAGTTTTCAAAAATTGTACCAAGTGCCATCGTTACGGAGGCTTCAGGTGGTATTACAATTGAAGAATTATCAAAATACGGAAAAACAGGGGTGGATTATATTTCACTTGGAGCGTTAACACATTCAGTGAAAGCACTTGATATTAGTTTTAATATTGAGGCCTAATGAGAGTGGTTTAGAGGGGGAGAATCATAAATGGGTATTTTAGAGAAAGTTCAGCCAATCGAAGTAATGTTACCAAAGCGCTATCAAACGATGTCTACATTAGAGATGGAAGAGCGTGTCCGTGAAATTAAAGAAAAAATGGGGGCATTACTATTTATTCCAGGACATCATTATCAAAAAGATGAAGTGGTGCAATTTTCAGATGCAGCAGGGGACTCACTTCAACTCGCGCAAGTTGCAGCGAGTAATAAAGAGGCAAAATATATTGTGTTTTGTGGTGTGCACTTTATGGCAGAAACGGCAGATATGTTAACGACAGATGAACAGGTTGTCATCTTACCAGATATGCGCGCAGGTTGTTCAATGGCAGATATGGCAGATATTGAACAAACAGAAAGAGCATGGAAAGAGCTCACGAAATTATTTGGGGATACGATGATTCCATTAACGTATGTAAATTCAACAGCTGCGATCAAAGCGTTTTGTGGTCGTAATGGAGGAGCGACAGTAACCTCTTCTAATGCAAAACAAATGGTGTCTTGGGCGTTTACACAAAAAGAGCGTCTCGTCTTTTTACCAGACCAACATTTAGGAAGAAATACAGCGCATGATTTAGGTATTCCGTTAGAAAAAATGGCAGTGTGGAACCCGCATACAGATTCATTAGAGTACGATGGAGATATAGAAGAAATTCAAGTGATTTTATGGAAAGGCCATTGTTCTGTTCATCAAAATTTCACTGTGAAAAATATTGAAAATGTGCGAAAAAATCATCCGGATATGAATATTATTGTTCACCCTGAATGTTGTTATGAAGTTGTTGCCGCTTCCGATTATGCAGGATCAACGAAATATATCATTGATATGATTGAAGCTGCTCCAGCGGGAAGTAAGTGGGCGATTGGTACAGAGATGAATTTAGTGAACCGAATTATTCAGCAACATCCTGATAAAGAAATTATTTCACTAAATCCGTTTATGTGTCCTTGTTTAACAATGAACCGAATTGATTTACCTCACTTGTTATGGGCACTTGAGAACATAGAAAGAGGAGAACAAATTAACGTTATTCGTGTGGAGAAACAAGTAACAGAAGAGGCAGTTCTTGCATTAAATCGTATGTTAGAGCGCGTTTAAAGCAGCGGGATTTCCGTTGCTTTTTTTCGTACATATAATCATAACAAGAATGAAATAGGCATACATTGTGTTGAGGAAATCATTGTGATTTTTTTATGCTTATTCCACTTCAAACCATATTGTATGAAGTGATAAAAGTAAAATGAAATTAAATTCTTTTAGAAAGTGTTACTTCGAAGTGTTTTTACTTATAGATAAGTTATACAGGAGGGGGAAAATTTGAAAATTCATATCGTGCAAAAAGGGGATACCCTTTGGAAAATTGCCAAAAAGTACGGAGTGGATTTTGAGACGCTAAAAAAAACAAATACACAGCTTAGTAATCCAGACCTTATTATGCCAGGAATGAAAATTAAAGTACCATCAAACGGCGTTCATGTGAAACAACAGGCTGGAGCGGGTTCTACGCCTCCAAAACAATATGTAAAAGAGGTGCAACAAAAAGAGTTTGCATCAACACCAACTCCACTTGGAATAGAAGATGAAGATGAAATTACGTACCAATCAGCACCTATTACACAGCAGCCAGCTATGCAACAAACACAAAAAGAAATGCAGGTAAAACCGCAAAAAGAAATGCAGGTGAAGCCGCAAAAAGAAATGCAAGTGAAACCACAAAAAGAAGTGCAGGTGCAGCCACAGCCACAAAAAGAAGTACAAAAAGAAGTGCAAAAAGAGAAACCAGTTGAAAAACCGTCAGTCATTCAAAAACCACCTGTTGTAGAGAAAGTAGAAAAACCAAAACCGACTACGAAAGAAAATACTAAGTTTTCCATTAATGTATTACCACAGCCGCCACAACCGCCGATTAAACCGAAAAAAGAATATAAAATTTCAGATGTAATAAAAAAGGGAAGTGAGTTAATTGCTCCTCAAATTAATAAAATGAAACCTAACAACGTCATTTCTCCGCAAACGAAAAAAGAAAATATAGGAAATGTCTCACCGCAAGTGAAGAAAGAAAATGTAGGGAA
>NZ_BOQD01000094.1 GCF_018332515.1 Bacillus hominis | reverse complement strand
TAGGGTGGTACCGCGATATATATCGTCCCTACGTATTTACGTAGGGACGTTTTTTATTTAGGTCTTAACTTTGTTGTGTCTTCATAACTAGGGTGGTACCGCGATATTTTATCGTCCCTACGTATTTGCGTAGGGGCGTTTTTTATTTAGGTCTTACTTTTGTTGTATCTTCATAACTAGGGTGGTACCGCGATATTTTTGTCGTCCCTACGTATTTACGTAGGGGCGTTTTTTAGTTGAAAGGAAGTGGCTGTATTAGATCGGGTTGGTAATAGAACAATATGAACATAGACAGATTATAACGAAAAAAGAAATAGAAAAAGAGAGGAGATAAAAAGATGAATTCACAGCAATGGACATCGAAATTAGGTTTCGTATTAGCTGCAGCAGGTTCAGCAATTGGTCTTGGGGCGATTTGGAAATTCCCATATATGGCCGGCATTGGAGGGGGCGGTGCATTCTTCCTTATTTTCATCGGTTTCACATTATTAATTGGATTACCGCTATTATTAGCTGAATTCGTTATTGGAAGAAGTACACAAAAAGAGGCCGTTGATGCGTACAGAGAGATTGCTCCTAAAACGTTATGGCCGTGGTTAGGTAAATTAGGGATTGTAACTTGTTTCATATTACTTTCTTTCTACAGCGTTGTAGGAGGTTGGATTATATTATATTTATGGAATGCAATTACAGGTAGACTATGGGAAGGAAATGGGGCATACGAAGCTACGTTTGGTGAAATCATTTCCAATCCGTATTTAGCAGTTGGATCACAGCTATTATTCATCCTTATTACTATTTTTATCGTAAGTAAAGGCGTGCAAAATGGTGTTGAAAAAGTAAATAAATATTTCATGCCAGCACTATTCGTTTTATTCTTTGTATTAATCGTTCGAGCACTTACATTAGACGGTGCTGGAGAAGGAGTTCGCTTCTTCTTACAACCTGATTTCTCAAATGTAACGTCAGAAATTATTTTATATGCAATGGGGCAATCGTTCTTCTCACTATCTGTCGGTGTAGCCGTTATGGTAACGTATAGTTCATACTTACCTAAAGAAGAAAGTTTACCACGTTCGGCATTTTCAATCGTAGCTTTAACGCTTGTTATTACATTACTTGCAGGGCTTGCGATCTTCCCAGTTGTATTCGCATTTGGAATGGAACCATCTCAAGGGCCGGGACTATTATTTATCGTATTGCCAGCTATTTTCAGTAAAATGGCGTTCGGAAAATTATTCTTCATCGTTTTCTTATTACTATTCTTCTTTGCTACTATTACATCAGCAATTTCGATGTTAGAAATTAGCGTTGCATCTTTAACAACTAAAGGTAAAAGTAAAGGGAAACGTGAAAAAATGGCCCTTATCGTTGGATTATTAATCTTCGTTGTTGGGGTTCCATCAGCATTATCATTCGGTTTGTTAAGTGATGTGAAACCATTTGGAAAAACAATTTTTGATTTAGCAGATTATGCGGTTAGTAACATACTAATGCCACTTGGTGTTTTATTAGTTTCCATCTTTGTTCCTTTAAAAATGAAGAAAGATGTATTAATGAAAGAGCTTGGTGTAAGTAAAAATAAAGGCTATAAACTATTCGTATTATGGTTATTCTTACTTCGCTATATCGCACCAATTGCGATTATTATCGTATTCTTAAATGTACTTGGAATTATTTAATAAGAAAGGTAGCGTATCGTGGTATGATACGCTACCTTTTTATCCCGTAAAAGCCCGATTGGTTCAACTACTAATCAGTGGGGGATGGACAAAACCCCCACTGATTAAAGTTTCACTTTATTTTGCTCTTTTTTGCAGTTCATTTACTGTTACAAACTGATAGCCTTTTTTAGATAAAGAATCTAAAATACCTTCAATGGTCTGTAAATTTTCATTAGATTCATCATACATAGAGTGCAATAAAATGATAGAACCAGGTTTTATATTCTTATTGACGTAGTCAACTTTATCAGCCGCAGATTTATAAAAAGTATCAGGTTCAAGATCCCATGTGATCGTTTCGATATTATTTTTATTTAAATAGTATGGTAGTCCGATTAACTTCTTACCGTTAGGTGGTCTAAAATCAATTTCGCCTGTATATCCGGTTTGACGGATTAATGAATTTGTTTTTTCTAATTCATTTTTAATAAAAGAAGGTGTTTTGAAAACCATTCTTTTATGGGAATATGTATGGTTCCCAAGTTGATGTCCAGATTGAACAATTGCTTTTCCTATTGGTAAATTTTTTTCTAATTCATTTCCAATAACAAAGAAAGTAGCTTTCGCGTTGTACTTATCTAGAAGTGGTAATATTTGTTCTACACTTTTTGTAGGACCATCATCAAAAGTTAAAGCAATCACTTTTTCATTTGTTTCAACGCGATTCGTTAGCTCTCCAAATAATTGAAAGCTTCTTGCATTCATTAATTTGTACGTGCCGAATAACGCTATGACAATAATGAATAGTGTAACGGTTGTAACAATGATTTTTTTCTTCATAATGCAACCTTACGATACTTTTTGATTCAATTAAAAAGTATTATATCAAACTGCGTAACTTGTTGCTCCAAAAAAGCATGAAGATGCAAGTAATGGAAATTTATCATATAATAAAATGAAATCAAAAGGTATATTAGGAGGTGTTTACATGGCGATTACAATTCAATTGCCAGACACTGCAACGTCTCATGCAAAGCCAAGTATGGAAATGGCGATACTTTGCGTGAGGTAGACAAGTAATATACAATCGCCCAAATGAGCTTATATCATTTGTTTTATATTTGGCTTTGCACCTTATTGAAATGAATCATAAAAAATAAGGGGCGAGCAGAAATGAAATACGTAAAGGCTAAGGCTGTTTTACCAGAGAGTTTAATTGTTGAAATTCAAAAGTATATACAAGGTGAAACAATTTACATTCCGAAACAAGAAACAAAACATTATAAATGGGGTACACGATCTGGCGGAAGAAAACAACTGGATGAAAGAAATAAAGCAATTAAAGACGCTTTTAAAAGTGGAATTGCAATTCATCAATTAGCAGAAGAATATTTTCTTTCCGGAGAAACGATTAAAAAGATTGTGTATTCTAAATAAACAAAAGTAAAAGAGTCTGATTCGAATATTATTTTGAATCAGACTCTTTTTACTTTGTATGTATTGAATATGGATGGGCATGATAATATCAAAAATGCAACGTCTATGTATTAAAAAGAATACATAGAGTGCGGGTTAAAGCAGAAAGGTGAACAACTATGAATCATCTTGGACAAATAACGATAGAACTGTTTTTTGGTTTTTTTATTCTATTGATTGCTACTAAAATATTAGGGAAAACACAAATATCGCAGCTAACGCCTTTTGATTTTATTTCTGCTATTGTTCTTGGAGAACTTGTTGGAAATACTATATATGATCCGGAAATAAAAATATGGTCTATTTTATATGCAGTACTTGTATGGGTAGTGTTAATTTATGCAATAGAAGTAATAACGCAAAAATTTAGAGGAACGAGAAGCTTTTTTGAAGGCTCACCTTCAATCATTATCCGTAACGGATATATTGACCGGGAACAACTAAGTTCAAATCATTTGGATATTGACCAATTACAGCAAATGCTTAGGCAACAAAAAGACATATTTTCAATCCGAGAAGTTGAATATATGATATTGGAACCTAACGGAAACATAAGTGTTCTGAAAAAAAGTAAATATGAATCTCCCACTATAAATGATTTAAGTTTAAAACATAAGCCTGTATATTTACCTATTTCATTAATTAGTGATGGAAAAGTAGTTAAGGATAATTTGAGGGAAGCGGGTTTTGATGAAGGTTGGCTTTATAAGCAAATTAAGCAAAAAGGTATAACTAAATTTGAGGATGTACTATACGCAGAATGGAAAACAGATGATGGATTCTTTTGTCAGGAGATGAAAAGGTTAAAATAGTAGTAAAGAAAACACCTCCTAGAGGCATGCCTGTGTAAAGTTCTTTTCTAAATCATCTTTTGCATTTCATAAAACATGATCATTGTATACAATAAAACTAGATCAACAATTTGTATGGAGTGATAAAGATGGAAGCTTTTATTAGAAGTGATCAATATAATTTTATAAAGTCACAAGCTTATATTTTAGCAAATGGACATGCAACGGCAAATGATAGAGGAGTAATTCAAGCGTTAAAATCACTTGCGATTGAAAAGATAATACATGTATTTGAGAATTTAACGGATGAACAGAAAGAGTTAATTGATACGGTATTAACAGTCCAAAATAGAGAAGATGCAGAATCATTTTTACTGAAAATAAATCCGTATGTAATTCCGTTTCAAGAAGTTACTGCACAAACATTAAAAAAATTATTTCCTAAGGCGAAAAAATTAAAGCTTCCTGATATGGAAGAACTGGATATGAAAGAATTATCTTATTTAAGCTGGATTGACAAGGGATCAAGTAGGAAATTTATTATAGCGAAAAATAATAAAAATAAGTTTGTTGGTCTGCAAGGAACATTCCAAAGTATAAATAAAAAAAGTATTTGTTCCTTATGTCATGGACATGAAGAAGTAGGGATGTTTTTAGTTGAAATAAAAGGAAATATCCCAGGAACGTTTGTTAAAAAAGGAAATTATATTTGTAAAGATGGTGTAGCTTGTAATCATAATATGAAATCGCTTGATAAATTGAACGATTTTATTGAGAGATTGAAGAAATAAATAGAAAATCTCTAGTGCTTAAGCTAGAGGTT
>NZ_BOQD01000093.1 GCF_018332515.1 Bacillus hominis | reverse complement strand
TGATTAAACTTTTTTATAAAAAATTATTCACTAGCAACAAATAACCCAAGCATTTTGATCAAACTTTTTTCGAAATGTTTGGGTTTCTTCTGTTGAAAAATCAATTTTTGTAGCATGCTTTTGATCAAACTTTATTACAAACCAACAGCATTCACGGCAAGCTTATGGGTTAATAATTAATCCACGGCAAAGATATACTTCCTTTCCCCTCGAATAATCAACTAAATCTCCTCAAAAACATGTGATTTCCGGCAAAGATATGCTTCCTTTAGCGGCAACTTTATGGGTAAAGTTACATTTTTTTATTTGCTTCTTTTTTATATGTAATATTGCATATAAGAGTGTATTGATAAAAATGTAAGGGCTCCCTATAATGAGGGCATAAAGATAAATCAAATTTCAGTAACAATAAAAAAGGAGGAAATAATATGGAAATCACAATGGCAGTTTTGAAATTTTTAGGTGGAGTAATTCCTTTAGTTCAAGAACTTTTAAAAGCATTTATGTAGGTTTATTAGTTAGCTATCATTTATCAATCATTATCATATCTTACTAAAAAAAGAACGGGGTGATTTTTCTGAATATTAAGAAAAACACTAAAAGAAGAAAGTTCCTTACATGTTTATTAGTTAGTCTATGCACTATTAATTATTCATCTATTTCCTTCGCAGAAACACAAGCAGGTAATATAACTGATGTAACCAAAAATGCTAGTGGCATTGATACTGGTATAGCAAATCTTAAATATAATAATCAAGAGGTTTTAGCTGTAAATGGTGATAAAGTAGAGGGTTTTGTTCCGAAAGAAAGTATCAATTCAAATGGTAAATTTGTAGTAGTGGAACGCGAGAAAAAATCACTTACAACTTCACCAGTCGATATTTCGATTATTGATTCTGTGGTGAATCGTACGTATCCAGGAGCGGTACAACTTGCAAATAAAGCTTTTGCAGACAATCAACCGAGTTTATTAGTGGCTAAGAGAAAGCCTTTGAATATTAGTATAGACTTACCTGGCATGAGAAAAGAAAATACAATTACTGTCCAAAATCCGACATATGGTAATGTGGCTGGAGCAGTAGATGATTTAGTATCTACTTGGAATGAAAAGTATTCTAAAACACATACGTTACCTGCAAGAATGCAGTATACAGAATCTATGGTTTATAGTAAATCACAAATCGCAAGTGCCCTTAACGTTAACGCTAAATATCTCGATAACAGTCTAAACATCGATTTTAATGCGGTTGCAAATGGAGAGAAGAAAGTGATGGTAGCGGCATATAAGCAAATATTTTATACCGTAAGTGCTGAACTACCTAACAATCCATCCGATCTTTTTGATAATAGTGTTACTTTTGGTGAGTTAACTCGTAAAGGTGTAAGTAATTCGGCTCCACCTGTTATGGTTTCAAATGTAGCTTATGGTAGAACCGTTTATGTAAAATTAGAAACAACATCTAAGAGTAAAGATGTACAAGCTGCTTTTAAAGCCTTACTTAAGAATAACAGCGTCGAAACGAGTGGACAGTATAAAGATATTTTTGAAGAAAGTACCTTTACTGCTGTAGTATTAGGCGGAGATGCGAAAGAGCATAACAAGGTTGTTACTAAAGATTTCAATGAAATCCGAAATATCATTAAAGATAATGCTGAATTAAGTCTTAAAAATCCAGCATATCCAATTTCATATACAAGCACTTTCTTAAAAGATAATGCAACTGCTGCTGTTCATAACAATACAGATTATATTGAGACGACAACTACAGAATATTCAAGTGCTAAAATGACACTTGATCATTACGGTGCTTACGTTGCTCAATTTGATGTATCTTGGGATGAATTCACATTTGATCAAAATGGGAAAGAAGTACTAACACATAAAACATGGGATGGTAGCGGCAGAGACAAAACAGCTCATTACTCTACAGTTATCCCTCTTCCACCAAATTCAAAAAATATAAAAATCGTAGCTAGAGAATGTACTGGTCTTGCATGGGAATGGTGGAGAACAATTATTAATGAACAAAATGTTCCATTAACAAATGAAATAAAAGTTTCAATTGGAGGAACAACATTATACCCAACGGCTAGTATTAGTCATTAGGTATAAAAAAGCGCCCTGTAATCAGGGCGCTTTTTTACTTAGTCACAAATTTTACTCTTTCCAAAACTGCTCTAGCAAAATAACGATCATAGTACCTACGAGTAATCCGTTACTTAAAACATATTGTAAGGAAGAAGGAACTCCGCTAAATGCACTTTCTGGAAGAAACATTATTCCCAAACTGATTAATAATGAAATTCCTAATATAGTTAATCGGCGTTGCTTTAATTCTTCACGTAAAATGGATTGAAATGAAATGCCTATTACTTGGACAAATGTAGCTAAAAGTGCAGAATTAGCAATAGGACCTGGTAGCAAGGATATAAAGTTTACAATTGAGGGGATAAAAGAAATACCTGCTAATATAAGACTTGCTATAAGAAACGACTTCACCTTTTTTTGACCTGTTAGTTGAATAAATCCTGCTGATGCAGGTAATGGTACAATTCCAATTGTAGAGAACAATGATGAGATAATATGTGATATACCTCCGACCCATACACCACGGTTCAGTGTTTGCTTTTCATTTTCTTTAGATAGGGGAGCCACTTGTTTTACAGCCGAAATAGCAGCAATTGTATTTGCAACTAAAAGAAAGGTAAATAAAGTTGCAGTTAGAGTCATTCCAATATCGAATCTAGGTGTGCCCCAAGCAAATACCTCTGGTAACTTAACTAGCGTTGTATGTGAAGGCATATGAGATGATTTTCCTAATACTGCATACAAAAGCCAACCACATGAAATTCCAAGTAACACAGCGTAACTTTTCATCCATCCTTTCCCTTTAATTGATAAGAAAGTAATAAGGGCAAAAACAAAGAGCGCAATAGTAGCCGTTGTATAATCAGGATGAGTTACAGCTCCTTGTAATCCCATCATTCCTTTTAGTAACACACCACTAAGCTGAAGAGATAATATTAAAAGAAAAGTGCCTGTAACCAGGGGTGTAAATAAACGTAGAATTCGATGAACAAGCCCTGTTATACCAAGGACGAAGAGTAATATACCTGCAATAATTAATCCGCCTTCTAGAAGTTGTAATACATCCTTTGGACTTTGTCCCTGATGCATAGCGACTTGTCCCAATATGACAAATATACTTACCCATGAACCGGCTGGCCCATCCGCTATGGGATAGCGATGCCCAAACCATGCTTGTATAAATGAACTTACTCCTACAACTAAAAAAGTTCGTTGCATTAATGTTGAGATATCTTCCATTGATAAATGGAAGATGCCACCAATAATGATAGGCAATGCAATTGCATTTGCTAATAAAAACACAAACCACTGTAGAACACTAAAGCTCGTATCAAAGTATTTTTTATTCATAGTATTCTCCCTTGTATAAAAAGAATCTCATAGTAAAAATCCATCCTTTCTACACAGTTAGATTAAAAAGGATGGATTTTGTAAATCTATAAAATTATTTTAATTATATAGATAGATTTATAGGTAATTACCATGTACGGAATGGTAAGAATTTCCCGTTAAGTGTAATCACGATACGAGGGTCGCCACCTTTTGGATCTTCTTGTGTGTCCACACCTAGATTGAAGTTAATTGCACTCATTACACCTTCGCCAGCTTTTTCTAAAATTAATTCTCTAAGAGTTGGTGCGTATTGTAACATCATTTCATATAATCGATATAAGATTGGGTCAGTAGGAGGCATTTGCATTACTTGACCTCTAAGTGGAACTACTGTTAATGCTTGAACTACTTCTTCATCTAATTCTAATAGATTACCGATTTTTTCTGCTTCTGAACGTGTCATTGTAGCTTGTCCTAATAACGCTGTTACAACCCAAGTTTCAGAGTTTTCACTTACCTTTGAAATTTCTTCCCATGTTAAACCTTTTGCAATTTTTGCTTCCATAATTTTTTGCGTAGCTTCTTGTCTATTCATATCTAATAACTTCCTTCCATTTAAGTAATAATAATTAATTTTTCATACCATTTAATGCTTTATATCCATCAACTACTAAATCTAATTTACCTGTGTGAGGATCAATAACTAAACCATGTACAGGAACATCTTTTGGAATAAGTGGATGATTTCTTACTAAATTAACATTAGCTTGAGTTGAATCGCAGACATCATCGAATCCAAATAACCATTTTTTAAGGTCAATACCAGCATATTCAATCGCTGATAAAATTTCTGGTGAAGCTACTCCACGATCTAATATTTTTTGAAGTGTTCCTTTTGGATTAGTTTGACTCGCACCACATCTATGGTGTCCGATAAGGAAGATTTCATCTGCATTTAGATCATATACTGATGCTACAACACTTTGCATAACACTATCGAAAGGAGAAGCAATCTTACCACCTGCATTTCTGATAACTTTTGCATCACCATCGTGTATATCTAAAGCTTTTGGAAGTAGCTCAATTAATCGAGCATCCATGCAAGAAACAACAACCATACGTTTTTTAGGCACTTTTGTCGCTTCACGAGGAGCGTATTCCTTATTTTCTACAAATTGTTCATTGAACGATAAAATATCTTGTAATAACATATTTGTAACCTCCTTTAAATCTAGATGTATTTTTTTGTTGCGTCCTCTGTGTTATAAGTAAATATAACTGATAAACAATGTGATGTAAGAGGATAAACTAAGTATAGTGAATTGTATCGATAAGCAGAATAAGTTGGCGAAACACTTTCTGGCTTTCTACTTTCACGGTGAAAGGATTGGTTTATATCATTGATCAAACAGATTTTGAGATACTGAAATTATTAGGAGAAAACTCAAGAATACAATGGAAAGAACTTGGTCAAAAAATACATATGACGGGGCAGGCTGTAGGAAATCGAATTCGGAGATTAGAGGATTTAGGGATTATTGAACAATATACAATCGCAATAAACCGAATCAAACTAGGACAAACAGTGACTGCATTTGTTACTTTGTTTGTAACAACAGCTAATCACCAAGAGTTTATGAATTTCTTTCAAAAAGAAGAAGGGATTTCTGAAGTACATCGTATAAGTGGTGAAGGATGTTATTTACTAAAAACACATTTTGCTTCTAATGAAGAATTGGATAACTTTCTAGGGCGACTATTAAAGTATGGGAATTATCGTGTTAATCTATCAATAGGAAAGTTAAAATAAGGTTTCTTTTCTTCGGAGGGGATAGTAACGTTATTTGCTATTCCCTATTTGTATAGAGATAATAAAGTCGTTAACTTTTTATCTTGGTTTTATTTAATATCTACAAGCAAAACAGTTGTTATTGGTTGAAAAACTTTGTGTAATGATATGTTTTACAAGGTATTTGTTAAAAAGATATAGTTTAAATTAAGGCAATGTAAATATTGTAAAATCTTTATATTTACATATAATTATTTATTTGTGCGTGTTATATTTTTTGTGGGCTTACAAGTAAAAGAATAGGAGGAGAATAAATGAAAAAAATAACAGTTCTAACTTTAACTGCAGGAATAGCATTATCAAGTTTTGCAGTATCAGCGGCAGCAAAGTCTAATCATGAAGATCGCCCATGGTCAAATGTATATCGTATTTACAGTCCTAATGATGAAACGCCATCTCAACCTAAATATAATAGAACAGCATATTATATGAAGGTGAACAGTATGTCGGGATTAGATGGATATTTCAATGCCTGGGCTGCATTAAAAGATGGTACAGACGTTTCAGATGGTCATTCATACAAAATGCGTGATGGTCAAGAGGAATTCTTATATAATTTAGCAGTTGAGAAATATAATTCTGGTATCAAGGTTAAAATTGATACTAGAAGATGGGCTGAGGGTACAGCAAGAGGTGTTTGGAGCCCAGATAGTATTCGTAAATAATTATATTTAAAAAATGAACTTATAAATATAATATTTTATATTTTTGTAAGTCCCTCCTCAT